>JAPSHM010000116.1 GCA_031179845.1 Pedobacter sp.
TCCCCGATCAACAGAAAGCATTGCGGGAAATGTTGCGGGTTTTGAAACCCGGTGGAAAGGCCGCAGCTGTCGTTTATTCAACACCAGACAAAAATGAATTCTTCTCCATACCGGTTTCCATCATCCGAAACCGAGCAAAGCTTCCGCCACCCTTGCCCGGTCAGCCCGGTCCATTTAGTTTGGGTGCAGCTGGTGTAATTGAAATAGCATTTGAGCAAGCCGGATTTATCAAAGTTAGTGCTATACGCGTGGATTCACCTGTCAAACTACCAACGGCAAAAGACTGCGTTCAATTTGAGAAGGAGTCATTTGGTGCACTTCATCAAATGATGAGCGGATTAACTGCCGACGAAAAAGAGGCTGTTTGGGCCGAAATTGAAGGAGAACTGAAAAAGTTTGAGACCGAAAATGGTTTTATCGGTCCTTGTGAGATGATCGTTGTGGTTGGTGAAAAGGGTTAACATACTGCCTGAATTCCAGGGGCGTTTGGTTCGTTTCTCGTTTGAAGAATTTATTAAATGACTGCGGAAAGGCAAAACCCAACTGATAAGCAATCTCTGATACATTCATTCTCGAAGAACCGAGCATCTCCTTTCCTTTTTCAATTAATTTAGCCTGGATGTGCTGCTGTGCACTTTGCCCACTTAAGTTGCGCAACATATCACTAAGGTAATTTTTTGAGACGTTCAATTTATCTGAAAAGTATCCTACTCCGGGTACGCCCTTAGACACCGCTTCTCCTTTTTGAAAATAGCTTTCCAACATCTCGTCAAAAGCGGATAACAAATTATCACCGCCTTGTTTCCTGGTGAGGAACTGGCGGTGATAGAATCGATCGCTATAGCTGAGCAGTAATTCCAGTAGCTTAATGATCACTTGCTGTGAAAAGCGGTCGACCGGCGATTGGTATTCCTTTCGGATGTCTTCGAAAAGACGGTTGACAAAGGTTTTTTCCTCATCTGACAGGTGTAGCGCTTCATTTTTTAAATAAGAAAAGTAACTATATCGCTGGATTTCCGAAATTAGGGGGAAGCCCTGTAAAAAATCAGGGTGTACCACCAGCCAAAATCCTTTAAGGTCCCAATCGTCTCTGATCTCAGTAACAATCACCTGCCGTGGGGAGTAAAAAGTCATTACTCCTTCATTGAAGTCATAATGACGTTGCCCATAACGAATGCTGTCATTAAAGTTCTTCTTGATGGCGATACAATAAAAATCGTAGGTCACCGCTTCCAGCTTGGCATCATCATAACATTTGATCTGTTCAAAATCAATAAGACTGATCAGCGGATGCTTCGGTGGGGGAAGTTCGAGCAAACGATGCAGTGCACTTACAGATTGAATCGCAAACGGCTTCATATTTATGGTTTTGACTCAGCAAACAGCTAATTTACGATTAATTTTAGAAGTCAGTAGATAGTGTCAGTTCTTTCCAACGCTCAAATTCGGCTTCGTCCTGTGTCCTTTTGGCTTTAACGAGTTCATAAGTATCAGAGCCAAGTAACAGTTGCAGGGGTGGTTGCTCCATGTTGGCGATCTGAACAAGAATTGCAACCAGTTTTTCCGGATCGCCAGGTTGTTTGCCGCTAAAGGATGACCACATTTTTTCTGCTTCCGTAACGCCATAAATGTCGATGCGATTGGTCACATAATTGATCGAATTCATAAATTCTGTCCGGAATTGTCCGGGCCCGACAACCGTTACCTTAATGCCAAAATCCTTAACTTCTTGTGCTAAAGCTTCTGACAATCCGATCATTGCGAATTTTGCCGCATTGTAACTTGAAGCCATCGAAAAGCCAATGTAACCTGCGTTGGATGAAATGTTGATGATATGCCCATGCTGCTGAGCCCTTAAATGGGGTATGGTATTTCTGATGACATTCACGGTAGCAAACAGGTTCACATCCATCGTTTCGCGAAATTCTTTGTCGGTCATTTCTTCCATGCTGCCAACAAGGCTATAACCTGCGTTGTTTACAACTACGTCTATCCGTCCAAATTTCTCTATAACCTGGTCAACAGCCGCTTTTACGGCTTCGTCTGATGTGATATCTACTTGCAAGGGCAAGAGGTTGTCTGTATCGCCAACTTGTTGTCTTAAGGCTTCAATATTACGGGTTGTAGCTGCAACTTTATCGCCTTGCGACAGCGCCAGCTTTGTTAGGCTTAAACCAAGCCCTTTAGATGTGCCGGTAATAAACCAGATTTTTTCTGTGTTACTCATATACTTAAATATTTATAGGAGCAAACTTCGGTAGTTCGTTAAAAGTTAAAGTAGCCCAATTACTGCAATGTGTAGCCAGAACACTTGTTGCCTAGAGCCATCGGTTTTTTTTAAACCAGGTGTAGATCACGATGATCACCACCACCATACTTGCCATTACCGAAGGATATCCGAATTTCCAATGCAGCTCGGGCATAAAATCGAAGTTCATGCCATAAACACCGACGATGAAAGTAAGTGGCATAAAGAACACGGAGAATATGGTAAGGATCCGCATGATCTCATTTGTTTTCTGAGAAGATGCGGAAAAGTAAATGGACAGGAGCTGGTGGATGTTTTCTGAAAGACTGTCGAACATGTTCTGGAACTTTACGTATTGGTCGCGCGTGTCCCGGGTATTTACATTGCCTTCCTCTGAATCTACAGCATCAATTATATCATACGATAGTATCAACATGCGTTTAAGCAGGTCAATTTTCCGTTTAAGATAATACAAGCCTTTTAGCAAAGGTATTTTCTTAGGTCTTAGAAATACTACCTCTTCATAATAGTCCACCGATTTTGCCAGTGAATTCAATGGGTCCTCATAAGTGTTCAAACAGGCACTCACCAATCCATTCAACAAGTCGGCACTGCTGTTGCATCTATGAGATCTCAATAATTGGATAACACTATCGAATAACATGGTATGCGGTCTCCGATGAATCGTTAAGATGAAGTTCTCGGAATAGAATATGGCAATCTTATGCGTCAGCTCTTGCACAGTATCTGCCTCAACTGTTCCATTTTCATTGTGGATCCTGAAAATGATAAATGAATATTTTTCCATCCGCTCATATTTAGGCAGATGGTCTGGTTGCATGCAATCATTTACCAATGCGGGATGTAGCTTGTACTGATTTGCTAGTTCGGTAAATTCTTCGGTTGTTGGATCGGTGATGTCTATCCATTCGAACCCATGATCTTCTTTTGTTGCCAGGAGATTTTGCATGTTGTCAATCTAAAACTTTAAACATCGTTAAAAAATTCTACAATTAGAACGATAGCTGAAAGTTTGGTGGAATATCAGGATCAAAGAGGACCTTTGAGGCTACCAGTTTTAGGTAACTTCAAAGGTCCGGATTGTTACGGCCTTATGAATCGTTTCTTTTCATAATGATCATTGGACTGGTATTGTTTTCACCCAGGAATACTTCCTTATAGGGATAAAAACCGAGTAAAGGCCCGTAAAGTTTTGCTGATCTTCGGGTACTTGCGACAAGGAATGGTGTAATGAACCCTCCTTTATCGAAATAATTAAGGGTTGATCTCAGGATATGGCTACCGTAGCCATTTCCTTGTGCTTCCGGCAATACGCCGATGTATTGGGGTCGCATGGTTTTCGCCTTAGTTTTAGCATCGATAGAAACGTCTGTAACGGCACGAAACCAAAGGTAACGATCGGTTCCATCTTGCCCCAGCAAATCAAAGAGTTGTTGTTTGCGGTGATCAGGCAATTCGGCGCCGTACCAGCGCCAAACAAGAACCACCTTTCGATCGGGACTGGTAAAGACAGACCCACCTGACTCTAAAAGGCCTTTGACTGAAACTTCCATAAATTCCGTGAGGATTTGTTCGCAGAATTTGTCTCCAAAAATGAATTTGAACGCAGGGTCATTTGCAAGAGCTTTACCTAGCGCCTGCCAGAGCCAAGGTTCTGGCTTCATTATTTTGATAGGATCTGCTCTATGCAGACCGATATCAGTTGTAATGCTTCTCATAAAGTTAACTATGACGAGGTTAGGACTTGTTCGCGCTAACTATGAAAGATGTACAGGAACATTGGAAGGTGTCATTTTTCGCGTGCTCCTTAAGATCATCAAGTAGATTTGCGATTTGACCTTCGGTTAACTCGCCCGTAGCTAGTGCGGCCTGTAATGCGATCCCAACTGCCATTGAATGCCCTAAGTCGAAGTCGGTAAATATGTGCGTAAAGCCGGCGACACCAATATTCGTAAAGCCAGTGTTTACGAGCTGGCCGCGAATTTCAGTGCCTGCGTAGGGATTTGTATGAGTTTTAACCATGGCTTTTACAGCTGTTCTTGCCAGTTCCTGATTCGCATGACTACAATTAAATACCATGGTATTGAGATCTGGCTCAGTCAGCACCAATCTTCCCCCGGGCTTAAGGACCCGATAGGCCTCATTGAGCGCCTTTTCAGCATCCGGCAAATGAACGTAGACGCGTTCCGCCCGGTAGAAGTCAAGTGAATCGTCTTCAAACGGCAGTTCAAGTGCGCTGCCGATACGAAAATCAAGGTTCGGGTAGCGCCTGCGGGCTTTTTCTACCATGACTTGGCTCAGGTCAATTCCGGTTACCTGGCAGCCTAAGGCAGCTAACTCATTTACGGCAAGCCCCAAGCCACAACCCACATCAACACCAGTTCCTTCCGAACGGCCAATTGCTTCGCGGATCTGTGCACGTGCGCGTTCGAAGGTTGGACTATTTTGTGCAAGTTCCAGGTAATCTGTATAAGTATCAGGCAAATCTAGTGCGTCAATTCGCTCCCAGTTTTTTGCAAAGGTTGTCAGGTTCATCTTGGAGCGGTTAAATAGGTTGTCGGATAATGAACAAGTGTGATCAAGGCATCGCGATACTGCTTATCACCTTTAAATCTTGGTCGCAGAGGAGAAGCATCATGCATAAAGTCGCGATCCCTAAATATGAGATACTCACCGGGCTGAATGGCAACTTCAAGTAATAAGGTATCTGGCTGGTCGATGGGGTAAAGTGAAGTAAGCGCACCATCCGTTTCGCGTGCTGCTATATAAATGATCACATACTGTTCTCCATCTTGATGTTTGTAAGCCACCAAATCATTAAATGTGCGAAGAAAATGGAAACCCAGTGTGCCATGGGTTTGCTGTTCATCTGGTGGAACCATTTTAAACAAAGTCCCGATCCAGTTTACAAACTTGGGGTCTTCAAGGGTAAGCACCCGCTTGTATTCGCGTGGTTCTTTCATGTTTTTAATCGGTTTGAGAGTAACAATAGGAAACTCTTCCAGTTCAAGCTGGTCTTTCTTGCGCCGAAACTCAACGACATCGCACGCACGTAAACGATCGATCGGTGAAACACCCGGGATTTCCGGTCCGAGGACGTGATCTGTGAAGAACCTGTTATCCAGATATTGACGCATTTCTGGAGGTATGCCTAATGCGGAATCACTGGATAATGCATACCCTTTTTCTTTCAACTCATTTTGAATTCGCACAATCTCGCTTGTGCTCTCAGGAATTTGAGAAACTTTAATTTTGTTCATAATGTTAACAATTAGGTTTGATTAAGCTAAAAATACTTATATCTAGATTACCTTTCTGCTAACTTTTTAATTTATATTAATTATTAATTGATTTAAGGGTTAGTATTTTATTAATGTTCAAAGGCACTTAATTATAGCGTATAAAATGCAATGTTGATCCTATATCAGCTGGTTCAGCAGCAATACCCCAATAAGGCCCAAAACGGAGACGATGCTCTCCATCACTGTCCAGGTGCTAAACGTTTCTTTTAGCGTGAGGTCAAAATATTCTTTAAACATCCAAAACCCAGTGTCATTAACATGGGAAAACATCAAACTTCCTGCGCCAACAGATAACACCATCAATTCAGGGGGTGCCCCGGCACCCACCAACGGGAGTACCATGCCGGAAGCCGTTAAAGCCGCCACAGTTGCCGAACCTAAAGTTACTCTTAATGAAGCGGTGATTAACCAGGCAATGAATAAAGGTGATAAATTTAATCCTGCAGTCAGTGCTTTCACGGTGTCACCAACGCCGCTATCAACCAAAATTTGTTTAAATGCACCACCGGCCGCGATGATTAAGATAATCATTGCAATACTTTTTACACCTTGAGTACACGATTCCATTGCGGTAGCAATGCTCTCTTTCTGCACCATGACGGTAATGACTACCGCCAGGAGCAATGCTGCTGTCGGGTCTGCTAAAAGTGTAAAAAAAGCGCCTGAGGGCTGCCCCTGCGTCAAACCTGCTCCAACTGTACCTGTTATAATCAAAAATACAGGTAACAGTGCGATCACAAAACTTTTCCATCCAGATGGGAGGCTATCGTCTTCCGGCATTTCAAATTTTTTACCGCTGAAACTGACATTTCTAATGATCATCCTAGGAAAATAGACGCCAGCAATGATGGCGATAGGTATGCTTAAAATAAGTCCATATATGAGGGTTTGTCCAATATTTGCATGAAAAATTGCCGAAAGCGTCACGGGGCCGGGATGAGGAGGAAGAAAGCCATGTGTAACGGAAAGTGCCGCAGCCATCGGTATTCCAATATAGAGCTTCGGAAGTTTAGTGGTTGATGCAATCGCAAAAACCAAGGGAATGAGGACAACAAAGCCGGCGTTATAGAATAGGGGTATGCCAACCAGGAAACCTGTCAGCAGGACAGCCCATTGAATATTCTTTTGTCCAAATGTTTTGATCAATATGAAAACGATCTTGCGTGCGGCTCCACTGTCTTCGATTAATTTCCCCATCATTGCGCCTAAGGCGAGTACCATGACCATGCTTCCAAGTGTGCTTCCAATTCCATTGGTGATGGACTGCATCACTTTGCTGGCGGGCATTCCCAGACAAAAGCCAGTAAAGATGGCTGCTATGATTAAAGAAATCATAGGATTGAGCTTTTTGAGCGTTAAAAAAAGCAATAAGATGATACCAGCGAGAACGATTAATAAGGACATATTATAAGGTGTTTTTTAATTTGTGCATAGTAGGGGCCAGATCCTGGTATAGGTGTTTGAACAGTTCAAAGTTTTTGGAATAAACTTCCTGGTGTTGCCGGTTGGGCGCAATGGTTTCTTTGACCGAAGGAATCAGTAGATGATCAGGAATGAGATTTAATGCCTCGGCGGCAAGGTAACCTGCACCAATTGCTGATGCATCGCTTTGCTGTACCACGACAATCTTTTTTCCGGTGATGTCAGCAAGGATCTCCATCCAGATCCTGGAATGAATAAACCCACCGCTCACACTCAGCTCGTTGATTTTTCCGGCATACAGTTCGATCCCCTGCAACACCTGATTAAGGGAATAACAGATCCCTTCAAGTACGGCACGCACAAAATGGAATTGGGTATGATTTAGGGTTAGACCAACAAATGCACCCGAACTTGCCGTGTCCCATATTGGCGCCCGTTCTCCTGTTAAATAGGGGAGAAAAAGCAAGCCTTCGCTGGTTGGTGATATTGCGGCCGCCCCTTCGAACAACGAATCATAGGATTCCAATGTATCTTCTTTGTCAAGCACGTTTTTAAGCAACCATTCCAATGCAAGGCCGCCATTGTTGACCGGTCCGCCGCATATAAATGTTTGCTCGTTCAATATATAACTGAATGGCATTAGCGCATTGTCGGCTATTGGTTTTGTACTCGCAATTCGAACAGCCCCGCTGGTACCGATCGTAAGAGCCGCTACGCCGGGTCGATTGGCATGGCTTCCTAAGTTTGCAAGGCATCCATCGTTAGCACCAATAACAAAGTTTGTACTTTGGAGGGAAGGGAATAGACCCGTGCTAAGTTCAGAACCTTTTCTGAAGTAGGAGGTCTTTACGGGTAAGGATAGTTGGTCCTGGGTAATGTTAGCCATTTCCAGTGCTTCCTTATGCCATGTTAGCGTATGTATGTTGAAAAAGCCGGTGCAGGAGGCGATGGAATAGTCAATTTTATATTCGTTAAAGAGCCGGAACCAAATAAACTCTTTTATAGAGATGAACTTGTAAGTCTTTTTGAACAAGTCTGGTTCGTCCTCTTTTATCCCAATGACCTTGCATAGTGGCGACATGGCATGAATTGGTGTACCAGTAGCATTGTATATCGCCATTCCCTCCTCTGTTGACCGTAACCTGCTGGCAATGGCTGCATTTCTAGAGTCTGCCCAGGTTCTCATTGGACCCAATGGAATACAGTTTTCATCAACAGGGATCAAACTGTGCATTGCACAACTGATGCCGATGGCTTGGGGACTACTACCCATCATTTTGGTCACTTCATCGGTAACCCGGATAAATGCTTGCCAGATTAGTTCGGGGTCTTGTTCATGATAACCTGGTTCGGGAGTGTAAGTGGGGTAATGCTCCTGGCTTTCGCCGATTGGTTCGAACTTGGAATTTAACGCGATTGCTTTCGTACTGCCTGTTCCAATATCTATGCCAACGATATAATTCATATTTTGATTTTAAGGTAATTAAAGGTATGCAAAGGGCTAATAGTTTCAAAAATAAAATGCCCTTAAAGAAAGAGCTGCCTCCGCTATGGAGACAGCTTCCTTTCATTTTGTACTGAGAGCGTACAAGCGTGCGTTGAGCGCGTGACTAGTTGTTTTTCTTAATAGCCCGGGCTTTGTGTAAGTATACCGCGACTTCTGTCGATTTGGTTTTGAGGAAGCGGGAAATAAGAATCGCGAGGTTCGATCGTGATTCCCTTTAAGTAGTTCGTATAGTTGCCCTCAAAGCCGTAATAACTTTCCAGGGTCGGTTTAACAATATTCCAACGCACCAAATCAAAAAATCTGTGTCCTTCCAATGCAAGTTCTATCCTCCGTTCAAACCTTACCGCGGTTCTTGCATATTCGGCGTTAGGAAAAGAGGTATACTGTGAAACTTTATATGCCGCTGCCGGAACACCCTTTGCTGTCATTTTTGGTGGTAATGAAGCAGCCCGTGCCCTTACAAAATTAACTAGATCCATTGCCCGTCCAATGCTTCCGGTTTCCACGGCACATTCTGCTGCCATCAGGTAAACATCTGCCAATCGGATCAGGTTTACATTTAATCCGGTTACATTTGGATTTCCCGGCGCTGTACCACTAGCTACCTGATCGGCATCAAGTACATTTTTTACGGCGACAAACGGACCGGCATAAGCAAGACCACGTACCCATGGATCGCCTGTCATCACCCCATAGCCTTTACGATATTCTACACCACGTCTACCTAAAGTATAATCTATTCTAGGGTCAAAACTTAATGCTGTGTTAACTTCATAGGTAAGTTTTTCAGCCGGCGTTTTTCCAAAGTCTGATAAATACGGTTGAGTCCGATAAGACCCATCTAATAAAGGCAGTCCCGCTGCATCGACCTTAAATGAGTTTGCCAAATCTATTGACGGCTGGAAAAAACCGCAGCATGCAACGTTGTGAGGGAAATTCAGCATGTCGCCAACATTCCCATTGTCTCCGCCGGTTCCATCAGTTCCAACCGCGTGTTGCACAGCAAAAATGGATTCCGGTCCGTTTTCCTTACTAATGTCGAAGTTGTCAGTAAAAGGCAAAGAAGCCAGTGCGGGTTTTGCTGTAATCACTGCATTTAACTGTGCATATGCTTCAGTATATTTCTTTTGGTACAACAACACCTTTCCCAAATAAGCCTGGGCAATGTACTTATCAACACGGCCGATCTGGCCCTTAGGTTTAGCTGTCCCAAGATTTGCTACAGCTACCTCAAGATCGGCGACAATATTAGGATAAATGTCCTGCTGATTTGGTATCGCTTGTTCTGTGGTGGCTTCCGTAACATAGGGAACAGATTTAAAAACCCTAACCAGGAAAAAGTAATAATGTCCACGTAGAAGACGTGCTTCCCCGGCAATTTCCTTAGCTCTCTGATCGCTAAATTTTGGTTCGCTCGAGGAACCTCCTTGTAATGCAGCCAATATCTTTAAAGTACTATTGCATCGCTGAATACCCTCAAAACATCTGTCCCAAATATTGGAAATATTGTCGTTAGTACTGGTAGGAGCATGCTGTTGAATTGCATCCATATTGGGCTGATCTCCAGAACCGCTTCCTTTATGTGCGTTATCGGACGCCACTTCTCCAAACAACCACTGACTAGGTGCAGCGCCATAGTTTCCCCAGGTTCCATTTAAATTGCCATTTAACAAGGCGTATGCACCTGTCAGCAATCCTTCAACTCCATCCTGGTTGGTTAGCTGTTCTTCTGTTAATTGTCCCTGCGGGTTACCTTGAATGAAGTCCTTCTTACAGGAGGTAACGGTGCAGAAAGTTATAATGATCAATATATATTTTATCGTTTTCATCTGATATCTTTTTTAATTAAAATCCAACACTTAAACCGAGTAGAAACTGACGAGGTGATGGATATACACCTAAATCTACGCCTAAAGCAGAGAAGGTTTCAGTTTCCTGACTTACTTCCGGATCCAGGCCAGTATACTTAGTTATGGTGAAAATATTAGTAGCACTTACGTAGAATCTCATCTTACTGATGCCTAGTTTTGAATTGAAGACCTTACTTGGTAACGTATAGCCTATTTGAAGATTTTTCATCCTTAAATAACTGCCACTTTGTACATAATAGCTGGACGACTCATATTCAATTTCAGAAGCACCGTTATAGACAGATGGAACTTTGCTCGTTGGATTTGAAGGACTCCATTCGTTTAGTAAACGAGTACTTCTTGCACCAGGAAAGGACGCGAAATCGGTAAAATATCTCGTAGCCTCATACAGATCGTTGCCCTGAACGCCGTTGAAATAAGCAAGGACGTCAAAGTTTTTATAGGAAGCAGTTAAATTTAATGAATAGGTGAAATCAGGGTGTGGATTT
>JAPSHM010000117.1 GCA_031179845.1 Pedobacter sp.
AAGAGGTCATGGTGAAGCTAATCCAATCGCTTCTAACGATACTGAAGAAGGTCGTATCCAAAACCGTCGTGTTGAAACTGCAAGAAACTAATAGCTTACATTTTAATACGGAAAAGAGGGCTTCAATTTGAAGCCCTCTTTTTTTATTTATATTTTTTTCTATGAAGGATCTATCTGCTGGGATCGCTATTTTTGTTGCAAGTTATCCGGGTAGCTGACGGACGCGATTCCTGATCCTCGTTGCATGACCCGGCACCTCGTTGAATGAACATACTGAAGTAAAAAAATACAATGAAAAAGATCATAAACACAACCAATGCCCCAGCCCCAATCGGCCCTTACAACCAGGCAGTAATTGCCAATGGATTTCTATTCCTATCTGGACAGATCGCGATCAATCCTGTTTCAGGACTGTTGGTGCAAACAACGATCGTAGAAGAAGCACATCAGGTGATGAGCAACATTAAAGCGGTACTACTGGAAGCTTCCTATAAATTTGAAGATGTAGTTAAAACCACCATCTTTTTATCGGACATGGAACTTTTTGCAGCGGTAAATGATGTTTATGGGGCTTATTTTGACGGTAACTACCCTGCCCGGGAAACGGTTGCAGTGAAAGGTTTACCAAAAGGAGTTAATGTAGAGATCTCAGTTACGGCATTTAAAGGATAAACTTTGCCAAACGCTAATTTCCGCTACTTCTTCGCCGGCATCCTGTCCTTTGTCATCTGGGGCTTTTTTTCTATTCCCCTGCGAAATCTGAAAGCTTTCGCCTCGGAGGAAATCCTTTATTACCGGATTTTTACGTCGCTTATTTTTCTTTGGCTTGCTATTGCAATTTTTCGAAAGAAACAGATCAGAGCAGATCTGACCTATCTTTCCTCACTTCGACGAAAAGAGCAGCGGAATATATTTTTGCAGCTGGTCGGTTCTACGCTATTACTTACCGCTAACTGGTATACGTATATCTATGCAGTAAATAATGTCAGTTTACAATCTGCGGCGTTCGCCTATATGGTATGCCCGTTGATTACGGCATTTGGAGGCTTCCTCATCTTGAAGGAATCGTTGTCGAAGTTGAAATTTCTTTCACTAGCCATCGCATTGCTTAGTATTGTGTTACTGGCGACCGGCTCATTCATAGAAGTACTGTGGTCGGTGATCATAGCGTCTTTATGGGCTTTCTATCTCATCATTCAACGTAAAATGCAGCACCTGGACAAGCTGAATGTCCTTGCCGTTCAAATTGGTATTGCGGTCTTGCTCATGCTGCCATTCTATTTATGGAAACATGAAAGCTTTCCTCAAGGTACCTGGTTTTGGGGCAACATTACCGTTGTTGCAATTCTGTTTACCATCATCCCTTTGTTTATGAGCTTATATGCCTTGATTGGCATCCCATCGTCAACCCTGGGTATCATCATATACATTAATCCCATCATTGCTTTTACAGTGGCTATATTTTATTTTGGCGAACATGTGGATGGACATAAAGTTTTTGCTTATATGCTGTTGTTGACATCAGTGGTCCTATTTAATTGGAGCATCATAAAACTGATATTTACCGAAAAATATCCCTCAAAATAGCGTCAATACGATTGAAAAAAAGTACATTTCGCTAAAAAATATTTAAAGCTTTGTTTGCAGCAACCTTAGATACAACAATCGAATTTCTGAAGGGCGTAGGGCCTAAACGCGCAGAACTTTTGCAGAAGGAACTGGGTATTTTCACCTATTGGCAACTGCTCAATTATTTTCCCTTCAGATACATCGACAGAACCCGGTTCTATAAAATCAATGAGCTGAACCCGGATTTGCCCTATGTGCAGATATTGGGTCGGATCACCGCTAAGGAACAAATTGGTGAGAAGCATAAAAAACGTATTGTTGCACGATTGACTGATGAAACCGGAACCATCGAGTTGGTCTGGTTTCAAAGTTTGAAATGGGTTGATGAACATGTCATGAAAGGGAAGGTCTACATTGTTTTTGGTAAGCCTACGTTTTTCAACGGCAGCTTCAGCATATCCCATCCGGAAATGGAAACCTATCCCCGTCCAGCTACAATCGCCGGAAATTTGAGCCTGCAGCCTGTCTACAATTCCACCGAAAAGTTAAAGAAGTTCTTCCTCGACAGCAAAGGCATTCAGAAACTTCAAGCTTTAATTCTTGAACAGCATCTCCATGAAATAAGGGAATCAATACCGCCCTATATCCTGGATAAGTATCACCTGATCTCCAAGAAAGAAGCAATACTTAATATTCATTTCCCTAAGGATGTTTCGGCTTTGAAAAAAGCGGAAAGCCGGTTAAAATTCGAAGAGCTTTTCTTTATTCAATTGCAATTGCTGCACAATAAGCAGCTTCGGGAACTGAAGTTTAAAGGTCATTTGTTCCCCATTGTAGGCGAAAAGGTGAATACTTTCTATAATGAGATTCTTCCTTTTGAATTGACGGGGGCCCAGAAGCGGGTAATTAAAGAAATCAGGCTGGATACCCAACGTGGGATCCAAATGAACCGACTGGTGCAAGGCGATGTGGGAAGCGGTAAAACGGCAGTAGCTTTGATGAGCATGTTGTTGGCGAACGACAATGGTTTTCAGGCTTGTATGATGGCCCCTACTGAGATCCTTGCACGTCAGCATTTCGAATCGATCACATCGCTGTTGAAGGGAACCTTGGCTAATGTTGCTATCCTGACAGGGAGCACCACCAAGAAGCAGCGCACCGCTTTGCATGCCGCACTGGAGTCTGGAGAAATAGATCTTTTGGTGGGTACGCATGCATTGATAGAAGATAAAGTGATCTTTAAAAACCTGGGTTTAGTTGTCATCGATGAACAGCATCGGTTCGGTGTTGAACAGCGGGCCAGGCTATGGCGCAAGAATACTGTGCCGCCGCATATTCTGGTCATGACGGCAACGCCTATTCCGAGGACTTTGGCGATGACGTTATATGGAGATCTTGACGTGTCGGTTATTGACGAGCTGCCCCTAGGAAGAAAGCCTATTGAAACCAAGCACCTGTTTGAAGGACAGCGCCTGAGGATGTTTGGCTTTATGAAGCAAGAGATAGCTAAAGGCCGGCAAGTGTATGTGGTGTACCCGTTGATTAAAGAAAGTGAAAAGCTTGATCTTTTGCACCTGGAGGCTGGCGTTGAACAAATGGGCTACCAGTTTCCGCGTCCCGATTATCAGATCAGTATTGTTCATGGTAAAATGAGCAATGCGGATAAGCAGTATGAAATGCAACAGTTCATCGATGGAAAAAGCCAGATCATGGTGGCTACTACTGTAATAGAGGTTGGCGTCAATGTTCCTAACGCCTCAGTAATGGTAATAGAAAATGCGGAACGGTTTGGCCTTTCCCAATTGCACCAGCTAAGGGGAAGGGTTGGGCGGGGAGCGGATCAATCTTTTTGCATCCTGATGTCGGGTAATAAATTAGGTGCAGATGGGAAATTGCGCCTGGAGACTATGGTGAAAACCAATAACGGATTTGAAATTTCTGAAATTGACCTGAAGCTCCGTGGGCCAGGTGATCTTGCAGGAACACAGCAAAGCGGCGTAATGGAATTGAAGCTGGCGGACCTGGCAAAAGATCAGCTTATTTTACAGGAAGCCCGTGATACAGTTATTGAGATTCTGTCGAAAGATCCACATTTGGAGCTGCCTGAAAATAGTTTGTTGAAAACGTACCTCAATAAGCGCCGCAGCGGAATTGCGTTCGATAAGATCTCCTGATGAAACTCTATCACTTCCTTAATCTTCATCACTTCCAGGTCGTGAACCCGACCCTGAGTGTGCTCCTTTACGGATCACTGGCATTTTTAGATGCTTATAAAGTTCGTCCAGATGCATCAAACTACCGTTTGTTAAATTTCCCAGGAAGATCACTACAATATCTTTTTGTATATCCCGCACATAAATGTGTCTGAAACCATGCCACCAGCCAGTGTGATAAACCACTTTTCGTCCTTTGTCGCCGTCGAATATACGCCATCCGTATCCATAGTTGAAGTGGCCGTTAACTGGCTTATTTCTTCCTTTGTAAGCAGAATCTAAACTGCTATCGCTTAGCAGCCTGCCGTTCTTTAAATATTTGTCGAAAAGCACCAGATCATGTAGCGTGCTGTATATGCCTTTGTCGCCCACCGGCCCATCCAGAAAGTTTTGGACAACAGAGTAACGCCAACTGCGGTCGTGCCCCACCACATCAACCGGAATCTTTTCATATTCTGCTGTGGAATAAACATGCGTCTGTTTCATTCCTGCTGGCTTAAATACATTGTCCATCATGTATTGAGAGAAACGTTTGCCCGTTACCTTTTCAACAATTGCAGCCAGGACCATAAAGTTAGAATTGTTATAATGGAAGAGTCGGTTGGGCTGAGTATAAGGATTGGGCTTTTTATCGGAGATGATTTGCATCACTTCCTGGTTGGACACTCCCTTTTTCATACCACGCTTTTCCTTGCGCCAAATGTCATCGATGAAATACACGTAGTTCATCATTCCACTGCGGTGCGACAACAAAAGTTCTACGGTTATCCCATCGTAAGGAAAATTTGGATAGTATTTCTTAACATCATCTGTTAGCTTCAGTTTTCCGGCTTCAACCAGCTGCATAATGGCAACGCCGGTAAAAGTTTTGGTGATCGATGCCAGTTCAAACTCAGAGTTTATTTTCAGGCTATCGCGGTGTAGATAATCTGCCCAGCCTATCGCTTTTTCGTAAATGATCTTTCCGTCTTTTGCGACCAGCATATTTCCGTTGAAGCCATATTTCCGGTGAAGATTCTGGACAAACCCAGCGATCCACTTGTCGCCTTTTGATGGATCATAAGCCAACAATAAACTGTCGGCTTTGTCATCTTCAGGGACTCTTATCTTTTTATCGGCCTCAGCTTTTTTAGCTTGTTCCTGTGGACTTGAGCAAGAGGAGAGTGATAAAATGGTCAGTGATAAGGCTATGGTTAGCAGACGAAACTTCATGGAAGATATTATACAGGTTAAAAAGCGGAAAATTAAGGATTTTTTACCTCTTTCAACGTAAAAGACTTTTAAAGATTGTCCATTTTGTGGTTTATTAATTATAGAAAAACGATTCATTCAGACACAAAAACATTAAATTTGGCGCAACAAAAAACTTTAAAATACTATGAATTTTAGAACCGAACACGATACGATGGGAGAAGTACAGGTGCCCGCTGATAAATATTGGGGTGCTCAAACTGAACGTTCAAGGAATAATTTTAGGATTGGCCCCGAGGCTTCCATGCCAAAGGAGATCATCCATGCTTTTGGATACTTGAAAAAAGCTGCTGCATTGGCCAATGCAGAGTTGGGTGTGCTGTCGCAGGACAAAGCAGCTTTAATTTCATCGGCTTGCGATGAGGTCATTGCAGGTAGTCTGGATGACCAGTTTCCACTCGTGATCTGGCAGACCGGTTCGGGTACGCAAAGTAACATGAATGCCAATGAGGTTATTGCCTATCGTGCGCATGTTCTGAATGGAGGTAACTTAAGTGACGAAAAGAAAGTGTTGCATCCGAACGATGATGTAAATAAATCACAATCATCAAATGATACCTATCCAACTGCGATGCATATTGCAGCTTACAAACAGGCTGTTGAAGTGACGCTTCCAGGACTGGAAAAACTTCATAGTACACTTGCCGCAAAATCAGAAGAGTTTGCGGATATCGTTAAGACTGGTCGTACCCATTTTATGGATGCCACTCCTTTAACGCTCGGGCAAGAGTTCTCTGGTTACACGCAGCAGATCGGTAACGGCATTAGGGCAATTAAGAATGCATTGGTGATGATTAGTGAGTTGGCTTTAGGTGGAACAGCAGTTGGTACCGGCTTAAACACGCCAAAAGGATACGATGTGTTGGTTGCTGAGAAGATCGCTGAATTGACCCGCTTGCCTTTTGTAACCGCGCCGAATAAATTTGAGGCTTTAGCTGCACATGATGCAATGGTAGAACTTTCAGGTGCTTACAAACGCGTAGCAGTTTCCTTGATGAAAATTGCCAACGATGTGAGGATGTTAAGCTCGGGGCCCCGTTCTGGGATCGGCGAACTGATCATTCCGGATAATGAGCCAGGTTCATCCATTATGCCAGGTAAAGTTAATCCAACACAGCCGGAAGCGCTGACCATGGTTTGTGCCCAGGTGATTGGAAACGATGTTGCCGTTAGCATTGGTGGTGCCACCGGACATTTTGAACTGAATGTATTCAAGCCTGTAATTGCTGCTAATGTGCTGCAATCGGGACGATTGATTGGGGATGCCTGTGTTTCCTTCAATGATCACTGTGCCGCAGGAATTCTTCCAAATCTTCCTGAAATTAAAAAGCATCTTGAAAATTCATTGATGTTGGTTACAGCTTTAAATCCACATGTTGGATACGAGAATGCGGCAAAAATCGCTAAAAAAGCACACAAAGAAAATAAAACGTTAAGAGACGCCGCCATTGAGCTTGGTTTGGTGACCGGTGCTCAATTTGATGAATGGGTGCGCCCTGAAGATATGGTAGGCAGTTTAAAATAACGATAGGTTGTTAGGTATGTGGAGATCGGTGTTTTATTTGCTTTTAATTGTAGGGTTGTCGGCTTCCTGCAAAAGGTTGCCTGATGTACAGGGTAAAGGAGAAGCATTTTTACAGGGGGTCTGGAATCAGGACAGCATTGCAAATGCTGACAAATTGTTGAACTATACGCAGCACAAATTCAAATTTACCTGCGATTCGTTTTACGTGGACCTTACGACCTATTCTAAAGTAAATTACCACGCCGATTCTTGTTTTAATGGTGGTGTTTGGAAAGAATATGCGAAGGGAGTGTATGAAGTTCGGGGCGATAGTTTATTCCTGGAAGGTACCTACACCAAAGCAAATTACAAGCAGAAGGTGTCTGGCTGTTATCAAATTGGCCGATACCTGAAAGCTTTTTACATCAAGTCTTCCGAGCCGGGGAAACTGAACCTTGTGAGTTTAGGCAACCAGCGGGCCTGTGACCTGGTGCTGAAGGAAAGTATTATTTGTACACCTAAAGCATTATAGTTGCAATGGAGCCTGGTGATTATAAAAACATGATTTCTATGAAAATAAAGGAACGTAAATATCGATTTCCTGCAGTTTTGATGTTGGTTGTTGTACTATACCTGCCTTTAGACGCTGCGGCATGGGGAATGCTTGGACATCGGATCGTTGGACAAATTGCATCGACCTATTTAAGCCCAAAAGCTAAGAAGGGCGTTAAGGATGTTCTTGGAAATGAGAGCCTCGCCATGGCAAGCAATTGGGGTGATCTGATCAAGTCTGATCCGAGCTATGATTATATGTATAACTGGCATTTCGTTAACATTCCGGCAAACTTAGATCGGGAAGGCGTGTTTAAATTCCTGGAAACGGACAAGCAGGCGAACGTGTACAACAAGGTTTTGGAAATGGTTGCCATCTTGAAAAGTAAGGATAGTACGGGCGACAAAAAACGAATGGCCATGCGGATGTTGATCCATATGGTCGGCGATTTAAACCAGCCTATGCATACGGCAAGAAAGGAAGATTTGGGTGGAAATAAAGTATATGTAACCTGGTTTGGTGAAAAGTCAAACTTGCACAGGGTATGGGATGAGTCGCTGATTGAATACCAACAATTGAGTTTCACCGAATATGCTACAGCGATCAATTACCCTGAAATTGATCAGCTCAAAGCCTGGAGAAACAACAGTTTGAAGCATTTTGTTTATGGCTCTTATCAGGCTTGTAACCGAATCTACGCAGCGACCAGACCAGAGCAAAAATTAAGCTATCGGTATAATTTTGAATTTGTTGATCTACTGAACGAACAGCTGCTTAAGGGTGGCGTTTGCCTGGCTAACCTGCTTAATGATATTTATAGATAAATTGATATGAAGATTTTGATGGTTTGCCTTGGCAACATTTGTCGCTCGCCACTTGCAGAAGGAATTATGCGACGCCTGGCTGTTAAACAAGGTTTGAGCTGGGAGATCTCCTCAGCTGGGACCGGAGACTGGCACGTTAACCAACCTGCGGATCGGAGAAGTATAGCTGTTGCTAAAAGTTTTGGTTATGATATTTCTCAACAAAGGGCCAAACATTTCAATTCTGGTATGTTTGATAATTTTGATCATATTCTTGTGATGGACCAAAATAATTTGAAGGATGTGTTAAGCTTGGCTACGAATGACGAACAGCGGGGGAAAGTACGTTTGTTCTTGCTGGGCGACCTGGAGGTTACTGATCCCTATTTTGACGACAAGTTGTTTGAACCTGTATTTTTGGAAATTGAAAAGCGCTGTAAACAACTGATAGAAGAATTTAAACACCCAACTCATAAATGAAAGATCTAGACGCTCCTAAATTATTTATGGTTCTGCTGGGCTGCAAACCAGTTGGCAGACTTACTGAACAACATGATATCTTTTTCTCAATCGGGAATTCTATTGCAGATCTGAAATCAGCTATTGCTGATTTTTGGCCGGAAGCAAAGGGTCAGATTCACATTGATGCCTGGCGAGAAGTAACCGCTGTTCCTGGTTACAGACTTCAGGTTTTGCCCCTGGCTGACCGTGTTCCTGGTGATTCGAAGAAACTATTTTTTATCAACCTCGGTGGATATAAGATGGGTGAATTTGATGAGCCGCATTATAAAATGCTCATTGCTGCGGATACCTTGGGGGAAGCCAGCAAAACGGCCAAAGAAACGGCCTTCTATAAGCATATGGGCTTTGAGGGTGCGGTATCACATATCGATGATAAGTATGGCGTGGATGTTGACGATGTGTTTGAGATCGCTGATGTGCTTTCTGCCGATCTTAAGCGCAAGTTTTATATACACCTGGAACCAGACAATGGGATCAGAGAAGATCAGTTAAACCTCGGCTATCTTCCCTTGAGCAAAATTTGATCTTCACTACCCTGGTTTCGTTCACAGCACTTTGCATAAATTGTTATATCTTTATACAATGAACAAGATTTGTTTATTTGTGATGTGTCTTTTTGTTGTTGGTGAAGCCAGCGGACAGTCGAACGTTGCCATATCGCAGCAGTCTTTGCCAGTAGCCGGTGGAGTGAATATCGTAGTGTCCAATCTGGATGTAAATGATGGAAACAGTTACTTTGCTGATGCGGAAAAGAATGAGCGCCGTGGGGATTTGAATGACGCGATCACCTTATTTAGCAAAGCTGCGTTTGAGTACAATAACGCAAAAAAATATAGTCAATATGGATCTGCATTGCTGAGATTGGCAAATGTTCATTACCTGATGGCGCATTACACTGAAGCGGAACAGGTAACGCTTAATGTTGCACTTAAAAATTACGCAAAGATCGGCAGTAGGAATGGGCAGATGGAGTCTTATAGCCAGCTTGGTAGAATATACCTTGCTTCAGATAAATTGACTCAGTCGCTATGGTTCTATACCCAGCAGGGTATCCTTGCCAAACAGATCGGAGATCAGAATGGATATATAGACTCTATCTTAGGCATCGCACAGGTGAAGACCAGGAAAAAAGAGTATACACTTGCGCTCAAAGATCTAAAAAGAGCAGAGCTGTTGGCCAAGACTTCCAGTTCCATCAAATTCAAAACTCAGATCAGAGAAGCGCGGGCGCAGATCCCAGCTAAGTTCCTGAAGAAGAAATAATAAGATTAAGGGCAATAATTCCAGGCAAAAGTAGTTTTCGTAAGATTAGTGCGATATACCAACCTAAGTGCTTTTATTATGTTTACAGAAAAGAGACAGTAATAATGCTGTCTCTTTTCCAGTTATTTCTGAAATTGGTATCATATTAGTGCTAAATATAAAAATGGATTTTAAAATAGTTAAAGAGATGTTGAAAAAGATATTATTGGTAACCTTCACTGCCGCTGTTCTTGCTTGCCACGCTTCGCCCGAGCCCCAGGCATTAGTCCGCGGGATCAGCAACATTACGCCTGACGAAAAGCAGGCTTTGGTGTGTAAGGAGATCGTTGCACTGATTGAAAACTATAATTACAAAAAAATAAAAGTGAACGACTCCATATCCGCTTTGGTGTTGGACAAATACCTGAACGATCTGGATCCTTATAAATATTATTTTCAGGCTTCTGACATCAAGGAATTTGATAAATTCAAGCATTCATTGGATGACGATTTCCGGGTTGGGAATCTGAACGCGCCTTTTTATATTTTTAATGTTTACCTGAAACGGTACAATGAGTTTATCGCCTACGCTTCTACGCAGATCAAGGCTAAACACAATTTCAATGACAATGAAACCTATGTATTCGACCGGGAAAAAATGCCCTGGGCGAAATCGCAGTCGGAGATCAATGACATCTGGAGAAAAAGGGTTAAATATGAATTGGTGAATTTGAAGATTGCAGGAACTGCTGAAGCCAAAAATATAGAGACGTTGACAAAGCGTTATCAATCCTTGAAATCTCAGGCCACTAAATTAAATAATCAGGATGTTTTCCAGACGATCATGGATGCCTTTACGGAGACAATCGATCCGCATACTAACTATTTCAATCCAAGTAACGCGCAGCAGTTCAATGAAGATATGGCCAGGTCTTTTGAGGGGATTGGCGCAAGGCTGCAGCTGGAGAACGAAATATTGAAGATTGCAGAAGTTATCCCGGGTGGACCAGCTTTTAAAAGCAAGCTGCTGAGTGCTGGCGACCGCATCATAGGTGTAGCGCAGGGCGACGGAGAGTTTGAAGATATCATAGGTTGGAGAATTGAGAACTCAGTTTCTAAGATCAAGGGACCAAAGGGAACGAAAGTTCGCTTGAAGATCATTCCTGCTGGGAAGGAAATGTCA
>JAPSHM010000118.1 GCA_031179845.1 Pedobacter sp.
ATTTCCTATAGTGACCATCGGGGTGATATAGACATTGAACAGCTCTGTAAACGCCATCCATTTACCATCTGGACTTGGGGCAAAGGAGTTGGCATAGGTAGAAGTATAATGTGTTTTTTCATTGGTGCCATTAAGGCCAATGCTTTTAAAGGCTTTTTTATTGCCAACATTGCTTTGGAAATAAATACGGGTGTCGTCGGCATTAAATTGTGGTTTAATGCCATTGTCGGAAATAAGGGTTTTACCTCCTCCGTTTGCGTTGATGGTGTAGATACCCGGTGTTTTACCATAAGCAAGACCCAGGACCATGTTTCCGCTTCCTTTACGGTACACAATTTTATCACCTTTAGTAGAATAGGTGGGCGAGTAATAAAACCCTTTTTCATCGGTCAGGGTAATGGTATTTCCTGAACTGATCTCCGTGCGTTTAATGGCACCTTTAAATTCATCGCTCCAGGTACTGTAAATAACTGACTTGCCATCGCTGCTGATCTGCGGCTCGAATTCGAAGTCGAGCCCTTTACTGATCCTTTCGGGAACCCCGTCTGGCAGATCCTTTTTATAAAGGAAGCCGGCAGCATTAAAAACTACAAATTTTCCATCGGCTGAAGTACAGAGCTGTCGGATCATCTTTACTGTAAATTCGTTCTTAAATACTTCCTGCGGAAAGTTGAGTGCTTCCTGAATGGTCTGCGAACTGGTTACATGAAAGGGAATGTTATTGGTGAACAGGGAACTCAGGTCAATCTTTTTGATCTTCCCCTTTGCATAAAATACCAGGCTTTTGCCGTCTGGCATCCATGCATAATTCGGATAGACGCCAAAGATAGCCCATGTCTCTTGCTGGTCGTGCGACAATTCTTCATATATCGGCCATTCTTCGGCAGTTTGCAGGTTCTGGAGCATCAATACCGACTTTAACCGAACTCGTTTTATATAGGCCATCATCTTCCCATCTGGCGAGATTTGCGGTCTTACGGCTCCACCAGGTTGTGCGATGAGATTGATCACCTTCCCTGTAACCAAATCGAGCTGGCGAATGGCATAAATCATCCCGTTAGGATCTTTACTGTATTCAAATGATGGACCAGGGGACATGTCTTCACTGTAGTACAGATATTTGCCATCTGGAGAGACGTTAGGCTCGCCAGCATCCTGTTGGTCGTTCTTTCTCTTGGTAAGTTGTACACCTTCTCCCCCGTAAATGCTGTACATCCACATTTCTCCGGCACCAAGAGAACGGGTTGCGGTGAAGTGCTTGCGGGCGATCAGGTATTCGCTGTTTGGCATCCATGTAGCATTATTCAGTAGTCGGAATGTTTCCTTGGTAACCTGCCTTTTTCCGGAACCATCGCGGTTCATGATCCAAATGTTATCTGCGCCCGCTTTATCACTGGTATAAGAGATGTACTTGCCATTCGGACTAAATCGTGGCTGAATTTCCCAGGCGGGTCCGCCACTTAATAGTACTGCTGCTCCTCCGGTGATGGGCATCACGTAGAGGTCGCCTAGCAAATCAAACACTATGTCTTTACCGTCTGGGCTTACATCCAGGTTCATCCATGTGCCTTCATCGGTATTTAATGTAAAGGTTTTGGTGACTCCCCTATATTTTTCTATGTCCCATTTTCGCTCCGTTGCTATCGATTTTGCTGGCTGAAGAGTGCCCGTTGTATCTCCTGTTTGGGCGAACAACGCTAGAGATATAAATAAGAATGGGGTGAATATGATAAAGAGAATTAATTGTTTAGAAGTTCTCATATGGGCCAGAATGTAATTTAAGCCCGCAATTTAGTAATATCAGTTCATTTTTTATAGTTTTGGACTGAAACCTTTTATGAACGAAAAAGAGATATTAAAGCGATACTGGGGATATGATAGCTTCAGGCCGATGCAGGATGAGATCATTACATCGGTTTTGAATGGTAGGGATACTTTAGCGCTGTTGCCAACTGGTGGGGGAAAATCTATTTGTTTCCAGGTGCCGGCCATGGTCAAGGAAGGGATATGTATCGTCATTTCACCGTTGGTAGCGTTGATGAAGGATCAGGTGGAAGGTTTGAAGGCTAAGGGGATCCAGGCAGTGGCAATTTATGCCGGAATGGGTAAAAGGGAAATCGATATCCTGCTCGACAATTGTATCTATGGAAAGATCAAGTTCTTGTATCTATCGCCGGAGCGGTTGTTGTCTGAATTGGTTCGCGTACGGATCTCGTATATGAATGTCAATTTGATTGCAGTTGATGAAGCGCATTGTATTTCTCAATGGGGCTATGATTTCCGACCGCCATACTTGAAGGTGAGTGAGATCAGAGATATTCATCCTGATGTTCCGGTGTTGGCCCTTACGGCTACGGCAACCGGTTTTGTAAGAAATGACATAATAGAAAAATTGCAGTTTAAGCAGCCAAATGTTTTTGTGCAGAGTTTTAGTCGTAAGAACCTGAGTTATGTGGTGATGGACGATGAAGATAAATTTAAAAAGCTGATAAGCATCACCAGCAAAGTCAAGGGCAGCGGACTAGTATACGTTCGAAACAGAAGGGAAACTGCTGAAGTCGCCGCATTTTTAAGCAGAAACGGGATTGCAGCAGATCATTATCATGCAGGTGTAGCAAAAGAAGAACGTTTTAAGCGCCAGGAAGATTGGAAGCGCAACAGAATTAGAATAATGGTGGCCACCAATGCTTTTGGAATGGGCATCGATAAGCCGGATGTACGTTTCGTAGTGCACCTTGATTTGCCGGACAGTTTGGAAGCCTATTACCAGGAAGCAGGTAGGGCGGGAAGGGATGGTTTGAAATCTTATGCCGTTTTGCTGGCCAACAAGTCCGACCAGCTGTCGCTAAAGGCTAAATATACCGATAGCTTTCCGTCCGTGGAAGACATTAAAAAGGTATACCATTATTTGGGTAATTATTTTCAGTTGGCTTACGGCGCAGGGGAAGGGCTGACTTTCGGGTTTGACCTGGCCGACTTCTGTAAGCGATTCAAATTGGGTGTGATCAAGTCGATGGCAGCGCTCAAATTTCTGGAGCGCGATGGATACCTCACCCTATCAGAGAATATATTTTTACCGTCGAGGGTGCTATTTATTGTGGGGAATGAGGATGTTTATCGTTTCCAGATAGAGAATGTTGGTTTTGATGGACTTATTAAAGCAATTTTGAGATCCTATGGTGGTGCTTTCGAGCAGTATGTAAGTATCAGCGAAGCTGATATTGCCGGCAAAATTCGCGCCTCGTTCAAAGATGTTGTGAAGCACCTGAACACATTGCAGGAATTGGGGCTGTTATCATACTTGCCACAATCCGATCAACCACAACTGCAATATCTGCGACCAAGGCTCGATTTCAATCATATGGATATCGATGTTAAATATATCGCACAGCGCAAACAGATCCAGACTGATCAGGTGAATGCTGTTTTGGCGTATGCAGAAAAGAAAGAATGTCGAAGTGTGCAGTTGCTGGCTTATTTCGATGAGCCAGGTTCTGAAAAGTGTGGCATCTGTGATGTCTGCCTGGCGGAGAAGAAATTAGATGATGCGGATCAGCTGGAAGATAAAATAGACTTTGAGATCATCACGCTTTTGCAGGGAACGGTACTTACTCTGGATGCTCTGGTGCCGGCCCTGGCTACCGGAAATGAAACTGAACGCCTGGAACGGATTCGAATCTTATTGGATTTCGGAAAAATTAAAACAGATGGTAAAAATTTTTATCTTTAGCGATGATGAAGAATTTAACCCTGATCGCCTTGTTTTTACCTGTATTATTTGCGGGTTGCGACACAAAATGCATAGAAGATTCCGGTGTTGCTGCAACTAGAACTGATTCATTGAAAAATTTTGATGAGATCGAAGTCAAAGGTTCCATTAAATTGATCCTTGTACAGGATAGCAGCTATAGGGTACAGATTCTTGCAGATTCCAATATTATTGCATTTGTCAAAGCTGATGTTTCGGGTTCTGAACTGAGTATTGAGCTTGATCATGAAGATTATTGTGGCACGGACAGCATTGAAGTGCGTGCAGGGATTGGTGAATTGAAGAAGCTGACATTGGATGGTGCCGTTAAGGTTGTTGGAAAAGAAAGAATTCATACAGGTGATGTGGAATTTATCATGTCAGGGGCCTCGGATGTTACGCTTGATCTGAGTGCGGCTAGGGTAAGCACCAGCGTAGACGGGGTTGGAAAAATCAATTTTTCGGGGCAGGCAGGTACGCATGATTTGAGAATCACGGGGACGACAGAAGTTGAAGCCTTTAACTTCATAGTCGGAGATTATCACATTAAAATAGAAGGAACTGGAAAAGCAAATATTAATGTATTAAATGCATTAAGCGTGGAAACTTCTGGTACAAGTGAGATCTATTATAAAGGCAATCCTAAAAAGGTAGACGAAAAGAAATCCGGAGCAACAACACTACAAAAAGTTAATTAGGACGGATTGTTGTTTTTAGCTACTTTCGTTGCTTTATTCGATACATGGAAAAGAACGATAAAAAAGTTATCCGGTCATGGGCATTCTTCGACTGGGCCAATTCAGCTTATAATCTAGTCATTACCTCAACAATATTTCCCGCCTATTATACTGCCATAACGACTATCGGGGATGATGATCAGGTTTCTTTTTTTGGCAGGACATTTACAAACACCGCGCTTTCGAATTATGCGCTTTCTGCAGCGTATTTGGTGATGGTGATCTTGTTGCCCATCCTGTCGTCGATTGCCGACTATAAGGGGAATCGGAAGTTCTTCATGAAACTTTTTACCTATATCGGTGGATTTGCTTGCATTGGGTTATACTTTTTTAAACTAGATACGCTTGAATTAGGTATCATCTGTTTTGGCATTGCGGCGATGGGTTATGTAGGTGGGGTAATGTTTAACAACTCCTATTTGCCGGAAATCGCAACGCCCGACCAGCAGGATCGGGTAAGCGCACAGGGATACGCGTTCGGTTATATTGGAAGCGTACTGTTACAGCTAATTTGTTTTGTTTTTGTATTGAAACCAGAGTTATTTGGCATTACAGACCTTTCTTTTCCACCAAGGTTATCATTCCTGTTGGTTGGGTTGTGGTGGATTGGCTTTGCCCAAATATCCTTCAGACGATTGCCTAAAGGCAGTCCCAATTACAAAGCCCTTAATAAAAAGGTTATTCACAACGGTTTTCAGGAGCTTGCCAAAGTTTGGAATCAACTGAAACACATGAATTTTTTGAAAAAGTTTTTGCTCGCTTTCTTTTTCTATTCGATGGGTGTGCAGACGATCATGCTGGCGGCGGCCGGATTTGGTGAAAAAACTTTGAAGTTGGGTACAACAAAGTTGATCGCGGTAATTTTGATCATCCAATTGGTAGCGATCGCAGGAGCGATGTTAATGTCGCATTTCGCCAAAAAAGCTGGTAATGTTATAGTGTTGATCATTGTCGTCTTGATTTGGATCGGTACCTGTTTTTGTGCCTACTTTATCAGCAATGAATACCAGTTTTACGGTCTGGCTGCAATTGTTGGCCTGATCATGGGTGGTGTGCAGTCTTTATCCCGTTCTACGTATTCAAAATATTTGCCAGCTGATACGCCTGATAACACTTCTTTTTTTAGCTTTTACGATGTAACAGAGAAGATGGCTATTGTGATTGGCCTATTCAGTTTTGCTTTTATTGAGGAGATGACAGGCAGTATTCGTAATTCTATTATCGCTTTGGCATCATTTTTCGTTTTAGGTTTGGTATTTTTGCTGCTGCTAAGGAAATCTGAAAAGAATTTTTAGTGATCACACTGCCGCTAACCTGAATTTATAGATTGAATGAAAATAGAATTATTCGTACCCTGCTTTGTTGATCAGCTTTATCCTGAAACAGCTTTTCACACTATTAAATTATTGGAAAAATGTGGTTGTGAAGTGTTCTATAATTCTGCGCAGACTTGCTGCGGACAGCCTGCATACAATGCTGGTTACTGGGAGCAGGCCAAAGAGACAGGCGTTAAATTCTTAAATGATTTCTCGGAAACCAATTATATAGTTGCCCCTTCGGCATCTTGTGTGGGGATGGTGAAGAACGGGTTTAATGACCTGTTTACGAATACGACTGTGCACAATAAGTGCAGAAATATACAAAGCAATATTTTTGAACTTTCAGATTTTTTAGTGAACGTATTGAAGCGGGATTATTTTGGCGCAGAACTGGAAGGTAAAGCCGTTTACCATGATTCCTGTAGCGGGCTTCGTGAATGTAAGATCAAGGATGAGCCGAGGGCTTTGTTGTCGAAAGTTCACGGACTGGAGATGGTCGAAATGAAAGATACCGATATGTGCTGCGGCTTCGGTGGCACCTTCGCGGTTAAGTTCGACGCGATCTCGTCAGCAATGGCTGAGCAAAAGGTGAACAACGCAATCGAACAAGGCGCTGATTATATCATTTCAACTGATCTTTCCTGCCTGATGCATTTGCAAGGGTATATTGATAAAAATAATATTTCCCTAAAAACGATGCATATAGCAGATGTTTTAGCAAGTGGCTGGTTAGAAAGTACAGAATATTGATTAACTTCGGGCTTCGAAATAAAATCACATTGTAAGTGATTACTATTAACTTATTTTTAACAATTTTAAATCATAGTTGTAGATGATTAATATTACACTTCCTGACGGCTCAAGTCGTCAGTATGAAAAGGGCACAACTGCCCATCAAATTGCTCTATCAATTTCAGAAGGGCTTGCCCGCAACGTTTTAGCTGCTGAAGTAGACGGTGAGATTTGGGACTCCTCGAGGCCAATTGAGGCTGATGCTGCTGTAAAGCTGCTAACCTGGAACGATCAGGCCGGTAAAGCTACTTTCTGGCATTCTTCGGCGCACATTATGGCCGAAGCATTAGAGGCGTTATATCCAGGTACAAAGTTTGGTATTGGTCCGGCTATTGAAACTGGATTTTACTATGATGTTGATTTTGGAGACAGAGAGTTTTCATCAGACGACTTTAGAGCAATAGAGGCCAAGATCATTGAATTGGCAAAACAAAAGCAAGTTTTTGAACGGAAAGTAGTATCTAAATCTGATGCTATTGCTTATTTTGAAGAAAAAGGCGATGAATATAAATTAGATCTTTTAGAGGGGCTGGAAGACGGTAAGATTACTTTTTATACACAAGGTGAATTCACCGACCTCTGCCGCGGTCCGCATATCCCAAATACTGGCTTTGTTAAAGCGGTGAAACTGATGAACGTTGCCGGAGCTTACTGGCGCGGCGATGAAACGAGAAAACAGCTGACCCGTATTTATGGGGTTACTTTTCCAAAGGCAAGTGAACTGACTGAGTATCTTCATATGATTGAAGAGGCAAAGAAAAGGGATCACCGTAAATTAGGTAAGGAACTGGAACTGTTTGCTTTTTCTGAAAAAGTAGGTATGGGCTTACCCTTGTGGTTGCCTAAGGGTGCTGCTTTACGAGAGCGTTTGGTGCAGTTTTTAACTAAAGCACAAGGAAAAGCAGGATATGAGCAGGTGGTGACGCCGCATATCGGGCATAAAAATTTATACATCACTTCCGGGCATTATGAAAAGTACGGTAAAGACGCTTTTCAACCAATAAAAACACCACAGGAAGGAGAGGAGTTTTTCTTGAAACCGATGAACTGTCCACACCACTGTGAAATCTATAAGGTAAAACCCCGTTCTTATAAGGACCTTCCTTTGCGTTTCGCTGAGTTTGGAACAGTTTACCGCTACGAACAAAGTGGTGAATTGCATGGTTTGACCCGTGTTCGTGGCTTCACTCAAGATGATGCGCATTTGTTCTGCAGACCGGATCAGGTTAAAGAGGAATTCAAAAAGGTGATTGATCTGGTACTTTATGTGTTCAAATCATTAGGGTTCAATGATTACATTGCACAGGTATCGTTACGTGATCCGGAGAACCGGACCAAGTATATCGGAAGTGATGAAAACTGGCTTCTGGCAGAATCTGCAATTATTGAAGCAGCAGCTGAAAAAGAACTTCCAACCGTAGTTGAATATGGTGAAGCGGCTTTTTACGGACCTAAGCTTGATTTCATGGTTAAAGATGCTTTAGGTAGAAAATGGCAATTAGGTACCATTCAGGTGGATTACAACCTGCCTGAACGTTTTGAGCTGGAATATACCGGAAGCGATAACCTCAAACACAGACCAGTGATGATCCACCGTGCACCGTTTGGATCATTGGAAAGGTTTATTGCGGTTTTGATCGAACATTGTGCGGGGAATTTCCCATTGTGGCTTTCTCCTGAGCAATTTATTATTCTTCCAATCTCTGAAAAATATGAAGAATATGCAAAAAAAGTTTCAGATGAACTAAATAATTCCGATATTCGCGGGCTGATTGACTTTCGTGATGAGAAGATCGGAAGGAAAATCAGGGATGCAGAGGTTAAAAAAATACCATATATGTTGATCATCGGGGAGAAGGAAATGGCGGAAGGAAAGGTGTCGGCCAGGAAACATGGTGAAGGTGATTTAGGTGAAATGACGCTGCAGGAATTTAGGGAAATATTAATTAAGGAAATTACAATTTAAACAAAATATAAATTTGGCATTAGGCAGACCAGGATTTAATAGGGGACCACGTCCTCCTTTTAAGAAAAAAGAAGCAGAACATAATATTAATCAGTTTATCAGAGCGCAAGAAGTGCGGTTAGCTGGAGATAATGTTGAACCAGGGATCTATCCTTTGGCAAAAGCTTTGGCCCTTGCCGATGAGTTGGAATTGGATCTGGTAGAGATTTCTCCAAATGCAGTACCTCCTGTTTGTAGGATTATTGATTATAGCAAGTTTGTTTACGAACAGAAGAAAAAGCAAAAGGAGATAAAAGCAAACGCTAAACAGACGGTAATTAAGGAGATTCGCTTTGGACCTAACACAAACGATCACGATTTCCAATTCAAACTAAAGCACGCGGTTAGTTTCCTCGAGGCGGGGGAGAAAGTACGGGCTTATGTTCACTTTAAAGGTAGAGCAATTGTATACAAGGAACAGGGAGAGATCCTGTTGTTGAAATTTGCTCAGGCCCTTGAAGACATTGGCAAAGTTGAATTGTTGCCGAAGTTAGAAGGTAAGCGTATGTTTTTGACGCTTGCACCAAAAGTCGCTAAGAAATAAATAAATTACATAAATAAACACAGGTTATGCCAAAAATGAAAACCAATTCCAGTGCTAAAAAGCGTTTTTCGCTTACTGGAACAGGTAAAATCGCAAGGAAGAACGCCTACAAAAGCCACATTTTAACAAAGATGTCGACTAAACGTAAGCGTAACTTAGGTCACACTTCAATGGTGTCAGCCGCTGACATGGGCAACGTTAAACGGATGCTTGCAATCGGTAAATAATTAATTTTTAACCAGGTAACCGGTAGTAAGTTTGCTGTAATACGCAACGCCGTTTATCAAAAACAACAAAATCATGCCACGTTCGGTAAACGCAGTAGCTTCGAGAAGAAGAAGGAAAAAGGTCTTAAATTTAGCCAAAGGTTATTGGGGATCAAGAAGCAAGGTATTCACCATTGCTAAAAATACGGTAGAAAAAGGTTTGCAATATGCATACCGTGACCGTAAAGTTAAGAAAAGAGAATTTCGCGGATTGTGGATTCAGCGTATCAACGCTGGTGCACGTCAGCATGGTATATCTTACTCTCAATTCATTGGTAAGTTAGCGAACAAAAACATCGGCTTAAACCGTAAAGTTTTAGCAGATTTAGCGATGAACCATCCAGAAGCTTTTAAAGCTGTAATTGATGCAGTAAAATAGATATAACTAATAGGTTATTTAAAAAGGGAGCTTTTGCTCCCTTTTTTTATGCGATTGATTCAGATTGCTGCATTGATGTCCTTCAAAGATCCAGGTATTGTCCCGCAATTGAAATGGAATCTTTATCTATGATGCTTAGTTTTGGGATCTTTCCCAACACTTTCACTTTACTGTATTTTGTTATGTATCGCTCGGTTTCGGCATTTGGAGTTCCATTAAAAATAATTCCTTCAACGGCAATATGATGTGCTTTAAGCAATTCAAGGGTGAGGAGGGTGTGATTAATGCTTCCCAGGTAATTTTGGGAGATTACAATCACTTTAGTGCCTAGTTTCTTGATCAGATCCAAGATTAAATGTTCTACATTTAAGGGAACCATCAGACCTCCTGCGCCTTCTATGATTAGCGTGTTAGCTGTTTGTGGTAGCTGTATTTCATCAATGCTAATGCGTACGCCATCCAGTTTTGCCGATAAATGAGGTGAAAGAGGTTGGCCTAGCCGATATATTTCCGGATGAATGACCGTTTTTGTATTGGTTACAAGGTGTTTGATAAAAAGACTATCGCTGATTTCCAGATCACCAGACTGAATGGGCTTCCAATAGTCTGCCTTCAGTTTTTCGGCTAGAATGGCACTTACTACGGTTTTACCAATGCCCGTTCCTATTCCAGTGATAAAAAAAGTTTCATTCATTTTTTAAGTTCGTTAATTCGTTAATAAGTAGTTTAATCTCATCGTTGGTGTTGAACAGGTGCAGGCAAATTCGAAGTCGTTCTTTTCCTTGCGGGACAGTAGGACTTAGAATGGCCCTGACATCAAAGTTTTTGAGCTGCAATGTTGACGAGGCTGCTTTTGCAGCTTTATTACTTTGGAACAGGATCGTGTGAATTGCAGTCGTATTTTGGGTGTCACTTCGTAGGGAGGTCTGCCTGATCAAGCTATTGTACAACATTATTTTAGGCTGCATCAGATATGCGTAATCAGTTGAGGCCAGCATCTGATAGGCAGCAAAAATCTGGGCTATAGACTGGACAGGGGCAGCGGTTGTG
>JAPSHM010000382.1 GCA_031179845.1 Pedobacter sp.
ATCTTATATAACAACCATCCGGACTTTCAGCAGACCACAGCGCTGCAAGGGGAAATCGGCGTTGGAACAGGGGGTGTTACTGAGGCTTTCAAAAACCGGGTAATTATGCCAGTAATGGAGCTGAACAATCAGACCAGGCATGTTTTAGGTCACGAACTTGTTCATGCCTTTCAATATCATATACTGCTCGAAAAAGATTCGATTGGCTTGGAAAACATAAGCCAGATCCCATTATGGATGGTAGAAGGGATGGCTGAGTACCTTTCAGTCGGTAAGAAGGACGCTTTTACTTCAATGTGGATGCGAGATGCTTTATTAAACAGAGATATTCCTTCTTTGAAAGACCTTACCAATTCAAATAAATACTTCCCCTACCGATATGGCCAGGCATTCTGGACCTTCGTGGGATCCAATTACGGTGATACAACCATCGTTCCTCTTTTCAAGGCAACGGCCAAGTACGGCTACGAGAACGGCTTGAGATATACCTTTGGATACGATGACAGGGCATTGTCTGGCTTGTGGAAGAATGCTATTGAAACGCATTATCGTCCAATGCTAAAAGCCGACAGCTCACAGATTAAGATTACCGGTACAAAAATTATAGATAATAAAAATGCCGGAAACATGAACGTTGCTCCTTCGATCAGTCCGGATGGAAAATACCTTGCCTTTATGTCTGAAAAAGATCTCTTTGGCATTGACCTCTTCCTGGCCGATGCCAAAACCGGAAAGATCATCCGAAAGCTTAGCAGCCAGGTATCCAGTTCCCATATCGACGACTTCAATTTCCTGGAATCGGCAGGTGCATGGTCTCCCGATGGGAAACAATTCGCTTTTAGTATTTTTAGTAAGGGCAGAAATCAGCTGATGGTCATCAATGTCGACAACGGTAGTGAAGCCTTCCACGCGGAAATGGGTGATGTCGCCCAGTTTGGAAATCTATCCTGGTCAGCCAATGGCGAAGACATTGCCTTCTCTGGAATGATTCAAGGACAAAGTGACATCTTCTCCTATAACCTGAGAACCAAAAAAGTGAGTCAGCTTACAGATGATGCCTATTCCGACTACGCTCCTGCTTATTCACAAGATGGGAAGAAAATCGCATTTTCGTCCGACAGGGCATCCCAGGTCAGCAACCACAATGCAGCCGTCCACCCGCTTAACTTGACCGTTTACGACATTGAAAGCAAGACGCTAACAAATGTTCCCGTATTTCCTGGTGCCAATAACCTTAACGCACAATTTTCGGGCGACAGTAAAAGGATATTCTTCCTATCAAACAGGGATGGTTTTAGGAATCTTTATGAATACAATCTGGCAGACAAAACAGTGAATCAGCTCACTGATTATTTTACCGGAATTAGTGGTATCACAGAGTTCTCTCCAGCGATGTCTGTGTCCAGAAATGATGAAATCGTATACAGTTATTATCGGTCACAGCGTTATACCCTTTACAACGCTCCTTTGAGTGCTTTTCCGGCAAAACCAGTAGGGCTCAATGATGTTAACTTTGACGCAGCAATCTTGCCTCCAATGGAAAGTCTTGGTGTAGATATTGTGAATTCAAACCTCAACAACTTTGAACGCTTTGAAAGGACTACTTCGGATTCCATGCGACTAGTGCCCTACAGACCCAAGTTCAAGTTGGATTACCTGGCCAATAGTGGCGTTGGTGTTTCCACCAGTCGTTTCGGAACAGGTGTACAAGGAGGGATCGTAGGTATGTTCAGTGATATCCTGGGACACAATCAAATTATAGCAAATCTTTCAGTAAATGGAGAAATATATGATTTCGGTGGATTAGTAGGGTATGTTAACCAACAAAGCAGGATCAACTGGGGGGCTGCCTTTTCGCATATTCCCTACATTACTGGTTATAGAGAAATAGCAGAAGATCAACTTGATAATAATGGCACCAAAATAGATGTAATTGACGACAGAACAACTTTGATCAGAACATTCGAAGACCAGGCGCAACTTTTTGCTGCCTATCCATTCAACAAAGTTCACCGTTTCGAAGCTGGCGGCGCATTCTCCCGTTATAGCTATCGTGTTGATCGCATCAGTAATTATTATGAGAACATCAATGGTTACCCAGGTTATTACATTACATCAGATAAATATAAAGTTCCATTAAGTGAAGCGACAAACCAAATTGGTATTCCACTTAAAAGCTTTTCTATATTCCAGGCTAATGCCGGTTTTGTAGGAGATAATTCCATCAACGGTATCACCTCGCCACTGGATGGCTTTAGATATAGAGTTGGAATGGAACAGTATTTTGGCGACTATCAATTTTCTGCGGTTACAGTAGACTTGAGAAAGTATTGGCGTTTTAAACCTGTTACGCTTGCTGCAAGAACTTACAATTACCTAAGAATAGGAAAAGATGGAGAAAACCTTTATCCTTTGTTTATAGGATATCCATATTTAATCAGGGGCTATGAGGCAAACTCCCTTTACAATAATAACACAGGTTCCTCCGCAGGTTTTGACATCAATCAGCTATCAGGAAATAAAATCGCTGTTTTCAATTTAGAACTTAGACTTCCCTTTACAGGTCCTAAGCGATTGTCTGCTATCCCGTCAAAATTCCTGTTTTCCGACCTAAACTTATTTTTTGATGCTGGCTTGGCATGGAATGAAGGTTCTGATATTGTGTTTAAAAACCAGCCAGTAAACAATACAAATGAACTCCGCGATGAGCTAACTGATCAACCAATTTTGGACGCAAACGGAAATGTAATCTATCAAAGTACCACCCAACGTGTACCCGCAATGAGTGTAGGTATATCACTAAGAGTAAATATATTTGGAGCATTCGTCCTTGAACCGTACTACGCAATTCCTTTCCAGCGAAAAGATGTTACTGTCGGCGTTTTTGGATTAAATTTCGCGCCGGGCTGGTAAAGATAGCCAGGTTAACA
>JAPSHM010000119.1 GCA_031179845.1 Pedobacter sp.
TGTATTTCTTTTCTTGTTTACTATACCTATTCAATACAGCTGCCTGCTTGCTTTTGTTCTTTCCAAGCAGATCCTTTTCATTTTCCTGTTCATGTAAAAGGTTACTTTTCTCTTTAAGATTTTTATCAAGAATAACGATTTTATAATTTAGGTCTTTTTGTGTACCCTGAATATATCCGGCTTGTTTTTTCCGGTACTGTCCAAATTGCTGTAAGTATTTGATTCGCTTATATGCTTGGTTGAAATCTTTTGCTGCAAAAATGAACATCATTTTATCGTAGGCATTTTGATTGCGTTGTGCAAACCTGATCATTCCAGCATATTCTTTTTTAAGTCGCCCAAGCTGACCTTTGAGATTAATTACAGTATTGGTATTTTCATGAATTTGATTATCCAGGTTCTTGATCTCAGAATTAATTACTGTGATCTTGTTCTGCATCAACGTGATCTTTGTATTTAAGGCTCTGATTTGACTAAGCGTCAGCTTCTTGTTATTCGCCGTCTTGTTAAGGTTTCTTTGTAACAGTTCAATTTCTCTTTGGATGGCTTGCTTTTTCCTTTTAAGTTCAGAGCTGCTCTGGGAAAATGCAAATGATGTGGAAAACAGAAATATAAGGAGGAAAAGAAATTTGCTTAGCTTCATTAGGTCAAAAGTATATAAAAAAATCAGTTTATCACTTCATACTTCCCAGGAACAGTAAACGGAAATTCAAGCGGAAGATTGCGCTGTGCTCCCGAGTATTCTAATTCAATGTTGACAATTTTGGCCCCAGTCATTGAATTTATCGCCATCCCGTTAGGAAACAAGCTTCCTTCAAAATCGTGATAACCTCCACTATATACCACTTTCAAACTCTGAGCCTGCCCTAAGTTATTGATGTTAGTTTCAGTCACTTTCATAAGGTTATCAAAAAATACGCTATAGGCAAGCGCTTCATTTTTACCCTTCAACAACCAGTAGCCATTAGTTTGTTCAAATTCAGTTTGATCATTTAAAAAATCAGGTACTGTATTGCCCGACAGAATTGATTCAAGCCATTCAAATTTTACCTGATTGCTGGTAAACTTATGAAGATAACTGAATGGCTTTTTTAAATATACATTTTGAAAGTTGTTCCTTACCTTGATGCTGTCTGGCGTAATCAAAGCCCTTGCAACCTCCATGCCTCCAAGCACGGTTATACTTACCCAGATCCGGCGGCCTTTTTCTATCCTGAAATTCATCGTTGCGTTGTTTTTGCTACCCGCAATGTCCAATTTTGCTTTAGCCTTAACAGACAGCGTATTGTACACGATATCTTTAGACCTCAACAATTCGATATTTTCATTCTTCTTAACACTAAGGCTGCTCGTCTTTGTCGATGGAGCTAGAGTGGCCGTCTTCCTAATCTTACAAGCCATGAAAGTTGCAGAAAGCAAAAGCAGCCAAAATACATTATTCGAAATAGTTCCTCTCATTGATCTTCTTATTTAGTTTTTTTGATCCATTACCTGCTGCCCTGGCTTTTTTCCATTGTTGCAACCCAACTGCCACATCACCTTTTAAGAATAAAATATCCCCATATAATTCAAGGTAAATACCATTCTCAGCGTCTAAGTTGAGGGCAGATTTAATATGTTTTAGCGCCAGGTCATTCTGATCGTCCTGATGCAAAGCCATTGCCATGAAGTAATATAAAATAGCTTGATTTGGATAAATCGATAATGCTTCGTCTGCCGTTTTAATCGCACCTTTATATTGCTTCAAGAGCAACTGTATATTTAATGTTTGTTCCCATGCCTTATACGGGTGTTCGTCACCTTCTAAAACGAGTTTAAACTGTATTAGCGCCCCGTTTAAATCACCTTTTTTATATAAGCTCTCCGCCCGCAACATCTTGAGCTCAGTATCGGTTGCTTCTGTCAAGGGAACCTTGGATTCGTTTACAGCAGCCCCTTTTGCATCATATTTTTTTCGAGCGTCGAAATTCACCCTGCTTCTTGCTTGGGCCAGTTCATCAGATAAGCCAAATTCTCGTTCTATGTCGTCATAACCTTTCATTGCCTCAGCTACATTGCCTGCCAGCAGATAAGCGTTCGACCGATCGAAGTAGAAAGCAATTTTTTCAGGCGAAATTCTGATCAGCTGACTTAATACGCCAGCCATGCCATTCATATCCCCTTTCCGCTTCAACAGCTCTGCGGTCATCATCCAGTACCAAATATTTTCGGTATCCAACGCAGTAGCTTTTTTAATCGCCACTTCAGCTTCATATAGATTATTCTGACGATAGTTGACCACAGCGATTTCATAGTGGACGGCAGCGTTATTTGGATCGAATGCCAAGATCTTATTAAAGCTTTCGCTTGCCTGGCTATAATCCTCTTTCAGTTTATCTCGTAGGCCGGAAAAAAAAAGTGTTTTTATAGCGTTGCTGTCGATAACGCGAGCCGCAGTATGCTGTGCAAACAAAGCTGGAGCAAAGCAAAGTAGGATAAACAATAACAACTTCGCTTTCATATCTTATTTTCCTGTATGCCCGTATCCACCCGCACCGCGCGTAGTATCGGTTAATTCTTCAACGGCACACCAGGTAACCGTTTCGTGTTTTGCTACAATCATTTGAGCAATCCGATCTCCATTATTCACCACAAAATCGATGTTAGATAGGTTAACCAGCAACACTTTGATTTCTCCCCGATAATCAGCATCAATGGTCCCCGGGGAGTTTACGATACTGATGCCATGTTTGAAGGCGAGCCCACTACGAGGGCGGATTTGTGCCTCGTATCCTATTGGAAGTTCAATAGATAGACCCGTTGGAATCAAAACCCGTCCTAATGGTTTAATAGTAATTTCTGAGGTAATGGACGCACGTAGATCCATACCCGCTGCATGTGCAGTCTCATATTGAGGCAATTGGTGCCCCGAATTATTAATGATATTAATGTTCATTCTTCCTTAAAATAAGTTTTATTTGATCCTTTTCAAAATAGATTACCCCGGCTAAAAAGGTCAGCAAAAGCACATTACCAATATAAATATTTCTGTCGAACACCCAAAAACTGAGTACCACCAACAGTACCGACACCATCAGATAAGCAAGAATTCTTTTCAGATCATAAGGTATCGGATAATGTTTCTGTCCAAGAATATAGGAGATAACCATCATCACAAAATAGGCAATCATAGACACCCAAGCAGAGCCCATGTAACTATATTTAGGTATCAATACCAAATTCATCACTATTGTAATAACGGCGCCAATGATAGAAATGTATAATCCGAAACGAGTTTGATCAGATAAACGATACCAGATAGACAAATTCATATAAATTCCCAGACAAAGATATCCAAATAGCAAAAATGGCACTGCCGGCAACCCAACCCAATAATCGGCAATATGCTCCGCGTCCCTACTGATGAAAGACTTTAGTAACTCAATGTTAGCTACCAAAGCTACAAAGAGCAGAGCCAGTGCAATTACGAAATAATGTAAGATCATGGCGTAAGTCTTTTTAGCATTGGCATTCTTTGCATAACTAAAAAAGAAAGGCTCAGCCCCGAGTCTGAATGCTGTAATAAAAATGCTCATAAATATGGCGATTTTACATACCGCACCATAAATTCCAACTTGGGCATCAGCTACTTCTGCAGGCAACATTTCGCTTAGAACGATCTTATCCAAATTTTCGTTGACGATAAAAGATAGATTAGCAACTAATACTGGCCAGGAATAAGAAAACATCTTTGCAAATAGGGCCTTGTCGAATTTAAGTTGCAGTTTTAAAAATTCAGGAAGCAGCATAAGCAAAGTGACGCTACTGGCTGTGAGATTCGAAATAAAAACATATCCAACCCATTTCCCACGATACCACGAAGCCATCCAATCTCCCAACGGCCATTCGTGCTCAATAACTGTTGGCACAACATAAATAAAAAACAAGTTGAGTCCTACAAAAAAACCGATGTTTAAAAACTTAACGACACTGTATTTAAACGGTCTGTCATCTGCCCTCAATTTTGCAAACGGAATGACACAAATGGCGTCCATGAACAATATCCCTATAAAATATTGCACGTAGTGCCTATAGTCGGACAATTCAGACTGGTTGGTAGTCAGGTAGGCCGCTATTTGATCCACAAAAGATAAACCTGAGATCAGAAACAGAAATGCAATAACGGCGATACATAAAAATGAATTGTTGTAAACTTCCTGTTTCCTATCTTCATGCTTATTCAGATAACGAAAATATGTGCTCTCCATTCCAAAAGCAAGTACGGCATTGATCAAGGAAGCATATGCATACAACTTAGTGAAGATACCGAACGTGGCGGTGGGATATGCTCTGGTAAATAATGGGGTCAATATAAAGTTGAACAGCCGAGAAAAAACTGTACTGACACCATACACTGCCGTTTGGCCCAAAAACTTTTTTAATGCCGACATTTATTTCTTAATGATCTCGAAATTACGATAGTTTTTAAGCTGACCAGGACTAACTTCCACTTGTTCAACCTTCGCCCTGTCGGGACCTTCATTGCACCACTCCAAAAAGACTTCCAGTGAGGTGTCATCACCTTCCGCTTCTATATAGACACTATCATCTTTTTCATTTTTAATCATCCCTCTAACGCCCATCTGGTCGGCAACTACCTTCGTGATCGCCCGAAAAGATACACCCTGTACCTTGCCTGTGATCCTAATATTTATATGTTTTACTTCCATTTTCGTTTTTACGTTGGTAATTCCATTGACCTCAAAACTTCATTCCGGCAATTCGTTCTTTCTCAGTTAGAAACTCTTGCCAGAGATTTTTCAAAATCTCTCCGGCAGGCTTAATTTCCTTCAGCATTGCTGAAATTTGTCCGATTTCGAGCTCACCCTGCTCAATATCCCCTTCAAACATACCCATTTTAGCGCGTGCCCTACCTAAAATCTTTTCTAACGTTTGTGCATCGGCACCTTCAGCTTCGGCTTCTGCTATAGCATCAGCAAATTCGTTTTTAAGTAAACGTACTGGAACGAGCTTCTTTAAACTCAGTTTTGTATCCCCTTCCGCTGCTTGTAAAACTTTATTTTTGAACCGGGGATGCGCTGAAGACTCTTCAGAAACGGCAAATGCTGAACCTACTTGTACGCCATCGGCACCCAACGCCATGGCAGCCAAAATAGCGCCACCACTCCCAATTCCACCTGCTGCAATCACGGGGATATTTACCGCATTTCTCACCATGGGAACCAGACACATTGTAGTCGTTTCTTCCCTTCCATTGTGGCCGCCTGCTTCAAAGCCCTCGGCAACAACTGCGTCTGCACCAGCTGCTTCTGCTTTAAGCGCAAATTTGGTATTCGCAACAACATGTACTACAGTTATACCCTGGCTTTTTAAGGTACTTGTCCATATAGCTGGATTGCCTGCTGAGGTAAATACAATTTGAACACCTTCCTCAACAATGATCTGCATAATTTCCTGAATGTTGGGATAAAGTAACGGTACATTAACTGCAAATGCATTGTGGGTTGCATCTTTACATTTTTTAATGTGCGTACGCAGTACTTCCGGATACATGGAGCCTGCACCAATTATACCTAAGCCACCTGCATTGGCAACCGCTGAAGCCAACCGCCAACCGCTGCACCAAACCATTCCAGCTTGTATAATTGGGTATCTGATCCCAAACAGTTCCGTGATTTTATTCGCCATATTTTTAACAGATACGTTGAACCACCTTACCCAAAATTATCTTCCCCTTTTCTTCCGTAAAGCCAACAAGGTTTACGCCGGGTTGTTTGCCTACTTCAAAACTGCCAAACCGTTTTTCTATTCCCAAAAATTCAGCTCCGTTAAACGTTGCCCATTGCAGTAATTCCTCAACGGGAACATCAAATCGTTTCTGCAGTAAAACCATTTCTGAAACAATACTTAACCCATCATTACTGGCAAGGCTATCTGTTCCTAATGTGATTTTCAGATTCTCTGCGCGCAACATATTTACATCGGGCAGCATGTTTTCGATATACAAATTGGCACGGGGACACAAACACCAATACAAATTTGGGTGAGTTAATTTTGCGTAAGCAACGTCTGCCGATGATGTATACGTGTTGTGAACAAGTAAGGTTTTTAAATGTGAAGATAAAAATGGCAAGTATGTTTGCAAGGACGTCTTCCCAGATGGTTTGTAAAACGATACATCCTGACCCAAGAACTCAAACAGTGATAAAAACCCGCCTGTTTTCTGTTCAAAAAAAGCATTTTCATCTGCAGTTTCCTGATTGTGAATGCTAACTGGCCCATCCTGGAAACGTGCATATTGAGCAAGTTCACGCAACAGTTCAACTGACACTGAATACGGGGCATGAGGAACAATAGAAACAGGCAGGGGATGAAATTCTGATTTGAACTGCGTGGCCCTTTCCATCGCTTCAATGGCCAGGGCTGGCTTAAAACCCATAATTTCCAGGAAAGTGTGATAATAAATAGGAGAATTGGCTTTTAAAGATTTTGAGATCAACTGATTAGAAATATCCCCTACAGCCACAATTCCATTCTCATACATCTCAATATCAGCCCTCAACATGGCGAGATTCAACTCATACTCATCAGAGGTCCGCAGCTTAATCACTGACTTCACAAATTCAGGTAATCCGGTATGTTGAGGGATATTGCCCCTTAGATTAGATAATTCCAGGTGACAATGTGTATTTATAAAGCCGGGAACCAAAAGCCCTTCATAATAAACGATATCTTTAATCAGCATTTGTTCGGCGACTTCCGGGGTGAATACACCCGTTATTACGCCTTCGGGATCAACCGCAATAACACCATTTTTTATAGGTGCCCCTATAATCGGGTAAACATAGGTTGCTGAAAAATAAGAATTCATATACAAATAAAAAGATTTTTCCCTTAAAAACTACTATTGTCGTGCCAGTCCGATTGGTATTATTTCATTTATCGTTCGATCTGTTATCTTTGTTAGAAGAATAACGCTATGAACCGTATAGACCGCCTTTTTGGAATACTTTTATTGCTCCAAACTAAAAAATATGTATCTGCAGATAAAATCGCGGATCAATTCGATATCAGTACGCGGACTGTATACCGAGATATCAAAGCGTTGTTAGAACAAGGTGTCCCTATTAGTTTTGAACAACCTAAAGGCTACTATATCGTACAAGGATATTTTTTGCCACCAGTTTCATTTTCTTCGGAAGAGGCTAATGCCCTATTGATTATGGAGCGACTGGTTTCCCGCTTTGCTGATAAGTCGATCTTTACAAATTATACATCGGCACTTAATAAGGTAAAAGCAGTATTGAAGCACGGTCAGAAAGAAAAATTGGAATTGCTCAGTGAGAGTATAAAATTTCAGTTAAACCATGAATTGTTAAATGATGAGTTTGACCACCTGTCCGACTTGCAAAATGCCATCACCGGACAATGCATTATTGAACTGGATTATGAAAACAACAATAAAGAAATCAGCAAACGTAGAGTTGAAGCGATTGGGTTGATTTTTTATGCATACAATTGGCATCTCATTGCCTGGTGCCACTTGCGAAAAGAATACCGGGACTTTAGGGTTTCCCGCATTATAAAAGTTCAAAACCTCAACATTCCATTTACCAAATCAGATCATATACCAGTGAGTGACTATATGAAACTTTTGCCTGTAAATTATTAAGATTATTTACACCTCCAAATTTGGACTGCCATAGGGTTGTCAGTTGACTGTCTTTAATTTGTTTTATTATTTATTTAACGAAGAAACAAAACAACATTATGAGCAGAATTAAAATGTATTTAAAGGAACTGGACGAAGCTGCGGTAACTACACGTAAAATGCTAGAAAGGGTACCAACTGACAAATTTGACTGGCAACCACATCCAAAAAGCATGGATGTGAAAAGATTGGCTACACACATTGCTGAACTTCCATCCTGGATTACCATGGCTTTAACCACCGATGAACTTGATTTTGCGAATAATCCTTATATACCTGAAGAGGTAAATGACACCCAGGAGCTGTTGGCTTATTTTGAAAGATCCTTGCAGGAAGGACGCAGTCATCTTAAAGATGAATATGAAGATTTATTGGATAAAAACTGGACTTTAAGAAACGGGCAACAGATCTATAGTGTTGAACCGAAAGCAGACGTAATCCGTATGAGTCTTAATCAAGTTGTTCATCACAGGGCACAACTGGGAGTTTACCTTAGACTTTTGAACATCCCAATTCCTGGAAGTTTCGGTCCCAGTGCTGATGACACAGATTTTTAATCTTCAAAATTTGATAGATTTATGGGTATAAATTGATTCCTTTGTAAATAAATTCAATTTATACCCATAGGCATGTCTGATTCAACCACCCGGTTAAATAAATACATTAGTGAAAGCGGTTTATGCTCGAGAAGAGCTGCCGACAGATATATTGAGCAAGGAAGTGTATTTATCAATGGCAGAAAAGCCAAAGTTGGTGATAAGGTGCTTTTTGGTGATATAGTTACAGTAAACGGTCAGACAATAGAGCCTAAAGAAGTGGACAACTCCATTTTATTAGCTTATAACAAGCCTGTTGGCATTACCAGCACTACAGAAGCAGGTGTTAAAGGAAACATAGTTGATCATGTAAACCACAGTGAAAGAGTGTTTCCAATTGGTCGTTTAGATAAGGACTCACAAGGTTTGATTTTTCTGACTAACAACGGAGACCTGGTTAATAAAATTTTGCGAGCGGGGAATAATCACGAGAAAGAGTATTTGGTTACTGTGAACAAGCCCATTACTGAGGCATTCATTACTGGTATGTCCAAGGGCGTCCCTGTACTGGGAGTAATGACAAAAAAATGCAAAATTAAACAGGAAAGCACTTTTGTCTTCAGAATCATACTGATTCAAGGATTAAACCGTCAGATCAGGAGAATGTGTGAACACTTTGGCTTTGAGGTCACCAAATTAGAAAGAGTACGCATCATGAATGTTAGTTTGAAGGGCATTCCTGTAGGAGAATGGAGAGAACTAACGCCAGAAGAGCAGACAGAGATATTTAACCTCGTAGCGAAGTCAAGTGCTTTGGAGGCTGCTTCTGCGCCAAAGAGAGTAAATAAAAAACCGAAAGTTCGGCCCGAAGAAGATTTTTCAGAAAATATTACTCCAGGAAGAGCGTCAGGTACTGCTGTCTCAAAAAATTTCAGTAGAGGCACATCGAAAGGCCTTACAGGTAAAAAACCAGGAGGAAGGGCCTCGGCATCTGTAACCCGGGAAGATCGCCCTGCTGGCGGCAAAGGCAAGTCATTTGGTAAAGTACCTGCGGCTAAACCCAAAGGAGGTGCAGCAAACAGTGATTGGTTCAAGGCTGGTGGACCTAGCAAGCGACCAGTTAAACCTGGAAATGGAAGATCTGGGGCACCAGGTGCCAAAACAAAAAGTCCAAAGCGGTAATAACCATAGCTTTACCGCATAATTACAATCCGTATTGCAAAATTTGGTAACTTTGTGCTTAAATGCCTGTTAAAAATAAAATAGATATCCGTTCGTTAGACCTTTCGCAGCTTCAACAACATTTTGCAGCGATGAGTGAACCAGCCTACAGGGCAAAACAGGTTTATCAATGGCTTTGGGAAAAATCAGCACGTTCATTTGTTGAAATGAGTAACCTTTCTAAAGACCTTAGACAAAAGTTAGATGAGCAATACGCCATTAACGTAGTCGAAATAAACAGTTCACAGTTTAGTAATGACCATACGATAAAAAGCGCCTTTCGGCTATTTGATGGGAATGTTGTGGAAGGTGTTTTGATTCCAATGGACGATCGGATGACGGCGTGTGTAAGTTCGCAAGTTGGTTGTAGTCTAACTTGTAAATTTTGTGCAACGGGCTATATGGACCGTAAGCGAAATTTAAATGCTGATGAGATATATGATCAAGTAGTTCTCATTGATCAGCAAGCTAAAAAAAATTACAATGCACCGCTGACAAATATTGTTTACATGGGAATGGGCGAACCTTTGCTAAATTACGCCAATGTGATGAAATCCATTGAGCGGATTACAGCACCGGATGGTTTAAATATGTCCTACAAACGCATAACAGTTTCTACTGCGGGCATCTCGAAGATGATTAAAAAGTTGGCGGATGATGGTGCCAAATTTAATTTAGCCTTATCGCTTCACGCAGCAAACGACCAGAAGCGTAATGAAATCATGCCTATCAATGAACAGAACTCACTGAAGGCACTTGCCGATTCATTGAAGTATTATTTTGCCAAGACTAAGAATCCAGTGACGTATGAATACATTGTTTTCAACAACTTCAATGATGAGATTGAGGATGCTATTGAGCTTGCAAAGTTCTGTAAACATGTACCATGTAAAGTAAATTTGATTGAATATAATCCGATACAATTTGCAGACTTCACAAACGCCGAAGGTGATAAAATTGATGCTTTCTCCAACTATTTGAAGAATCAAGGGATCACAACTAATATTAGGCGCAGTCGCGGTAAGGACATTGATGCAGCCTGTGGGCAGTTGGCCGTAAAAGAACAAAATTAACTTCTCTTTACCTCCGTTAATCCAGAAAATCTTAGATTGATTATGTGAATTTATTTCAACACATTCTACAGGATTTGTTTGGCTTGTTGTTTCCTGACTTGTGTTGTGCATGTGGGACTTATTTGTATGTCGGGGAAAAGCAGT
>JAPSHM010000120.1 GCA_031179845.1 Pedobacter sp.
TAGAGCAGCGAATAGGAAATTCCTGTACGCTTGGAAACAGCTGGCATAAAGGCCATCCCTAAACTGGACAAACCAATGAGAAGAAGAACAAGGAAATATTGGTCCATTAATAATCATTTAGATACCTAATCATTAAAAGTCAACAATTTTCTGGTTCAGTTGTTCGCAAAGTCTTGATCTCACTTTATTTCGGTTTGTTTATTTCTGCAATTCGTCTACCATTCATTTCCGAAAATATACGTGACAAATTAATTTCTAAAATAACTTGCGTAACTCAGAAGTTACCTATATATTTGGGTAACCTTAAAGTTACGTATATGAAAAAGACAATTAAACACCAGTATGCTTTCCCACAACCACCAGAGATGGTTTGGGAATATCTGACCAATCCTGAACTAATGGAATTATGGTTGATGAAAAATGATTTCAAGCCTATAGTAGGATCAGCGTTTCAATTTAAAACAAGTCCGCATCCGGAACTTGACTTTGATGGAATCTTCTATTGCAAGGTTTTGGAAATTGTTCCTTATACAAAGCTATCGTATTCGTGGCAGAGTGGTCCGGGAGATGGCGTGATCACATTAGACTCTGTAGTAGTTTGGAGCCTGCAGCGAACGGAGGAAGGTACCGAACTTTTCCTGGAGCACAGCGGCTTTGATAAAAAAGAGAATCATAATTTCTATGAAGGGCTGTTACATGGTTGGACGGAAAAACTACAGAATATCGCTAACCTAATAACCGTTGAACACGATGGCAATTCCAAAGCTTGATGGATTTCAGGTGATCGGTGATCCGAGCCGGAGAAAGATGTTAATGCTGCTTTCACAGGACGTTTTGACCATAAACAGCCTGGCAGAAAACTTCGATATGAGCCGACCTGCGGTTTCTAAACACGTTAAAATATTAGAAAATGCAGGATTTATCTCCATCAAGGACATTGGCAGGGAACGGTATTGCACATTGAAGAAAGACGGGTTTGAAGAACTTCAGGCCTGGATCTCCTACTTCGACGAGTTCTGGGGATCAAAATTGAAAAAATTAGAAATGTTGTTAAATAACAAACTACATAATTAATATTCAGACAGCGCGCGCGAAAGGACATGTGGTCGTAAATATCAAAATAGTTAATCACCGACAAAAAGTAGAATCGATATGAACATAGGCATTATAGGTGCAGGGGCAATAGGAAAGTGCCTTGCATCGAAGTTTGTTAAACTGGGACACGTTGTTTCCATTGCAAATTCCAGGGGTCCAGCGTCTTTGAAACAGTTAGCTGAGGAAATCGGAGCTATGGCCGTTACCGTTGAAGAAGCGGTGTTAGATAAGGATGTCATTGTTGTTGCCATACCGCAAAAAAGTATACTAAATTTGCCCAGAAACCTATTCAACGGGATTTCAAAAGGAGCCGTAGTAATCGACACGGGAAATTATTACCCGAGGCTCCGGGATGGGGTTATACCGTCCCTTGAACAAAGTGGCATAGACAGTTTATGGACTCAGGAACAATTGGAATATCCGGTGGTTAAGGTATTCAATTCTATCTTTGCCACAAGCTTAAGTGATCTTGGAAGGCCAAAAGGGGCGAAAGATCGCATCGCTTTGGCAGTTTCTGGTGATCGGCTTGAAGCGAAACAAATTGTGTTTCAACTGGTAGATGCATTAGGATTTGAACCGTTTGATCTGGGCACAATTGCTCAATCCTGGAGGCAGCAACCAGGCTCATCGATTTATTGCAGGGACATCAATTTCGATGAACTCGAAAAAAGAGTAACTGCTATGGGAACAGATTGGACTGAAATGAGGGAGATAATAATTGATAAGCATCGTCTGGATGAAATTGCCATTGAAGTCGACTTTTCTGCGTGGCAAAAAAAACTGGCATAAACTACATACCATATTAAAAGTTACGCTATAGCACAGAGGTCAGCATAGGGAAGTTAATGAAACCAATTTTTTACAAACTAAGTTACAGTTGTATTGTTAAGCAAACGTAACTTTGTATTATTAACTTGAGATTCATGGAACCTTACGAAATTACAGTGTATGGAAAAACACTGACAGTAGTGCCACTGGAGGACGGAAGCTATAGTATTTTAGAAGGAGCGAGGCGCATTACAAATTTGTGGCTTGATGTGACTGCCGCTGGCATTAGTTGGGCTGCTGAAAAAATATCACTTCAGTTTGCGGAACAAATTGGGCTGTCGATCCATGCACATGAACGTTAATGCGCCTCGATAATGGAAATTTATTTTACACGTTCCACATATTCTCCGGTTCGCGTATCAACTTTAATGCGGTCGCCCTGATTTACGAATAATGGAACCTTAAGTTCTATGCCGTTTTCTGTAGTCGCAGTTTTCTGAGCACCTGAAGAGGTATCACCTTTAACTGCTGGTTCAGAATAAGTAATTTCCAATTCAACGAAATTAGGCGCTTGTGCGATGATCGGTTCTTCACTTTCAAAGGAAACAATGACATCCATTCCTTCTTTTAAGAATCGTGCCGAGGTTCCGAATAATGCTTTTGGAACATTAAACTGATCAAACGTTACATTGTCCATTACCACAAAATAATCACCTTCTTCATATAGATATTGAAAATCATTGGTCTCTACGCGGCAGATTTCAACCTGCTCATCTGTTCCTAATCGCGCTTCTACTATTCTCGAAGTTTTGATGTTGCGGAATTTGCCAAGGTAAAAAGCACCACCCTTTCCTGGAGTACGGTGTAAAAATTCTGTAACGGTTACCAGTTCGTTATTGAACCGTAATATATTTCCTACTTTAATTTCAGACGCTTTTGCCATGAGTGTTTTTGTAAAATTTGAGCCTAAAGATATATCCTTTTTGTGTTATTTTCTGTCTAGTTTGATAGGATTATTGTGCATCATCGAGTTAAGCATTAGGTTAATAAGCAGTTAGAATGAGCTGGATTATCAAAAGGAATCAAATGGCAGACCAGATGGCGATCAAAATGGACTTTATTGCGCTGTGAAGGTGTAGGTCAAATGGTATGGGCCATCAGCGTCACCTTCGTCATCCGCGTTTTCGGTATCTTCGGGAATAATCAGAACAATTTTCAGAATTTTGGCAGACAGGTTCAAAATATCAAAATCCATCGTAAAGTTCATGTCTGGTTCCTCAGTAAACTCATTCATGACATACAATTTATTGTCGACAATCGACCACGTTGCAATGTCGCCATCAAATAATATTTCATCTCCGCATGTCGTATTCTTGTGATCTAAAATAAATTTGCCATCAGCTCTGAAGATCCAATGATCGTCCAGGTCGCAAGGTTCATAGTTGTTGGATAATTCATCAACGCCATTTACTGTATAGGCCGTTAATTTCCAGTTTTTTCCAACAATTGTCTTCGTTGTACGTCCGGGGACATCAGGAATTTTTTTACAGGAAATAGAAAATACAGAGGTAACGAGAACGAGAAACAATAGGATTTTTTTCATGATTATATAATAGCGTTTAATTAAAAAGCAATTTTCCCAAATATAACTATTTGCTATACAATCATAAAGCGAATTCTTCAAAAGCGTAGGAGAGGTTTTGGTTGCAGCTATTTGTGGTTAATTTGAAATTGGTTTATTTGTTTATCTATCTTTATCTCCAATTTTTGATGATACAAGAGTAATTATGGACAAAAGTTCAATAGAGTTGCGGTCGGTCAATGTAACCCGGTATGTTACCCCTTTAAGAGAAGGAGGCTCTATGCCGGCAATTGCAGAAGCAGATGATGGGTTTTTATATGTTTTGAAATTTCGAGGTGCAGGACAAGGCACCAAAGCTTTAATCGCTGAGATTTTTGGCGCCGAGATTGCCCGCGTTCTCGGACTTCGCGTGCCTGAAATCGTATATGCAAGTTTAGATGAAGCGTTTGGGAGGATTGAACCCGATGAAGAAATACAGGATCTGTTGCGTGCCAGTGAAGGGTTAAATCTTGCCCTGCATTATCTTTCAGGGGCGATAACATTTGATCCACTGGTCACTACGATCGATTCCAGGCTGGCATCCCAAATTGTTTGGTTAGACTGTTTACTCACAAACATGGACCGCACAGCAAGAAACACCAACATGTTGATCTGGCATAGAGAACTTTGGTTGATCGATCATGGCGCTTCCTTATACTTTCACCATTCATGGCAAGACTGGCAAAAGCAGGCGATCCGCCCGTTCCTATTGATCAAAGATCATGTACTTTTACCTATGGCTGCCGATCTTGAAAAAGTGGACCGCGAATTCCGGGCTATTCTTCAACCTGAACTCATTGAATCTATTGCAGCACTTATCCCAGATGAATGGCTGAAAGATGAGGATTCATTTGATTCACCGGAAGAACACCGGCAAGCCTACATTCACTTCTTGCAGACGAGGTTGATCCATTCTGAAATTTTTGTTAAAGCAGCACAAGATGCAAGAGAAGGACTTATTTGAGTATGCTGTTTTGCGCGTTGTACCGAAGGTAGAGCGTGAAGAATTCATTAATATAGGCGTTGTTCTTTATTGCTCCAAACAGAAATTTCTTGGTGTTTTATATGAGCTGAACACGGCAAAGTTAAATGCGCTCTGTGGCGATCTGGATTGCGATGTGCTAAGGGAACATGTAAGCTCATTTGAGCGGATCTGTTCTGGAGGAGCCAATTCCGGAACGATTGGAAGCTTAGATATCGCTTCAAGGTTTCGCTGGTTAACGGCAACCCGAAGCACAGTTTTGCAAACTTCCAGGGCACATCCCGGATTATGTACAAATCCAAAAGAAACACTGCAAAAGTTGTATCAGGAGATGGTGCTTTAATTGATATAAAATGACAGAAAACGTAATCCTTGTTGACGATCAGGATAACCCAATTGGCTTAATGCCGAAAATGGAAGCGCATGTATTGGGTCGATTACACCGGGCTTTCTCCGTTTTTGTCTTTAATTCAAAGGGCGAGCTGCTTTTGCAACAACGGGCATATGATAAGTATCATTCTGGCGGTCAGTGGACAAATACTTGCTGTAGTCACCCACGATCCGGTGAAGAGACAATCGATGCAGCCAAAAGGAGACTGATGGAGGAGATGGGAATGCAATGCGCTATTTCACATATCTTCAGTTTTCAATATAAGGCGGAAGTTTCAGAGGGAATTATTGAAAACGAATTTGATCATGTGTTTTTCGGTGTATCGGACAACCTTCCTGAGATCAACCCATCGGAAGTTTCCGCTTATAAATATGTCGACATGAATACGCTTGGAGATGAACTTAAAAGGAATCCGGACACCTATTCTGCCTGGCTTAACATCTGCTTTGTACGGGTAATGGAATACTATGTTAAAATATTTTAGTTATTTTGCTGTAATGTTAATCCATCCTTTTAAAAATTACTAAAAAAACATGCTATGATAATTGAACCTAAAATGCGCGGGTTTATATGCCTTACTGCACATCCAAAAGGATGTGAACAAAACGTGATCAATCAAATCAACTATGTAAAATCTAAGGGCAATATTGATGGCCCGAAGAAAGTGTTGGTCATTGGTGCATCCACAGGTTTTGGTCTGGCATCCAGGATAACGAGTGCCTTCGGTTCTGGTGCAGCTACGATCGGCGTTTTCTTTGAAAAACCACCTGCAGCTGGAAAACCAGCATCACCAGGATGGTACAATAGTGCAGCTTTGGAAGAAGAAGCAATGAAAGCTGGACTATACGCAAAAAGCATCAATGGAGATGCCTTTTCGGATGAGATCAAAGAAAAAACACTGAACTTGATCAAAGATGAATTGGGGCAAATCGACCTGGTGATCTATAGCCTGGCTTCACCGAAAAGGACTCACCCTAAAACAGGAGTGGTTCATCAATCCGTTTTAAAGCCAATTGGCGACAAAGTTTTTACCAATAAAACCGTAGATTTTCACACCGGAAACGTGTCAGAAGTGTCAATTTCACCTGCTAATGAAGAAGAAATAGACCATACCGTTGCTGTAATGGGTGGTGAAGATTGGGAAATGTGGATGGATGCGCTGAAGGCTGAAGGTCTGCTTGCACCTGGAGCGACAACCGTAGCCTATTCTTATATCGGTCCAGCTTTGACAGAAGCCGTTTACCGGAAAGGAACAATTGGCCGGGCAAAGGATGATCTGGAAGCTACTGCGTTCAAAATAACAGCTAAATTACAAGATTTGAATGCTAAAGCTTTTGTCTCGGTAAATAAAGCGCTGGTGACACAGGCAAGCTCTGCAATACCTGTCATTCCACTTTATATATCGCTACTTTATAAAGTAATGAAAGAGAAAGACATTCATGAAGGCTGCATCGAGCAAATACAAAGACTGTTTGCCGAAAGATTATACCATAATGGTGAATTTACAACCGATGAGGCGGGCAGGATCCGCATTGATGATTTGGAAATGCGCGATGATGTTCAAACACAGGTAGCCAACTTGTGGCCGGTTGCAACAGCAGAAAACCTGCCAGAGATTGGCGACCTGGCAGGGTATAAAAAAGATTTCCTAAATCTTTTTGGCTTCGATGTGGCTGGGGTTGATTATACAGTGGAAGTAGATGAAATGGTTCAGGTTCCCGGATTGGTATAGGACTTCGCAGATTTCCATCCTCAGAGCAGGGCTTTTTTGAGTTATAGTGTACTTTGTACACTATAACTCATTGATAATAAATGTATTTAGATGTGGTGGCTTTAAAGTATTTGTAATATTTTTACCTCAACCAATCCTAGAATCATGAAGATCAAGAAAGTTTTAATTGCCAATCGGGGTGAAATTGCCATTCGGATAGAGCGTGCTTGTAGCGAATTAAACATTCAAACTGTAGCGGTCTATACTTATGAGGACAGATATTCATTACATCGCTATAAAGCTGATGAAGCCTATCAGATAGGAGAAGACCATGAACCACTGAAACCATATCTGGACATTCCTGGAATGATAGAAATGGCCAAATACAGTGGCGCAGATGCGATACATCCTGGATATGGATTTTTATCTGAAAATGAAGAATTCGCCAGGCAATGTGCAGACAATAACATCGTCTTTATAGGACCGCGACCAGATGTCATGCGCGCACTCGGTGATAAGGTCACTGCTAAGCTCGTGGCAAAGCGTGCCGGATTACCAATAATCGAGAGTAACGATAAAGAACTGAATGCGATTGAGGTAGCGCTTACTGAAGCCAGGCGGATCGGATATCCCTTGATGATCAAAGCGGCATCCGGCGGAGGAGGACGGGGCATGAGGATCGTAAGGAACGATGAACAATTGGAAAAAGGTTTTTTCGAGGCCAGGAGTGAAGCCAAAAATGCTTTTGGAGACGATACCGTTTTTTTAGAGAAGTTTATAGACCGGCCACGTCATATTGAAGTGCAGATCGTTGCGGACAATTATGATGAGGTGGTTCATCTTTTTGAACGGGATTGCTCAGTACAGCGCCGCTTTCAAAAGGTCGTGGAAGTAGCGCCCTCCTTGAATTTATCGGTACAAACCAGGCAGCAACTCTATCAATATGCGATCTCCATCGCAAAAGCAGTAAAATACAACAATGTGGGTACGGTAGAGTTTTTGATCGACCAGCAGGAGAATATCTATTTTATAGAAGTAAACCCTAGAATACAGGTTGAACATACCGTTACTGAGATCATTACGGGAATTGATCTGATTAAGACTCAATTGTTTATTGCAGATGGTTACCATTTACATGATCAGGAGATTGGACTTGGTGATCAGGATTCTGTTAGCTGCAACGGTTTTGCCATGCAGTGCCGCATTACCACAGAAGATCCCGGAAACGACTTCAAACCAGATTATGGAACACTGATTACCTATAGGAACGCCACAGGTTTCGGTATTCGTCTGGACGAAGGCAGCACCTATCCTGGAATGAAGATCAGCCCATTCTTTGATTCTATGCTGGTAAAGGTCAGCACCAGTGGTGGCACCCTTAAAGATGCCGCAAGGAAAATGAACCGCGCCCTGCGCGAATTCAGAATCAGAGGTGTCAAAAATAACGTGCAGTTTCTTGAAAATCTGATCAATCATCCTACATTCATTGATGGTAAGGCAACGGTTAACTTTATCCAGGAACATCCTGAACTTTTTGAGTCTAAAAAGCGTCTGGACCGGGGAACGAGAATTCTAACGTTTTTAGGGGAAGTGTCGGTCAATGGCAACCCCGATGTGAGGATAGTGGAAGAAAACAGAAAGCTGGACAAGCCAGAGGTCCCTCCAGTGGATCACCACAGTCCGTATACCAAAGGCACTAAAGATCTTCTAACGGAACTCGGACCCGAAGGGTTCTCAAAATGGCTCAAAGCGGAAAAAAAGATTCATTATACCGATACTACATTCAGAGATGCCCATCAGTCATTACTCGCTACGCGTATGCGAACGTATGACATCCTGAAAGTGGCAGAAGGTTTTGCTAAACATCATCCGCAAACCTTTAGTATGGAAGCCTGGGGCGGGGCTACATTCGATGTATGTCTAAGATTTCTGCATGAAGATCCATGGCGCCGACTGGAGAAACTTCGGGCAGCTATGCCGAATATATTGATTCAAATGCTGATCAGAGGCTGTAACGGTGTTGGTTATGCCGCGTATCCTGATAACCTCATTGAATCATTCGTGGAGAAAAGCTGGGAAAAAGGAGTAGACATCTTCAGGGTCTTTGATTCCCTGAATTGGATGGATAATATGGCCCCATGTATTGAAATGGTACGCAAAAGGACAAATGGGCTTGCTGAAGGTGCCTTGTGTTACACGGGTGATATTCTGGATCCAAAGCGCAATAAATACAGCCTGGATTATTACCTAAGACTCGCCAAAGACCTCGAAAATGCCGGCAGTCACATTCTGGCTGTTAAAGACATGTCTGGCTTGTTGAAACCCTACGCCGCCAAAGTACTGATTGAGGCTTTGAAGGATACCGTTCAGATTCCAATCCATTTACACACTCATGATACTTCGTCTTTGCAAACTGCAACTTATCTAATGGCAATAGAAGCCGGTGTAGATGTAATTGATTGTGCTTTAGGTGCTTTATCGGGGACAACATCCCAGCCTAATTTCAATTCTATTGTTGAAATGATGCGCTTCCATGAACGTGAAAATCCTTACGATCAGAAATCGTTGAATGCGTATTCCAATTACTGGGAAACGGTACGGGAATATTATTATCCTTTTGAATCGGGACTGAAAGCGAGTTCAGCCGAAGTTTTTGAACACGAAATTCCAGGCGGTCAGTATTCCAATTTGAAGCCGCAGGCTATTGCATTGGGACTCGGCGATCAGTTTGGGCTGATTAAGCAGCGGTATGCCGAAGTGAATGAATTATTCGGAGATATTGTTAAAGTTACGCCTAGTTCTAAGGTGGTGGGCGACCTGGCGCAGTTCATGGTTGCCAATCAAATCACACCGGAAGATATATTTGCCAGAGGCGAGCAGCTTTCCTTTCCAGAGTCAGTAGTTTCTTTTTTTATGGGCGAGATTGGTCAACCGGAAGGTGGGTTTCCAAAAGAATTGCAGCGGATCCTGTTGAAAGGAAAGAAACCATTTACCGACCGTCCGAATAAACATCTTGCGGCTCTAGATCTGGAACAGGACTTTGAGGACTTTAAAACGGAGTTTGGTGAGGATTTGACTTATACCATGTATCTTGCTTATAAGTTCTATCCTAAGGTAACTGCGGATGCTATAAAGATTTTTAGGTTATATGGTGATGTGTCGATCATCCCTACCCGGTATTTCTTTTTTGGCATGAAACCAGGGGAGGAGACCACCATAGAGATCGCCAAAGGGAAAACGCTGTTGATCCGTTTGCTTTCGATTGGTCCGGCAGACGATAACGGCATGCGTACCGTATTTTTCAAATTGAACGGGCAGACCCGTAATATTGAGATCCAGGATAAATCAGTAAAAGTTGTTAAACTGGAAAACCGTAAAGTAGAAAAGGACCTTCCATATCATATTGGTTCACCTTTGCAGGGACTGCTATCGAAAATCTTTGTAAAGCCCGGGGATCCCGTTAAAAAGAATCAGCCACTTTTCATGATCGAAGCCATGAAGATGGAATCTAATATTTCAGCGATCACGGATGGCATCATCAAGTCCATCACCTTACCTGCTGGCACCATGGTAAATACGGACGATCTTATCCTGGAATTAGCAAACTAATAATCAATCTTCCTCATTCCGCAATTCATGAAAATCAACATGGATTGCGGAATCTCTATGTCTTTTCGGTAACTACACCGCCCCTAAAGTAGCTGTAAAAACGATAACGATTGCGTAAATATTTTCTATTGAAGTTTGTTTTTACTTGGATTTATTATGTAGCATTGCTTATGCCCAATGATTTTGGAGCGTTAAAACAAGGCATCACCACAAGAATCAAAAGATAGGTAAAGAAAATTTGACAGGAGCAACCGAGCAGATTTACATATATTAAGCTGTTTAACCGGTCCAAGTGAAAATAAGGATTTACGAATTTAACTTTAACACAAATTAAACATTAAACCAAATATAATGAAAGAGACCAAAATGGGAAATTACAGGTGGACTATCTGTGCACTATTATTCTTTGCAACAACCGTTAATTATCTTGACCGTCAGGTATTGAGCTTATTGAAGCCACATCTTGAAGAAGTTTTTGGATGGAGCAATAGTGATT
>JAPSHM010000383.1 GCA_031179845.1 Pedobacter sp.
CTTTCTTCGAGCAGAAACGCGTTCAAAGACTTCATATAAGGCTTTTCAAATTCGTCTTTGAGGACCTTAAACCAGCTTTCTTCCAGGGAAACAGACATGAGTTGATTTTTCTATTTTTTGCTGAAATTATAACTTTTAAATCTATTAATTGGTATATAAACACGATATTTGCAGAAAAATAAATAACAGAATATGCCAAATTTAGTTCGTCTTATTTTAGGTTTCGCAGTATTGGGGGGAGCAATAGCCCTGATGATCTTCGGTTTTTGGGGATGGGGAATACTAGCCTTTTTTATAAGCGTTTTAATCATCGTAACTTATTTCTTTAATGAAAATATGCTACTTGCCCAATGGTTCCTGAGAAAGGATAACATGGCTAAAGCAGAAGTGTTCCTGAAGCGGATCACCAATTATGAAAAAGAACTGGTTAGGTTGCAACATGGATACTACAACCTATTGATGGGTCTGATAGAATCCAGGAAAGCACCAATGCAATCAGAAAAGTATTTCAAGAAAGCACTTTCATTAGGTATGCAGATGGACCATAATATCGCATTGGCAAAGTTAAGCCTTGCGGGAATAGCAATGGCGAAACGGAACAAGCGCGAAGCGCAAATGTATCTGACAGAAGCTAAGAAAGCAGATAAGAACAAGTTGTTGGCCGACCAGATCAAACAAATGAAGGATCAGTTGGGAATGATGGATAGACAACAACAGGTTCGTTACAGGTAATTGAATTTAAAGCGTGAAGTGCATTAAAAGCGTTGAGCGTTCGGAGGGTGAGTATTGTGAGAGAGTTTAGAGAGAGTTAAAAGGCCCCAATCAATGGTGGCCTTTTATTTTTCGCTTAATCTGTCAAAATTGTCATTTCCTTCTGCATAAGAAGTTCTGCTGATGATATCATCTTCAAGATAGTCTTTGCTCTTGCTAAAGAACAATTGTTCTGATTGTATCCTTGTGATCAGTTGACGTATTAAAGTAAGATCAAACGCATCTTTACTTAGTTTTATGCAGTATTCTTTTTCTGTGATTTCTAAACTTGAGCTGTTCATAGTAGTTAATTTAAGTTCGACTGTAAAAATAAGAAAGGCCTGCTACAATTTTTGTAGCAGGCCTTTAAGCTTTTGTTATCAGTGTGTTAAGAAAACCAGGCGGTAACCTCTTCTTTTGAAGGCATCGCTAGTTCAAGTTTAAGCTTTTTGCGCATGCCACCCAGATCATTGAATACTTTATTCGGGTTTGCTGCTTTAAGTTCTTCTATCGTGTTGATATTCATTTTTCTAATCACCTGAACCCACTCCAAAGGAATCCCGGCGTTGATAAAATCTTCGTCGGTTGTTACTTTAGCTTTCTTCTCCGGTCTCATTTGAGGGAAGAATAGTACTTCCTGTATGGTCGACTGATTCGTCATTAACATCACCAACCGGTCGATCCCGACTCCTAAGCCTGAAGTGGGAGGCATACCGTATTCCAGTGCACGTACAAAATCATCATCCATTGCCATCGCTTCGTCATCACCTCGCGCAGCAAGCTTCAACTGGTCTTCAAAACGCTCACGCTGATCGATAGGATCGTTCAACTCAGAATACGCATTCGCGATTTCCTTGCCCATTACAAACAGTTCGAAACGCTCTACCAAGCCTTCCTTGCTTCTGTGTTTTTTAGCCAATGGGGTCATCTCAATAGGATAATCAGTAATGTATGTAGGCTGGATCAGATTGGCTTCTACTTTTTCGCTGAATAGCTCATCGATCAGCTTTCCTCTACCCATGCTGGCGTCAATTTCGATACCAAGACTTTCACAGGTTTCCTTAAGCGCTGCTTCCGTCATTTCCGATACATCAATTCCGGTGTATTTTTGAATCGACTCGTACATGGTCAGCTTTTCGTAAGGGCCTTCAAAATTGATCTCATGGTCGCCAACCTTCACAATTGGCGTTCCGTGAATGGCAACTGCAACTTTCTCCAGACATTCTTCCACCATAGCCATCATCCAGATATAATCTTTGTAGGCCACATAAATTTCCATTGCTGTGTACTCTGGATTATGCGTACGGTCCATACCTTCATTTCTGAACATCTTACCGAATTCGTAAACACCGTCAAAACCTGCAACGATAAGTCTTTTTAAATACAATTCGTTCGCTATACGGAGATAAAGCGGCATGTCAAGGGTATTGTGATGCGTCGCAAAAGGACGTGCTGCAGCACCACCATGAATTGGCTGAAGAATCGGTGTTTCCACTTCCATCCATCCCTGGTCGTCAAAGTAATTACGCATGGTATTGATCACCTTTGAGCGATTGATGAAGATCTGTTTGAAATCCGGGTTTACGGTAAGATCGACATAACGTTGTCTGTAACGCATTTCCGGATCAGTGAATCCGTCATAAATATGGCCATCTTCATCACGTTTAACAATTGGTAAAGGTTTTAATGATTTGGACAATAAGGTCAGTTCCGTTACATGGATCGAAATCTCGCCCGTTTGCGTAGTAAACACGTACCCTTTAACCCCGATGAAATCACCCAGGTCCATTAACTTCTTGAATACGGTATTGTATAAGGTCTTATCTTCATCCGGACAAAGGTCGTCCCTTTTCAGATAAACCTGAATCCTGCCTGTTGAATCCTGTAATTCTACAAAGGAAGCACTTCCCATGATCCGGCGGCTCATGATCCTGCCGGCAATGCTGATATTCTTATAGGCAGTTTTCTCTCTTTCGTAGTTTTTTAATATGTCTGCTGAATTGGCATTGATCTCATATGCTTCTGCAGGGTAGGGGTTGATTCCAAGCTCACGTAATTGGTTTAGCGAATTACGGCGCAATAGTTCTAATTCTGATAGTCCTGTACTCATATATTTTCAAAAATAAG
>JAPSHM010000121.1 GCA_031179845.1 Pedobacter sp.
CCCTCCATATCCCCTTGTACTTCTATATTGGGCATAATAAATGCATCTGCTACAGCCAGAACCGAATTGATATCTTGTCTGGGAATTTTGCCCAGCCGCATCACCCGGCGACTGGAATCTACGCCTTTAAGCAGCGTCCTAAGGTTGACTTCATCGCTTGGAGCACCCAAAAAAAGTTCAATTCTGGTTCTCAGGAATAAGGGTAGTAAATTAAACAGGCGACTATTTTTCTCCTCCTGAACAGGGCCGATCAGCAATAGTATCAAATCTTCATGTAATTGCGGCATTACATTTTTAATGAACCAGGAAAATCCCTTCCGTTTTACAGGTCTGCCAATAGCGACCAATATCCTTTTTCCCGAAACCTCAGCAGCGTACTTTTTTGCCAACAGATCGTTGACCATCGTCCGACTGGTCCTGGTTTTAGTGGTCACATCTACTCCGTTGTTCACCACAACAACTTTTTCAGGTGCAATTCCCCGTTCCATACAGGCGTTGGCTGTGGCCCGGCTTACCGCAAAGATCAAATCGAACCTATTGAACCTTGGGAAAATGAGCTTTTGATAAAGCATTCCCGGAAATACTACGTCAAGGCCATGTAAGGTCACCGAGCGCTTCAATTGTGCATACCCTCTATGAAACATACTGAATGCGCCAATCAATCCATCGTTGAAATGAATGACAGAGATCTCCGGATGCTCAAGTACCACCTGTCTGATGCGTTTGTTCAATTGACTAAAGAATTTAAACCGGCTCTCCTTGCCCTCATACACAATACAATGGATCTTCGTTAAGCGGCTCATTTCGTTGATCAGCTCGAAACTTTGCTTTTCCATCCCACCTGTGGCAGGAGGAAACTTATGGGATACAAATAATATTTCCATATCAGTGAAGAAGGGGAACCTTGCGCTTTTTGAAGATCAGAAAATAGACACCTATACCGAAGGCAATCCAGAACAACTGCCTGGCCCTGCGGAGTATTGATGCGGCTACCCATACCTCTTCTCCAGGTACACCGATGGCTAGCAGCATGATCTTATTACCATATTCTTCGATACCCAGCTGACCGGGAATCACAGCTCCAGCTGCTTTGAACAGCACTACGCCCAGATCTACCATTAACGCTTTTAAGATACTGACCTTAACCCCAAGGAACTTTAAGATGAGGTAGAACTCCAAACCGCCCACGAACCAATGCAGTAATGCGAAAAAGAAAGAAAACAAGAGCATTCTTTTATTCTCCCTCAAAATGGCAGGAAGCTCGCGGAGCGCCGAAGAACATTTCAACCGAAAAGACTTCCACCTCAGAACCAGCATGGGATACAAGGCCGACCCTTTATGATGGTTCCATTCCTGCATCGCTAAGGAAGGATGTTGCAGCAAAAGGGCCAATGCAGTTGCCGCCGACAACATCAATTGGCTTAAAACCATGATGGCCCGGGAAAATAAGATAGACCACATGACCTTCCGTTCCGGGATTTGATAGTCGCGGAGCATGACTGCTTTCAAGGCATCACCCCCAATTACGCTTGCAGGATTGAACATGCCCACGGTTTCCCCAATATGCCGGACAAGAAATAATTTAGTGGTAGAAACGCTGTTATAATATTCGCCCAGGGCAAACTGCCAGCTGATCGTACCAAACAGATAGGCGAGAAAAGTGACCAGCAAAAGCAGGCAGAATTTATACCCGGTCTCTTCAATGAGGCTGATGACCCGGTTCAGATCTGTGGCGCGCAGGAAGAACACTAAGGAGACCACAATGCAGATGGTCAGAGCGATGATCAGCGATCTCTTCATCCCGGAACTAAACGGCCAGCATTTTGAGCTTACCGGATAGATGGATAAGGTCAGTGAAATAAGTTCCCGCAAGCTGGTCCCAGCTCAATTCGCGACTGAATCGCAGGCCTTCCGCACTAAATTGCTCACTTAGTTCTGCATCTCCTAGCAATTGCGCGATGCGCTCAAAATATTCATCTTCATTGAAGGGCTCACATTTGAAGCCATTTACACCCTGATCAATAAAATCAGCAGAGCCACCACCATCAGCAATAACACATGGAAGTCCGGATGCCATCGCTTCCAATACCACATTGCCGTAGGTTTCGGAAACAGAGGTAAATAAGAAAAGGTTTGCCCCGGCATATAACGCTGCAAGGGTCTCATGGTCTACCTTACCCGTAAATATCGCGGTCCTCATCCTGCTCTGGCTGATCTTATCTGCGATTCCATCACCAGCAACAAGGAAGTTTACTTTTAATCCGGATGCCTGAACTTTATCATAGATGCGAAAGAGTGTCTCCAGATTCTTTTCCCATACCAGTCTACTCGCAAAAATGATCGTAGGATCGTTGTTGCCGGTCAGCTTTTGAACCAACTGCGTATCGGCTTTATCCGGTGAGAACAGCTTGGTATCGATCCCCCGCTTCCAGATCATCATGCGTTCCGGTTCTACACCCATAACTTGCAGTTGCTCCCGAATGCTTTCCGCAGGAACATATACTTTTTCGCAATTGTTGTAAAATGATTTCTGACTACCCGCAATGGCCTGTTTCACTTTGCCAATTAAGAACGGTGCGTATTTGAAGTAATAGTCAATGTAAGATATAAAATGGGTGTGATAGATCGATATCACCGGAATTTCCCGTTTATTGGCATATTTAAGGGCAAAAGCACCCAGCAAAGAAGGCGTAGCAATATGGATCACATGTGGATCGAAGTTGCGCAGCTTCTTCTTCAATTCCTTTTTGGCCAATGCAGGCAGGGCCATGGTATAATTGGTATTGATGGGCAGATTGATGGTCGGGATTCGAAGGCACTCAAAACCTTTGATCTCTTCCGGCCCCACTCCACAGATAAATAAGAATTCAAAGCGTTTGTCGATCCGGTTGATCAGCTGGAACATGGTACGGGACGCACCGTCAAAATCTTCAATTAATATCTCTGCAAAAAAAGCGACCCTTATTGGTTTCATATGGTTAGTTAAAGTAGCGCACGGACTGTCCAACCAAATCTAATGCGCTGAAACGAAATCTGAATTGTCAAAACCAACATTTAATATAATGGTAACGATTTCTAAACTTAACCAGACATTGACGCTGAATGGCTACTGCCTGGAGCTGAATGACTACTGCGTTTAAACTGAATGGTTATTGCAGCGACTTAAGATGCTCTGTGGGTGTAAAGCCTGTAATTTCTTTAAAATACCTGTTGAAGGATGATTTTGCTCTAAAGCCAGCATCGTAGGCAAGCGACAACACGTTTACAGGGATCTCCTTTCGGTGTAGAATCTGCATTTGGCTAAGCGCATAGGCTATCCGATATTCATTGATGTACTGGTAAAATGATTTCTGGGCGTAGGTGTTCAGCGTTTCTGAAAGATGGTATTTATTGATGCCCGTTGCTATGGAGAGTTTATCTAGGTTTAGTTCGCTATCGGCAAATATTTTATGGTCTTTAACCTGACTTTCCAGGATCTCCCAAATCTCTTTTTGTCGCGCTTCCGATAAGGGCGATTTGCGTTGCAGTGCAGGGAATTTTCCAGCTTCCTGTTTCTCAACGTTCCCTAAATTCCCTACGTTCTCCACGCTAACTTCATTGAAGAGATAACTCACCCTGGTTTGCGTATTGAACAACAATTTATGGTAACCAATCCAAACACAAAGGTAGGTAAGCACTGCATAAACAACGCTTCTGATGAATAGCGGATGAATGAAATCAGTTACAGAAAACCTGACAAAAAAAGGAAGGGTTAAAGCACTGATCAAGCAGAAACAAATGGCAATCCGCTGAATCATTTTCCGCTCCAGATGCTTTTCCGCAGCCAGATGTCGACGGCTCACTTTTACCGCAAGGTAAGTGAAACACAATTCTGTTCCCACGATGGCAACGGTACTGACGTTGTTGTACCAATAGAGCAAGCGGTAGTCTGAATTTGTAGAAAAATACAGTACGCCTGCAACCGTAAAATAAGCTATTGCACCGAATATGAAAGGCAGGAACACATACCATTTAGAAGCAGGTATGAATGTTTTTTCCTGACTCACTTTCAAGGCATAAAGATAGAGCAGCGGTCCGTAGCAAAGCCCCGTGAATGTATTCATCTGATTGCGTACCTGCTGATCGGCGATGAAATTGAAGATAACGAATTTGATGGCCAGGTGACTGGCAATACAAGCCACTAGTAAGATCAACAGATCGTCAGCACTGCTGCGCAGTCTGTTTCTCCATAAAAGGGTCATGATCATCATTGCCTGAAATATGCCAATTGCTATAATGTACTGCATGTAATCTCCCTGTTAATGATCCTGCAAAGTTAATCAGCAAATATTAAGCGAATGTTAACATACAAAGTTCCGTGCCACAGTATTTTTGAATAAACATTTTGATAACAATATGGTAACACAAGGTAACAACCTGGTTTTCAACAGATTTAAGTACCAGTCCAACGCCTGATCCGTCAACACGTATTTCCGGTTGGGTTAAGTCGTACGGTTGCATTCGTTAATTCACATTTGCGGAAAATAAAAAACGATATGCAAATTTCTACAATCAAAAAAGCACTTGCAACGGCGACCATCGTCTTATTAGCCTGTTCAAGTTCGTTTGCCCAAACCATTAGGGGTACAATCACCAGCAGGGATGGGACTCTGCCTGGAGCAACGATTCGCGGACTGGCCGCTAACCTCAACACCTATTCAGACCTCAATGGTTCCTTTAGTCTGACGCTGCCAACGCTTGGTAAAGCGAAATTGTCGATTTCCTATATTGGCTATGCGGTGAAGGAAATAGAGCTGGATGTGGTTAAAGGGATCAATTCAATTGGCAATATTGAGTTGTTGCCTGAGCAGGGCAACGCCTTGAAGGAAGTATCCATCTCCGCAAGTATGGCCCCATCACAAGCCAAAGCCTACAGCATTAAGAAAAATTCAAATGCAATAATGGATGTGATGGCTTCAGATGCCATTGGAAAGCTGCCCGACCGTAATGCGGCCGAAGCGGTGCAAAGAATGCAGGGCGTTGCAGTGGCCCGCTACCATGGAGAAGCAGATCAGGCCACCGTGCGGGGAACTCCGTTTGCCTGGACATCGACGCTGTTTAACGGAAGCCGGTTACCCAGCTCCAATGTGATGGGCAACCGATCTTCGGTACTCGATGCTGTGCCTTCGGAAATAATTCAATACGTACAGGTGGCGAAAGCGATAACGCCTGATATGGAAGGGGATGCAATCGGTGGAGCGATCAACTTCATTACAAGGGTTGCTCCTACTGGCCGACAACTTAACGCCAGTGCTGCCGGTGGCTACAATACATTTTCGCAGAATGCCACTTATAACGGGTCCCTGGTTTATGGCGACCGCTTCTTTAACGATAAACTGGGTATCATCCTTTCCGGGGCAATATGGGACAGACAATGGGGCGCAGATTCCTTTGATGCCACCTACAATACCGGTTCATCAAATGTGCAGCAAAAGAAATCTATCAACTCGGTGATGTTGAAAAGGTATATAGGAAAACGCCAAACAATGGGCACAAACCTCGGAATGGAATACAAATTGGATGCATCCAATAAGCTATTTTTCAGGGGAATGCTCAATAAATTTAACGATATCCGCCCGGTATACGAGTCTTATGTAGATTATAACAATAGCCGATACCAGTACAATTACCGCTATTCTCACTATCAAACGACAATAAAGGGCGCAGAAATTGGTGCAGAACACCAGGTGAGCACAAAGTTGAAACTAGACTGGACACTTAGCGATTATAAAAGCAGATACTACCTGGAAACGCCACCCACTCAAGGCACCAAAGGTCTACCGATCGCTACGTTCAGACAAAAGATCACCGGAGGTTTCAATAATCTTTCTTCCGATGGAAAACGATACTGGGGCTTCGATTCTCCCAATGGCGTAGGCGGTGATCCAATGCATTTTGATGCCGGATTAAACGACCCGACTGAAACTATGAATCCTGAAAAGCTGCTTTTGCAGCAGCTCGTGATTGCACAGCTCGACAATAGCGAACGCGATCGCAATGCGCAGTTGAACGCTAAAGTGAACGCATCCGCAAAGATCAGCTTCAAGTTTGGAGGTAAATACAGACATAAATATCGGGAAAGCACCTATGGCTCTAACCTGCCATTCCTTCCAGGAGCAGCCATGGGTATTCCTAATTCCCCTGCCCTGTTAAGCCTTTCACAACTGAACACCACCGCTTTTCCATCGGGATCTGAATACTTTGGAAACCTGAATGGCAACTATAGCCAGTATGTAATGAATCCATTAACGAAGGATCAACTCTTCAATATGTTCGGAAATGAATTTCAAGCTCAAAATGGCTTCGTTAATATGACTTCTAAAACCAACGCTACCTCTTTGTACACTGGCACAGAGCAGGTGGTATCTGGTTATGCAATGGTGGAAGTTGACGCTTCAGACCGGCTTAAAATCATAGCGGGGCTGCGCAACGAATACACCGATATGGAATTGATTGGATCAAAAGCACTGGTTGAAGGAACTCCGGCAGTCACCACGATATCAGCCTCAACAGTGAACAACAACTACAATGCGCTGTTACCCATGTTACATTTCAAATACGCCTTGAACAGCAAAGCCAACCTCCGGGCGGCTTATACCCGAGGCTTTATCCGCCCAAGCTTTGGAGATATGACGCCAGGAACATCGATGGATAATACCAAAGCCCCTATGACCATTAGCCAGGGAAATCCTGATCTCGACCCTACCTTCTCGAATAACTTCGACCTGATGGGCGAATATTATTTCGACAACGTCGGAATCCTTTCAGGTGGCGCATTCTATAAGAAAATCAAAGATGTTGTATTTACTGACAACAGCATGCAGCAGATCAATGGGTCGGATTATATGGTTACCCAAGCCAAAAATTTGAATGACGCCTCCTTATTTGGTTTTGAAGCTGGCATCAACAAACGTTTCGACTTTTTAAATGGTTTCTGGAGCGGCTTCGGGACAGAGTTCAATTATACTTTTATTGATAGTAAGGTGACTGTTCCAACAGGTAAGGGAGCCGACCTTAGGTTGGAGAAAACCAGTCTTCCTAACCAGTCTAAACACTTATTTAATGCCATCCTTTTTTATGAACATAGTCGCTTTATGATGCGGATTGCGGGAAATTATAGAGGCGCGTCTGTGGAGTCAATCAACCAGGAGCTTGGACCAAATTACTATACCTGGACCGCGGCAAACTTTACGATAGATGCTTCTGCAACTTTTAGCATCAATAAACACTTGAAAGCTTTTGTCGAACTGAACAACCTGAGCGATGAACCGGTAAAAACCTATATGGGTGATCGCCGCCGACTTACTTCCAGCGAATGGTACGGTCGTCGTGGTCAGGCTGGAATCAGATGGGATATCATCCGATAACAAGTTGATTATCATTACAAAAAATATCAATAATTAAATAAATATATAATTCACAAACTATGAAAAAAGCAATTCTTTTAATCGCAATTCTAATCCCATGTCTGGCAGTAGGTCAACTGGCAGACAGCAGCAAGCGTCTGGTAAAATTAGATGGCGCACTTAATTTCCGTGATGTAGGCGGCTATAAAACTGATTCTGGTAAAGAAGTGAAATGGAACAGGGTATTCCGTAGTGCTTCCATCAACAAACTCACAGATGCAGACATGGATACTCTGAAAGAGAGACGAATTTACACGGTGATCGATCTGAGAGGCAAAAAAGAATCTGCCGCGGCACCAGATCGTTTACTTGCAGGGACAGATTATACACTCAGTCCGGCCGGAAGCGACGAACTGCCTTCGGGACCAAAAATGATGGAGTTGATGAAGAAAGGAAACTTTCTAGATGATTTCTACGGAGAAGCTGGAATCGAGTACTTTGCTGAACGCTATCGGCCAATCTTTAAAAAACTGTTAAACTTGAATGATACCACGGCATTGCTTTATCACTGTACCGGCGGCAGAGACCGCACCGGTATGGCTACAGCTTTATTTCTTTACACCTTGGGCGTTCCGCAAAAAACCATAGAAGAAGATTTCACCGCCTCCAATGTATACTTAGCACCAATGATGGAGAAAATGTTTGAGCCGATGGCGAAATCAATCGGTATGAGCAGAGAAGAAATTGAAAAGAAAATGAACCTTCATCCGGGATTGATCCATATTTTCTTCAACTCCATCAAAAAACGGTATGGTAGCCTGGAAAATTTCATGGAAAAAGAGATGGGTATTGGTGAAAAGGAGAAAGCAACATTACGCCTGAAATATACTTCCTAAGAGTTGACCTAATTTCTAACTGCGTCGGATGCCCGGCGCAGTTAGAAATTTTTTATTTTATTTGGAAGCTAACCAATAACATCGTAATATTGCAATATAATATGGGACTTACTAAATCAGAAATATTTACAGAAGAGCAGAACCAGCTTTCAACGTTATTGAAGGCGATGGCCCACCCTGCCCGGATCGCCATCCTGCAAAGGATCCTGATCTCCAAAACTTGTGTATGTGGTGATCTGGTGGAAGAACTTGGGTTGGCACAGGCAACCATATCCCAGCATCTAAAAGAATTGAAAAACGCGGGGATCATACAGGGAACCATTGAGGGCGTTAGCGTTTGCTATTGCATCAACCCTAAAACATGGGAACTGCTGCAATCACAAATAGGCACATTTTTGAATTCATATAAAGGAGTAGCCAGTTGCTGCTAATTTTTTCAACCAATATATCGTTAAATTGCAATATAATAATCAGCTCATGAAACTATCAGAAATAAAACAAATCCTGACTAGCGCAGAAGGCGTTAGCTTTCAGTTAGCAAATGGAACCAGGGTTCCAGATCACTTTCACGTAACCGAAGTAGGTATCATTACAAAAGATTTTATCGATTGTGGTGGAATCGTAAGACATGAAAAGGTGGCGAACTTTCAACTTTGGGATGCAAATGATCACGAACACCGTCTCAAAGCAGAAAAATTACTTAAAATCATCAGCCTATCTGAAAAAGTATTGGGAATGGGCGACCTAGACATTGAAGTGGAATACCAGGCCGGAACCATCGGAAAGTACGACCTCAGTTACGATGGAACAAATTTCCTACTTCTGGATAAAAAGACAGCTTGTCTGGCGACAGATCAATGCGGCGTTCCTAAAGAAAAAACAAAGATCAAATTGGTCAACCTGGCAGCAGGCACCGATGCAGTTTGTACACCTGGCGGCGGTTGCTGCTAAAAAACATAAGGCCTGAGAACCGTCAAAGTTCATCAGGCCTTAGTGATTACTTTTAAATATATTAATACATGTCAGCATCAAATTGCGCACCTGCAAGTGAAAGAAAACAACTTAGCTTTTTAGACCGATATTTAACGCTATGGATCTTCCTCGCGATGGGAATAGGCATAGCCATCGGTTTCTTTATTCCATCTTCATCCGGATTCATCAATTCATTCTCCAGTGGAACCACCAATGTTCCGCTCGCTATCGGACTGATCCTGATGATGTATCCGCCTTTGGCTAAAGTAAAATATGAAGAAATGGACAGAGTGTTTAAAGATACGCGGGTGCTGACCGTTTCGTTGGTCTTGAATTGGGTGATCGGTCCCCTGTTGATGTTCTTTCTGGCCATTACCTTTTTGCGCGATTACCCCGAATATATGGTCGGCCTGATCCTGATTGGTCTTGCCCGGTGCATTGCCATGGTCGTAGTCTGGAATGAACTTGCAGAGGGCGACCGCGAATACGCTGCTGGCCTGATTGCATTGAACAGCATTTTCCAGGTCCTGTTATACAGTTTTCTTGCCTACCTTTTCATTACCGTGCTTCCACCCTATTTTGGATTGGAAGGATTAGCCGTAAACATTACCATTGCAGAAATCGCCAAAAGCGTGGGGATCTACCTCGGACTGCCCTTTGCCATGGGCCTCATCAGCCGCTATGCACTGATTGCCATAAAAGGCAAAGAGTGGTTCCAAAATAAGTTCATCCCGTTCATTTCCCCTATCACCTTGATTGCCTTGCTTTTTACCATTGTGATCATGTTTAGCCTCAAAGGTGAACTGATTGTTCAGATCCCGATGGATGTGGTGCGGATTGCGATCCCATTGCTGATCTACTTCTCCATCATGTTTGTGATCAGCTTCTTCGCTGGACGCTACTTCGGAGCAGATTATTCAAAAAGCACTTCCATCGCTTTCACCGCTACAGGAAACAACTTTGAATTGGCGATAGCCGTTGCTATAGGTGTTTTCGGCATCAACTCCGGACAAGCTTTCGCCGGGGTCATTGGTCCTTTGGTCGAAGTTCCGGCTTTAATCGCTTTGGTTAACCTAGCTTTCTGGTTTAGAAAAAAATATTATAAAACATCCCCGGCTATCTAACCGTTATTTACAATAAAAAACTCATGGCCATCTCAACCCTCAGGTATCTTGTCTTTGCAATGTTCATCATGGGCGGACTGAGTTCCTGCTTTAAGCAATACAAGGGGAAAATTAATATAGATGGTTCCAGCAGTGTATACCCTTTAACGGAGGCTGTGGCGGAGGAATTCAGAAAAGCAGACCCCGACATCCGGGTTACCGTAGGAATCTCGGGTACCGGTGGAGGATTTAAAAAGTTTTT
>JAPSHM010000122.1 GCA_031179845.1 Pedobacter sp.
AAACTTTGTAGCAGGTCGTTTACTAGGAAAACATATGGTATGGACTACCTCATTTTTCATTATAGGTACATTTTTACTGCCATTTGCATTTGAATATATTAGTGGTTCAATAAGCAGTGTTGCATTAGTGGTGGGATTTTGGGGAATTATGTACGGTCCCTGTTTTCTGATAGGTGTTGGTTATATGGTATCAGCGGCTCCTGACGCTAAAGAATTTGCAAATAGTCTGCAAACCTCTTTTGGAAATCTAGGGGTGTCCTTAGGTACCGCAACCGGAGGATGGTTTATTAATCATTATGGTATACAAATCACTCCTTGGGTGGGGATTGGTTTTGGTGTGCTGGCACTTATCGTAATCTTTTGGCGGGCCCGTTTAGATAGCGCTATCAAAAACAGCAACCAAAATCAATTGATTAAACTTGATGTCACTACATATCATTAAGCCGCAGCGAAGAAAAGATTGACTATGCCTTTGTGAACGGTCTCAGAAAACGACCATCTAAATGGAGAAAAGCCCTCAACATTTGAAGGACTTTTCTCCATTATTCAATATGCCAATTTCTTAAACAGTAGGTAATAACTTAGCATTAACAGTATTATTACGGCGTAGAGCCAAGTATATTGCTAGTTTGATTTTCTTTGCCTTAACATCCACCTATATATTTTAGGTTCTACATACAAATATTGAATCCCATGATTTCCATTTTTTATCCTGGTATATCTAATATCGCTTTTGAACACTTTTAATTTTTTGTAAATACGCTCCGTTTCCTCTATATGGATCATATCATCAGCTGTTCCATGAAAAGTCCAGATCGGTAAATGCTTAATCTTTGAAATATTTGCGGTGTCACTGTCGTTTACACCCCCGCATAATGGTACGATTGCAGCAAACTTCTCTGGATAATCCATAGCCACTTGCCATGTACCATAACCACCTATGCTAATTCCCGTTACATAAATCCTATTTGTATCTATACGAATTTTTGGTATTAGGGATAGAGCTAAAGAATCAAACCAATTTTCCGAAGTCCACGTTTTATGCTCAGGACACTGTGGCGAGACAATAATAAAATCAAATTCCTGACCTTTCGATATGAGGTTCGGTGGACCATACGTCTTTAATTTATTTAAATCAGCGCCTCTTTGAGATCCACCTCCTAGATAAATCATTAAAGGGTACATTTTCTTGCTTTTGGAATAATCTTTGGGCAAATACAACAAATATTTGTAATTAGCTTTCGCTTTTTGATTACTTTGAGCATGAACTGATACACCTATTAATATAGATACTACAAAAATATATACAGCTTCTTTTATTTTATATTTGGTTGATATACAGTTTAATTTAACTTGCCCGTTGGCCAATTTCTTCAATCGGATCATGGAACAAAAGTACTAATTCCTCTGATCCTCCATCTCAAGTTAATTCTCACCGTTCTGCGATTGCAGTTCAACGCTTCACTGGATTGCCAAAAGCGGGAACAGCAACAGCCAAGGGCGGAGCCGTTATTTGTCATTATATTTGGGTTATTAAAAATTGGACAAATTATACAGATGCGCAATTGAAATATTGACGATCCATCATGTGGTGGACGGATTGACGACACTATGTGAAGATTTATTATTCTAACCCATACTTCAGTCCATATTCTTTTACTGTTTGTATAACGTGATTATTGGTGCTTTCATTTAAAAGCTTATTATACTCCGATTTCGCTTTTGAAATTTGCTTTAATTCTCCATATACCACAAGCTTTCCTAACGGATTTAATGGTAGCTCATTTTGGTCGAGCATTTCTAGGAAACCCTCTTTCATTTTAGTCTGTTCGAAATATGGTAAAATATAATTTTCAAGATTAATCCTCATTTCAATTATTAGCTCCTTTTCGTCTGTTGTTTCATCAACCTCATACCAAGTATCCTTTTGATTTCTTAGCTTACCTATTCTTTGCCTAATTAAGCACTCAGGCTCAGTAGGGAATATAGGTATTTCCTTTCCGCTATTATAGAACAACCCAATCCAGTATTCTGGTATAAATATCCCAGTATTAATTGTGAAACAAATCTGGTCTTTTGAACAAAAGGAGCTTTTTTGGATATTAATTATCTGTCCTAAATCCATCCTTTTTAAATAAAAATTCTGGGTTTTCTTCTTAAATGCTAGAGGCTTTAGAATGTCTTGAAATCCATTCTTAATGATTTGGTCAAACTTGATTTCAGTCGGCGTTTTCATTTAATGTTCCCTAATGTAATCTAAAAATTCAATTTAACTTTTATCGAAAGTCAAACTAACAATTTAAAAGAGATTGTTATGCAAATTAACACTTTTATTTCAACTCTTTTCAAATAGCAATTGCAGCTTAAATGTACAAAATAAATGGTGAGCGATTCGGTGAGTCGAATTCCTAAACCACTCTAAATATTATTTAAACGCTGATATTTGGACTAGGTACGAATGCCAGCGGGATCACAAAAAGGTGCTAGAGATAGCGCCATGTGTGAGGCATCGTTAATCATCTGAAGTGTATCTGAATTGGTATTTGTTGTAGTCAAAGGGTATAAGTGGGTGGGCTTGACCGCTTCTTTTGTCATGTTACTTGGGTGTCGTGCTATCGATGAGAATGCTTGCTTTCGAATATCTGATCAATCAGATACGACCTTAATTGAAGCGGTTAAAAAAGAATGCTCAATCAAGGGAACTTCTAAACTCTAAAGGACTTTGTTTTGTCTTAGCTTTAAACAATCGGCTTAAAGATTGTGGTTGCTCAAAGCCCAGTTGATACGCTATTTCACTAACAGATAAATTGGTAATTGATAGTTTTTCCTTTGTCAAATCTATTATCATTTCGTGTATGTGCTGTTGAGGGCTTGTTCCAGTGAGCGATTTTAGCAGGGTATTTAAGTAGCTTGAAGATATATTCAATTGATCAGAAATGTATTGAACCGTTGGCAATCCTTTCGATGTGATCGAATCATTTGTGAAATAGTCTTCGAGTAAAGCGTCAAAGCGATCCAATATTTGATGGTTGGTGATTGCCCTGGTTATGAATTGCCTCTGATAAAACCGGTCCGAATAATTCAACAGCGTTTCTAATTGTGAGACGATTATGCTTTGGCTGAAATTATCCAAATTAGCCTGGCACTCCTGCTTAATGTGCCGGACGATCTGATTTAGCAAGTCTTCTTCTTTCTTTGAAAGGAAAAGAGCTTCATGCACAGCGTACCCAAAATAATCGTGCTTTTTTATGGTAGACGCCAGCGCGGTGTTCCATAGGAAATCGGGGTGGACAAGTAAAATCCACCCCGATAACTCCTTTGTTTGCGATACATCCAATTCTATTTGAAATATTTGCTTCGGAGAGGTAAAAAACATCACTCCCTTGTCAAAGTCATACTCTTGTTGGCCGTACTTTACTTTCCCATAAGGTACCTTTTTTAAAGAAACCGTATAAAAATCAAGCATCCACTTGATGGTATTCATATCCGGGGGATATTGAAAATCATTATAATCTATTATACTGATCAAAGGATGGTCTGGCTGTAATAAACCATGCATCCGGTGAAAAGCTGAAATAGTCTTTATATGGCTAATCTCTTTTAAAATCATTAATAAAACTACCTATTTTTGGTGATATACCCTGGCAAATTCCAATGCAAATTCCCGGATCTTAACGGCGCCCAGTTTCTCAGGCCTATGTAGCAGATAATCTTCGTACGCGTTACTCCTTCTACTGGCATTCATCTCTGTGTAGCCCTTGGCCGCTTGGGCATTCATGCCGATATGCAGTAAGCCATTTAAAAACTGTTCGTCAGGAACTACCAGCCACTTTAAATCAGGTATTCCAATAGCTTCTCCTAATATTTTGGCAACATCATTGGGCGACACCTCGTCGCTGGCAATGTATCGGACAGTTTTTCCAGCAACTGGCTTATCAATTTCTTCGGAGATCGCATCGGCAATATCAACCGGTGATACCCAAGGTTCTTTTTCATCGCCTCCATAATTCTGTATGATGGCTCCTTGTGATTTGATACCGGGAATAAAAGAAAACATATTGTAATAAAATCCTACGGGACGTATAAACTTGACATTAATCGTGTCCGGTAGTGTTCTAATTATCTTCTCCACGTCATAATGATAACGAAGCATACCGTTCCCATTCTCAGTGTGCGCCCCTATGCTACTCAGGTAAACGATCTTTGTAATCCCCGACTCCAGGATAGCCTGCACATATTTATTTGCTATTTCAATCCGGTATGCCCCGATATCTATACTTTTATCGAAATAGTTCGCCGGAGGTTCCATTAAATAAACAATGTCTGCTCCGGAAAAAGTATGGATCAAAAATGCCACGTCTTTCATGGAACCGATGGCAGGAGTTGCTCCTATTTCCAGAATGTCTTTTTCCTTCTCGCTTTTACTGCTGATTACTGTGACCAAATGACCTTTTTTTACCAAATCTACCGCAAGCGGTTTTCCAATGTGACCTAAAGAGCCTGTGAGTACTACTTTCATATATACAAATTGTTTATACAAAAGTCTTCATCCATAACAAGTGACACGTGTCCAAATCCACTTTATTTGTAACTTAAAAAAACAATAACTAAAAAAACACCTCATTGAAAACTGAAGGCTTGTAGCACCGGTTGGCGCCCCTAATAACAGAGATGCGCATTAAGGTGATTTTTCTGCATGACTGCCGAGGTTGATTACTATCATCAAACCGTGGAATAATGGAGATACACGATTTGGCGCAAGCCAGATTTGTCGCACAAACTGAAATTTCTCTTTGTCGCGAAAAGTCGTTCATTAACAGTCATTGCATTTAAATTAGAATTTTTTTGGATACGCTTATAAGTATGTTCATCTTTTAGTTTTGAATACATAAATTCACATGCTTCTGTTTCACTAGTAAATGTTTTAGAAGATTGTTTGGTACCCTTCTCTTTAAAATAGACCTCATACTCAGCAAAGTATCGACCCTTTTTAACTACCATAGCAAGTTTCTCATTATCATCTGGTGAACCAAATAGGCCATGGTACATATTATTGATCTGGAGAAACATTCAATTTTTCCAGGTAGGTTTTCAATTCCTTTAGCTTCATACTAAGAAATTACAATTTTTAATTAAATGAAATAATGGTAAACCAACTACGCTTTCCAGATATCGAGGGAATAATGGAATTTGGTACAACGACAGATGTAAAGATTGTAAAGTATCAAGTTAGCTCACCCAATTGGCTAAATTTATATAGGGCTTCCATTTGCCATTTTCTTTCCTGTATATCATTATGGTGCCATCTCCACAAAGATTCCCACAACTGAAATCATATTGAAAAATGCAAAGTGTTTCATTACGTAAGAATATTGGATTGCTAAAAGTATAATAACCAGAAATTCCTCGATCATACATCCTTTGCCATCCACGAGCTCTATCTTTTAAATAATATTGGACGGTATCTCCGGGTAGCAACCTGGCACTCGGTAGTAAATGATCTTCCCACGTTAGTTCCCTAAGTTGACGGAGTTTAGTCCTAATATGTTTTCTTTCTTTTTGAGTAAGATGAGTTTGTTTTGTGGTTTATTTCTGCCAGCCAATCCCCACATATCCATCAATGTATCAGGTTTAAGTGCATCAAGCAAAGCACGATCGTCATGATTTGACAAGTAAAATACCGGATATTTAGACTCCCTAATTTCGGTCAAAAATGACGTAATAAACTCTTTTTGGCGTTCATTCAACTGACCATTAGCAATACTATTAAAGGATAAGTAAATAATAGTTAATACGGAGTAAGTCTTTCTCATAATTGAATAGATGCAAATCTAGCATGAAATCCATACGTTTCATTTAACATCTAGCTGCTCTACCAAAAACGGTGGAATCCTAAGAAACCAAAATAACATGGGAATACTGGAAAGCTATCATCATTCAAGACAAACGATTTCCAACAAGAAATACATAACCATCTGAAGCTGTTAAAGCAAAGATAATTAGTAATAAACGTTATTTCAAATATGATAAAATTGAAGGTCCGGATCTATATATTTGGCTGTAATTCATAGCTAATGAACTTCCATCAGACCTTTAAAAGTATTATAAATATTACTAGCATTAATTCCAGCTGCATTACGAAGAAGACAAGCCTTCTGGTTCTAATCACCTTGCATGTTTCCAGTATGGCTATTGCACAGTCATTTAAGACTTCGGAAATCAACAAAATAGCGGATAGCCTTATGACTGCTGGTGAGATTCCTGAAGTAGGATATGCAGTTATAAAGCCGAATCGGATCCTTCTAGTAGAAACTTTGGGTTTTCATAGATCTGATCTGAAAAATGCCAAAAACGCAGCTAAATTGTCCGACTACTTTCACTTAGCTTCAAACACTAAAGCCATAACCGGATTCATCGCTGGACACATGGTTGAACAGGGAAAAGTGCATTGGGAGACTAGGTTTTTTGACTTGTTTCCAGAGATGAAAGAAGAAAGTAACCCAGCATTTTACAACATCAGTTTAGCCGATTTACTATCACACCGAGCTAAGATTCAACCTTATACAAGTGGATCTGAGTACAAATCTTTGCCGGAGTTCACGGGTGATCCGTCAGGTAAGCGAACGCAGTTTGTCAAACATATCTTAAAAGGTAGTCCTGCACAGAATACTGGCGAACCATATATTTATTCAAACGCCGGTTATAGTGTTGCTGCGCTCATGCTTGAAAAGACTAGCAATAAAACTTGGGAAGCGTTAGTAGAAGAAGTCTTACATAAAGAATTAACACTGAATTATAAGTTAGGTTGGCCAAATAAATCAGACATGAATCAACCTTGGGGGCATTCAATTGAAAATGATAAGCTGACTCCCTTACCAGGCAATATGAAGTATAATTTAGCACTTGGAGAGCCAGCTGGAGATATCAGCATGCCTCTTACAGATTATGCTAAGTTTATTCAACTAAATCTGAAGGGGTTAATTGGAGAAAATAATTATTTAAAATCATCAACTTACAATTTTCTACATTATGGAATAAAGGATTATGCCATTGGTTGGGGGAACGTTAACAGCGACCAGGAGCAATTATCTGAACACGTAGGCAGTGCAGGCACCTTTTATTCCTACACACTAATTGATAAAAGAAATCAGATAGCATACATTATTTTAGCAAATAGCGGAACCGAAAGAGCGAAAAAAGCCATCAATGAACTCCTAGACAATCTAATTAACAAAGTTAGCAATTAACAATGTTTCACCACCAGTTGTAATGACTAAAAACAAAATCTCAATGATAAATTAGACAGGCAATTAGCCAAATGTTTGATTGCCTGTTGTAAATTTGTAAACTGTTAGAGATGAAGATTATAAATTCCATATCTAAAAAACATCGGCTCTTATCACTGCCTGAGCCTTTACACCCACTGGTGAGCGTTATACGTATTTCTGAGATACGGTTTAATGATTCTGCTATATGGAAAAATTTCTCAGTAAATTTTTACTGCATATCGCTAAATAGGAATGTAGCTGGGAAAGCAAGATACGGTCACGGATATTTCGACTATGATAAAGGTGTAATGACCTTTATTGCTCCCAGACAAGTAATGTCGCTTGAGGAATCACAATCAAATATATTAAGCCCCGCCTCGGGTTATGCACTGCTAATCCACCCTGATTTTCTTTACAAACATCCTCTTGCAGAGACGATCAGAATAGTTCCACATGTAACTACATGCTTCCTTAATAATTTTATCATCAATTACCGGCATGAAAAGATGATCTATAGGCAGATCCGCAAACTCGCAGTAGTATTCAATAAACCAAGATTTCAATTCTAAGCTTTCTATTAATCCAACTAAGGACATCAACCCGTCCTCTCGGTAGCACCCGCCTTCGCCATCACTAACGATAAAGTTAGTCACTTTTAAGTGATCTATTAAAAAGTCAAAATACTTAAACTGCAATGCAGCTTCAATCATTTGCGAAATATCCCAGTCGTCGAAGTCGAGAATTATTATTATTAAGTTGCGCTGAGTGTATTTAAACGCTGATTTTTGGACTGTGTCCGAATCCCAGCGGGATCACAGAAAATAGTAACTGCGCCAAATGATTGCAAGCTTTTTTGGTTACCGGGAAAACCCTAAAACATCCAAAAATTCACATATAAAAGGTGAGTGATTAGGTGAGTAGTTATACAATAAGTTCATTCATTGACGCTATTAGTTTCACTTTTCTATCCTTTGCTAAGTGGAAATTTCGGGAAAAGTGGTCACTCCGTTTCGGGTCAAACTGGCCATTCCTCCAGCTGCCGCAAATGAGGCAGAATGTCAGACGGACATGCCCAAAATATAAGCATTTCCAAACAGCTGTCCGCCATTAAGACTGTAAGTTAAGGCTCCAACATGTAAAGTCCTTCTTCTTCTAGATTATAGTTAATTTAATACCAGCCTATTTAGAAAAATATTATCATTTATGAAGTAACTTTCAATCTTTGTAATTGTCATGGTAAGTTGATCTGGAACCGCTGCTGATGTTTTTAATCCATTGAAGAGCAAAGTTAACTGGCTCATTTGATTTTGCGGAAGCGGTATTATGACCCAATCCTGGGTATAATTTATACTCAAATGGTTTGCCCGTCGCTTTAAGAGCATCAATTCTTTCAATGGATAGACCAACTGGAGTTTGTATATCTCTCCCTCCATAGAGCCAAAGTCCAGGGATCGAGAGCGACGAAAGAGCTTCACGAGGGTCAGTAGGTGCAAATTGATACTTGTCAGGGTCATTATTAATATGTTCACGAGCGTCAGCTTCACTATGCGTCTCCCAGAATTTCGAATCGCCGTTTGTATAAAACTGAAACCGCAATTGTTCGAGGGTTGTCACAACTGGTCCACTAAATAAAGTGATAAATTCTATCTTCCTATTTTTCTTCGCGACTAGAGGAATTATCCAGGCGGCCTGACTAAAGCCCATCAAACCCAAGGGAATACGTTTAGGGGTCAGATGAATCAAGAGTTCATCAACGGCAGCATTTGCGTCTAAAGCTAAAAGGTTTAAATTTGAAGCATCAACGTTACTGGTCCCAACTTCCGGTCCGGCATAAATTCCGCCAGATTTTCCCACTCCACGTTTATCATAGGTCAATACCGCAATGCCATTTTCGGCTAAAAGTGAAGCAAACCCATTCATTCTGGTTTCCTGACCAGAGCCATGGACTAAGACTAGCGCGGCAACCGTATGTTTAGGTATAAATATAGAGCCTTCCAAAATTACTCCGGCACTATTGAATTTAACATTTTTACTCCTAAAACTTTCCCTATGAATAGAATCAGGTGTTTTTTGTCCACCTGATTTCAGACTAAGACAGCAAAGCAAAAGGAATAAATATGGTTTCATTGTTGGCATGTTAATGGGTTATTACCGCTCGGTGATAATTCGGCGGCTACTTTATACTTATCTTCCACCCCTAAGACAACATGATAACCGATAATGTTACATTTCCTATTAGTAAACAACCACCCCACCATAGGTGTACTAGAATCTGGGTAGGTATGACATCAATTATTTCGATAACGTATACATCTTCTCTAGGGTCATTTTATCGCAAGATTCGGGTTCTATTAAATTCAATACTAACTCACTTTTGGTTATGATAATGATATAGAACTATTGAAGACCAAAACCGCTTAGATTACCGTTGGAACATTTGTATTTAAATCTTTCAGTAAGATTATCGATGGCTTAATATAAAAATCAATGAAAAACAACTTAACGAATCCTTCAACGGAAAAATATATTCTTTGGGATTTAGACGGAACTATAGTCAATAGCGAAGATGTTGATTTTAAAAATAAGATCTTTTCGTTTGCATCGAACAAAACCGGATTAGTATTTGAACTCACTGAAGATCAATACATCGGTCAAACAGGAATGGAAGTATTCAGATCGGTACTCAAATCTAATGTTACGAATGTGAAAGACCTAATTGGTGCCTTTAATATTTGGGAATCTTTCGCTATCGCGAGCCTAAAAGAAAATATCGGAATGGTTCAACCAAGAGAAAATGTTGTAGAGATATGGAAAACCTGTTTTAAAATGGGGATAAAGCAAGCCGTAGTTACCAGCAGTTATGAAGACATTGCTACACAGTACTTGAAAAACTCAGGTTTATATGAGATGTGTACATCCATAACCAGTTTGGAACATGTCAAGCTACCTAAGCCAGATCCAGAACCCTATCACCTGGCCATGAGCAACTTCAATGTGCAAGCCTCGTCATGTATAGCCATCGAAGATAGCTTTACTGGTGTTCGATCAGCGAAAAGTGCGGGAATCTACACAATTGCGTGGGTCAAGGATATTGAAGACGATAGATTTTCAATAGCTGATGTTGTTACAAAAGACCTAACTATTGATGCGATTATTCGTGGTTTATTTCCCCATGCTTGAAATAAGTTTTACCATCATCTGAATTATTCTTTCTCTATCCAGGGGTATCACATTATTGACAATTGTATAACCTTCTACAAATGGAACAAGCAAACTGACGATTGCCTCGGGCTCCTTAGAAAACCTG
>JAPSHM010000123.1 GCA_031179845.1 Pedobacter sp.
GCACTTCTTTTCAGCGTGATGGTCCACGCGACAATCAACTGTTCAGATTATTTTAATGTCCTGGGTGTGCGCAACTTGTCGCGCTGCTGAGCAAAACATTTATTACGCCGTAGAGGTTAATAAGAAATCGTGTAAAGTTTTAATCAAAATTGTAAAATACTAAATGAATGAACTAGAGATTTACCCAGGTAAGCCCTATCCGCTTGGCGCTACCTGGGATGGCAAGGGGGTAAACTTTGCAATTTTTTCAACCAATGCAACCGCAGTGGAACTCTGTTTGTTTGAGGAGGATTGCGTTGGCGAATACATAGCTATTCCGGTCAGAGAAAAAAGCAGGCAGATCTGGCATGTTTACATTCAGGGAATTTCACCTGGTACATGCTACGGGTATCGGGTGCATGGGCCGTATGAGCCCAGTGAGGGACATCGCTTCAACCCAAATAAAGTATTGATCGATCCCTACGCAAAAGCAATTTCGGGAAAGATCGACTGGCATGATTCTTTATTCGGATACGAATTAGACAAGGATGACCTGATCCCCAGCGAGAACGACAGTTCGCAGTTCGTTCCAAAAGCAGTGGTGGTGGATTCTTATTACGATTGGGAGGGCGATAAGCCCCCTGCGATTAACTATCATGAAAGCATCATCTATGAAGCGCATGTAAAAGGGTTAACCCGGCAAAATCCTGACATTCCTGAACAGATCAGGGGCAGTTATGCCGCAATCGGACACCCGGTAATGCTTTCCTATTTGAAATCTCTTGGAATTACAGCCATCGAACTGATGCCTGTTCATCAGTTCATCAACGACAGACAGCTGGTTGATCAGGGGCTTAGTAATTATTGGGGCTACAATACCATTGGCTTTTTTGCGCCCGACACCAGGTATTCGTCCAGTGGCACATTAGGGGGACAAGTCAAAGAATTCAAAGATATGATAAAGTCCCTGCATGGGGCCGGAATTGAAGTTATACTGGATGTTGTCTACAACCACACAGCTGAAGGTAATCACCTTGGACCTACACTTTCTTTCAAAGGAATTGAAAACGCGCAATATTACCGGCTTGCGGAAGATAAACGGTATTACATGGATTACACTGGAACCGGCAACACCTTAAATGCGCATTTCCCGAGTGTTTTACGACTGATGATGGATAGCCTCCGATACTGGATCACGGAGATGCATGTGGATGGCTTCCGCTTTGATCTTGCTTCTGCACTGGCCCGCGGACTGGATGAAGTGAACATGCTGGGCGCATTTTTCAGCATCATCCATCAAGACCCCGTGATCTCGCAGGTCAAGCTGATCGCTGAGCCCTGGGATGTCGGTGAAGGTGGTTACCAGGTTGGAAATTTCCCTCCCGGCTGGGCAGAATGGAATGGGAAATACAGGGACTGCATTAGAGATTACTGGAGAGGTGAAGAAAGTATGCTTGGCGAATTCGCTTCCCGGTTTACCGGTAGCCCTGATCTGTATAAGGATGATGACAGAAGTCCAACAGCCAGCATCAATTTCATCACCTCACATGATGGGTTTACCTTGCACGACCTGGTGTCGTACAATGAAAAGCACAATGAAGCCAATGGCGAGAACAATATGGACGGTGACGATCATAACCGTTCCTATAATTATGGCGTAGAAGGGGAAACATCCGACCAGGTCATCATTGACCTGAGGAACAGACAGAAGCGTAATATGTTAGCCACATTATTTTTATCGCAGGGAGTTCCTATGCTCGTTGCTGGAGATGAATTTGGGCGAACACAACTCGGAAACAACAATGCCTACTGCCAGGATAACGAGATCTCCTGGCTCAACTGGGCGGCTGCCGACCAAAGCCTTCTCGATTTTACAAGAGAACTGATCAATCTTCGAAAAAACCACCCCGCTTTTTGCCGGACCAAGTGGTTCCACGGTCAGCCTATTAAAGGCACCGCAGTGGAAGATATCGCGTGGTTCCAGCCCAATGGTGAGGGGATGCAAGAACAGAACTGGAATGAAGATTTTGCGAAATCACTCGCTGTTTACCTGAATGGTAAAGGCATTAAAGGGCTGGACGATCAGGGAAGGCCAATTACTGACGATAGTTTCTATGTGATCTTTAATGCCCATAGCGAACCGCTCGAATATAAGCTTCCGCCCGTACAGTATGGTGCGAACTGGGAGGTAGTGTTGGACGCCGGTAATCCAACGAACCAAAAACATACTTACCATTGGGGTGATCTTGTTCCCGTAGAAGGCAGAACGGTCATTGTTTTAAAAACCGACAGCATGATGTAAACATGGGCATATCGAAAAGAAGTTTAGGAATCAATTTTACCAACGAAAAGCAGGCAGCGATTCGCATCTGGGCTCCGAATGCTACACAGGTAACTGTTCAATCAGACGATTTTTATGTACCATTAGATCAGGAAGATTATGGGTATTGGTCGGCGATAACAGAAAAACTGGGTGTCGGAAGCAGATACTGGGTGTTGCTGGACAACGAAAAACGGCTTCCTGATCCTGCATCACTGTCGCAGCCGGACGGCGTTCATGAAGCCTCGGAGGCTTTGGATTTAAATTACTACTGGCAAGATAAAGACTGGAGCAATATTCCTTTAAAAGATTACATTTTCTATGAACTGCATACTGGTACTTTTACACCGGAGGGAAACTTTGAGGGCATTGCTGCAAAGCTCGATTATCTTCTCGAATTGGGTGTCACTGCGATCGAACTGATGCCAATAGCTGCTTTCCCCGGAACAAGGAATTGGGGCTATGATGGTGTATTCCCTTTTGCTGTACAAAGTTCTTATGGTGGGGCTAAGGGACTACAAGCGCTGGTAAACCTTTGTCACCAGAAAGGACTTGCCGTGGTGTTGGATGTGGTTTATAACCATGTCGGACCCGAGGGTAACTATTTGGCAGCATATGGGCCTTATTTTACGGACAAATACCAGACGCCCTGGGGATCAGCTGTCAATTACGATGACCGCGATTGTGATGCGGTTCGCGACATGGTAGTGGAAAATGTATTGATGTGGTTCAGGGATTTTCATATTGACGCGCTGCGCCTCGATGCCGTCCATGCCATTAAAGATTTTAGCGCCCTGCACGTGTTAGCGGAGATACGCGAAAAAACCAATGCGCTTTCGGCCACAACTGGTCGGACGCATTACCTGATTGCAGAATCTGATCTAAACGACCCCAGATACATTTCTTCTTTGAAAGAGAATGGGTTGGGAATGGACGCCCAGTGGACGGATGAATTTCATCACGCCCTGAGGGTCACTGCCGGAGAGCCTAAAAAAGGTTATTACAGCGACTTCTCCGGAATCTCCGATCTGGCGAAGTCTTACACTGACGCTTACGTGTATACCAGGACGTATTCTAAAGAGCGGGGCAAGACCTTCGGACGGAAAGCAGCTGCAAATCAACCAGGAAGTCAGTTTGTTGTATTTTCTCAAAACCATGACCAGGTTGGAAACAGAATGCTTGGGGAGCGCAGCAGCACCTTATATAGCTTCGAAATGCAAAAATTACTGGCGGCAGCTGTGCTCTTCTCCCCTTTTCAGCCTTTGCTATTTATGGGTGAAGAATGGGGCGAGACCAATCCTTTTCTTTATTTCGTCAGTCATGGTGATGCGACACTGGTAGAACAGGTTCGGGAAGGGCGCAAAGCCGAATTCGCAGCAATGCATACAGAAAGCATGGCGCCAGACCCACAGGATGAAAGTACATTTCAAGCGTCAAAATTAAATTGGGAACGGTTAAAAAACCCTGGTAACCATCAGCTGTTCCTATACTATCAGCAGTTAATCGCTTTGCGCAAAAAATATGAGGTATTGTCGGGGGCCGACCGCAATGCCTGTCGGGTGTTCACATTTCATGAAAAGAATTGCTTGTTGCTTGAACGAGGTGTTACCGGTAGTAAGGCATTGGTCCTTTGCTTCTTGAACTTTTCAACTTCGATGCAGCACCTGATCGTCCCTGGTTATTTGAAACAGGTGTCAAAAATCATTGATTCTTCTGACCCTATTTGGCATGGCCCGAAAGCCGCACCTGATCAGCTATTTGCAGACCAGGAGTTAACCCTACATCCAGAATCGTTCATTGCTTATTCCGCTGAATATGTTTAATCCTGTTTCAACCTATCGCATCCAGTTTCATAGCGCTTTTACCTTTTCGGATTTCGAAGAGATCATCCCCTATTTACACCAACTTGGAATTAAGACCATTTATGCATCGCCTATTTTCAAAGCCGTACCTGGAAGTATGCATGGCTATGACGGCCTTGATCCAAACGAAATCAATCCGGAATTGGGAACATTAGCGGATCTAAGGCGTATTTCCGGAATATTGAAAAGCCTGAACATGTATTGGTTGCAGGACATTGTTCCCAATCATATGGCCTTTCATCCAGGTAATGACTGGCTTATGGATGTCCTAAAGCATGGTGAAGATTCCGTATATAGAAAGTACTTTGATATCATTTCGGAAGATCTGGCTGTCGATCCTTTGATGGTTCCTTTTCTAGGTGATGATCTGGAGGCGGTACTAAGCAGGGGCGAACTGGAATTGGTTGCTGAAGCTGATCGCTGGTTCATCAAATATTACGACAGTATCTGGCCGCTAAGACCCGATACAGACGTGACGGCCCCGATAGCAACCATAGTTGCTCAACAGTTTTACCGGCTTTGTAATTATAAGGAAAGCAACTCGCATATCAATTACCGCCGGTTTTTCACGGTCAACAGTCTGATCTGCCTCAACATGCAACACGAGGAAGTTTTTGAGGCCTACCATAGCTTAGTGGTAGAACTGGTGAAGGAAGGTATCTTTCAGGGTATCCGTGTGGATCACGTAGATGGGTTGTTTGATCCAACAGTTTATCTAAATCGTTTACGCGCTACTTGCGGCGAAGAAACCTACCTTGTAGTGGAAAAAATCCTTGAGCCCGGGGAAACTTTACCGTCAAACTGGCCAGTTCAAGGTACGACAGGATATGATTATTTAGGCTTGCTGAACCAGCTCTTTACCAATCAAAAGGCGGAAAAAAAATTCGACAACTTTTATAAGGGGATCAGTAAATATAGCCGCTCGGTTGAGACGGAGATTCATCGGAAAAAGCGGGCATTTCTGCTGAACTACATGCAGGGAGAACTGGAAAATTTGTTCCAACTTTTACTCAGATCGGGTTCGTTTGAACCGAGAGATCAGGAACAAAATGACCTCCAGGTATTTAAGTCCTTACTAACTGAAGTATTGGTCCGCTGTCCAGTCTACCGCCTTTACAGCAATAGATTTCCTTTGCCGGAAAATGAATCCAGCTTACTCCATGCGCTTTTCAGCGAATTGGAAGAAATGGTGGACGATAAGTACCATCTAAATGTGCTACGGGAAGTGCTAATGAATGGCGACATCTACTTTTACCAGCGACTGATGCAGTTTAGCGGGCCACTGATGGCGAAGGGAGTGGAAGACACCTTAATGTATACGTATAACAGGTTTATAGGTAACAACGAAGTGGGAGATTCCCCGGAGGTATTTGGTATTTCGGTAAATGACTTCCACGAGTCTGTAACGGAGCGGTTTGAAGCATGGCCGCTAACTTTAAACGCATCTGCTACGCATGACACCAAACGGGGTGAAGATGCAAGGGCACGACTAAACGTATTGACCGACCTTCGGACTGAATGGATTGATACCGTTGGCCGTTGGCAGGAATTGAACCAGGAAGTTACTATCGATGGCGTACCCGATGCAAATGACGCGTATTTCATTTACCAAACCTTGTTAGCTACTTTCCCGGATTCAGTTGACGACCTGGAAATTTACCAAAGCCGGCTGCTGGAATACATAGAAAAAGCCTTACGGGAGTCGAAGCGAAATTCGGAATGGGAAACACCGGATCTGGCGTATGAAGAACAGACGGCCAGTTTCATCAAGCAATTACTAAATGAAAAACGGGAATTCTGGGGTCACTTTATCAGTTTTCAGCGAAAGGTTGCTGCGCTGGGTCGTGCAAGTTCACTTTCCGCAATGCTAATTAAACTGGGAAGTCCGGGTGTACCCGACACCTATCAGGGAACGGAACTGTGGGATTTAAGTATGGTTGACCCGGATAACCGACGCCCCGTGAACTACCTGATCAGACAGCAATACTTAACCGACTTCGAGCAGAATTCTGTAGACTTAAAAGAATTATGGAAAGAATCTTCAGATGGGCGAATAAAATTGTATCTGATGCACTACCTGTTGAAATTTCGTAGCGAAAAGCCTTTGCTCTTTCAGGATGGGCTATATATCCCTCTGCTGACAGAAGGAAAGTATGCCGCCAATATCGTTGCCTTCGCACGCCGGCATCAGCAGGATTGGGCTGTGTTCCTATTACCTGTAAATCTTGCCGCAGTACTGGAAGGCCATGCGGAGCACATCGGAATGGAAAACTGGGAAGATACAAGAGTACAACTACCAGCAGATGCTCCGACAGCTTATCGGGACGTTTTTAGAAACCAAACTGGTCGTACTGACGGTGTGATTGAACTGCAAAGTGTGTTCAAGGACATTCCGGTCGCTGTATTCCACTTTGAATCTAAGGACCGAAAAAGAGGAGCAGGAATTTTGATGCACATAACTTCACTTCCATCGGATTTCGGAATTGGTGATTTCGGACCTTCCGCGAGGCAGTTCCTGAAATTTTTGGCGGAAGGAGGTCAGAAATACTGGCAGGTATTGCCGATGAACCCACTTACAGCCGCACAAGCATATTCACCTTATAGCACGACCTCTGTAATGGCCGGAAACACCTTGCTGATCAGCCCGGAGGACCTGGAGAAAGACGGATTATTAACCGCAGCAGAATTGCCGACCCATTTAAATCAGTCCGGTAAAAAAGTAAAATATCAAAAGGTTCTACGGGAAAAAGTTGAGTTGCTCTCGAATGCTTTTAAAAGGCGTCAGATAACAGCAGGAAGTTCGACCACCGATAGCCAGGCTTTCCTCAATTTTTGCGAGAAGGAGGCTTATTGGCTTGACGATTATGCCCTGTTCAACGCGATAAAAAGCAGAAATAACGACAAGGCCTGGTTTGAATGGCCCGAGGGACTGAAATATAGGATACCTGAAATGATACAGGCATTTTGCGAGGAAAACGAAATGATGCTGGTTCAATTCAAGTGGGAACAATATATTTTCTTTGCGCAGTGGAAAAAATTGAGACATAATGCCAATGTATTTGGAATAAAGATCATTGGCGATCTCCCTTTTTACACCGCCCTGGACTCTGCCGATGTATGGTCGAATCCTGACTTATTTCGCATTGAGCGAAGCGGCCAAGTAATAGGCATGGCAGGTGTTCCGCCGGATTATTTCAATGCAGATGGACAGCTCTGGGGAATGCCCGTATATAACTGGGAAACAATGGCCGAAGAGAAATATAAGTGGTGGGTACAGCGGATCGCAAAAAATATGGAGATGTATGATCTCCTGCGTTTAGATCATTTCCGGGCTTTTTCCGCCTATTGGGAAGTTCCCGCAAACAGCGTTACAGCGAAAAACGGTGAATGGAAACAAGGACCGGGTATTGCGCTGTTCGATGCCTTGAAAGCACACCTTGGTAAGCTCCCACTCATAGCGGAAGATCTTGGCGACATCAGCAGCGATGTCATTGATTTGATAAAGCAGTTGAATTTGCCAGGAATGAAGGTATTGCAATTTGCCTTCGGCGAAGATGCACCCGATTCCATCCATATGCCCCACAACTTTAAAAATAATCACTGCCTCGTTTACACTGGTACGCACGATAACAACACCACCCTGGGCTGGTACGAAGGGGAAATAGATGACGAAGAAAAGAAGCGCATTCAAAAATATCTGGGTGTCCCGGTCAGCAGGAAAACCATTAACAAGGCCATGATCAGAATTGCCTATGCCTCAGTAGCAAGCATTGCGGTCATTCCAATACAAGATGTGTTGAAAAAAGGTACCAAAGCGAGGATGAACGTTCCGGCACTTGTTAAAAACAACTGGAAGTGGAGGCTTAAAGCCGATGACCTGAGCAAAAACAAATCTGATTTTCTCAAAGCATTCACCTTGCTATATGGAAGATAATCTGATTTTTATATTCTTATCGTTAACTTCCTTTCGAAGCTGAGAATTGAAACTCTTGAAGCTTTTTCTGGCGGTTTCATACAAGTCCTTATACGTTTCATGAAACTCTTTTCCAAGGGTATTGATGTTGAAAATATATCCGGATCCTTTGCGGTGCATCCGTTCTGCAATTTCCTTACTGCATTGAAACTGTCCCTGCAATTTTGAATACAACATGCTTTTTACATGTTTGTCGCCCTCACTGATGTAATGTGGAAAGACGAACATGTTGTTGTTGATCAGTATGTCAACGCCCCGAAACTGCCTGTCGATCACGGTAAGAATGATATTAATGTCCATCGGATCTGCGGGATCGGCAACCATGCCATAACAGTCAGACTCCTTTCCTTTCGCACGCAGTTCAGCCATGGTCTGGTCGAGATCTGCCTGGTAATCTCCCAGGACAATAATTTTCGCTCCTTTATCTGCCAGCGTCAAAGTGATTTCGCGTCCTATACCCCTGGTACCTCCCGCGATGAGTATTTTCTTTCCTGAGAGATCTTCAGGTAGATTTACCAATAAACTGTTTATGTTCATACGACTTATATATGCTGGTATAAAAACAAATATATGGGCTTATCGTTTTGAATAAATACGGTTTTCAGCGCGGGAAGTACGGCTTTGGATTAGGGGATTTAGAACATTTTGTTGTTGATGATCGTTTTCACTGATCTGGCTGGCACCTTGATGTCCGTTTTGCTTTCTACTAACGGCGAAAGGTTCAAAGTTGCTGAAGTCGTATAACTTATCGCTTTTTCCAGCTTTTGCCGATCCGTGTTGAGGGAAATCAACACCTCCTCAGCACTTGTATTTACCACAACGGTAATTAATTTATTTTTATGTTGGTATGAAGATATCATCACATTGCTATTTGCATTGCTGCGGACAGGCAGCCTTCTGCTGCCTGCTGGGATGAACCGGCTGTAGTTACCCATGGCCCAAAGCATTTTGCTATCGTACACTTTTCCATTTTGTTGATTTCTATCAATGTAAACCAAACCGTCCTTATAATCTCCAGAGGAGATACCAAGCCACCATTGCCAGGTAGTTGCATTGGAAATTGAGAGATCATTATGAATTAATTTCGCGATAAACAAAGCAGGGTCGATACCGAGGTCCCGTCCTTCTCCTTTCATCAGACTATCTCCCAGGACACAGTATTCAGACATCCAATACCTTAAATCCTTGATCTTGGCCACTTCAGTGGCTACTGCCCTGCGAATTTTAAGTGCCCGTTCATCAGGGCTCGTAGTAAAATAACTATGTCCTGAGATTGATCTGTCCACATTTTTGAGTCCTCCAATGTAGTTTATCGATGTTGGATTGAAAAAGTCATTCACCTGGTTACCTTTTAGCTTATTCCCATTATCGTAAAGATAATCCAGCTGTCCGGCTTCCGCTATTTGAATTTTTGTAGTAAATTGATGCTTTAGAAAAGTTCTGGACAACGCGGTGGTCAGCCCTGCGATTTCTGAGTTGTTATAAGGACATCCCTCTTGTTTATGTTCGTCCCATTTCCATTGTGGTTCATTTACGGGACTCAAATATTGCAGTTCAATCCCGGTTTTTGCTTTAATGATTTTAACATGGGTGGCAAGGTCCTCACAAAAAGCATCCAACTTATTGAAGTCGAGATTGCAAAGTCCATCTGAGGAATATGCCTTATGATTTAAAGTGAACCGTACATGCGGACTATTTACGAAGCCAACAAAATTCTTAACCCCGCGCGCTTTTGCTGCGTTTACAAACCAAAGGTTTCCGGCCATTGCCTTATCGTTATAGCTGCCATCAAGTTTCAAAAAGGATTCTTGTCGGCGCCATTCATCGCGAATATCACTTTCTTTCCCTTGCTCGGTGCTACCTGCACCAATCCCTATTCGCCAAAAGTTCAAACCAATCCCCAGCGGCTGGCCGCTTTCATCGATTTGCGTGCTAAACAACAAATCGGCCATTTTATCCCTTTTGACGTTAGGCCATAATCCTGCAAACTGACAGGTCCAGGCGTCTGACGCACCAAATCCTTCTATAATCTGAGCCGGATGTGCGGAGTCTATGAAAACGTCTACCTGATTTTTAGTCTGCGCCATGCCCAGGTTTGGCCTGACTAACAAAGCAAGTGAAAAACAGGTAACTAAAATCAATTTTTGCATATCAAGGTTTTTAGTTTATTAGTAATTTGGATTTTGCTCCAGTTGATTTCCTGATGCCATGATTTCGCTTCTCGGTATTGGCAACCAATAATGCTTCAGGTCAAATTTCCGTCCGTCCAAAGCGATTTTAGGCGTATAGGAGAAAGTTCCATTGTCATTTTTAGTAATAATGACACCTCGTAAAGGCATATTTTCTGTTACCTCAGCA
>JAPSHM010000124.1 GCA_031179845.1 Pedobacter sp.
GTGCCCAACAAGGATTTCCTATAGGATACTTTTGGGGATTAAAGACTGCGGGTGTTTTCCAAAATGAATCCGAAGTGCAAAACTATAAATCTGCAAATGGAAAGGTCTTGCAACCAACGGCATCGCCGGGAGATGTTAAATATGTTGACACCAACGGAGATGGAGTGATCGACAACCTGGATAAAGGCATGATCGGGGATCCCAATCCAAATTATACGTTCGGTATTACTTTCTCAGGCGACTATAAAGGATTCGACTTTTCAATTGTTGCTTCAGGAGTTGCAGGAAACGATATTGTACAATCCTATAGGAACCAATCTAATCAGTTCGGCAACTATACCAGAAGGATCTTAGACAGATGGCACGGGGAAGGAACATCGAACTATATGCCCCGGGTAACGGAGGACAATAGAAACTGGTCCAACTTCTCCGATCTCTATATTCAAAAAGGTGACTTTTTGAGATTGAGTAACATCACGATTGGTTATGACCTTGGCAGGGTGCTCAAAAAGGGTTATTTGAAACAGGTAAGATTGTATGCTGCGGCATTGAACGTCCATACATTTACCAAATATGATGGCATGGACCCTGAGATTGGTTATGGTCCGGAAGGGGAAGCAGAAACTGGTTCAAAACAGTTCGCATCTGGAATTGATCTTGGTTTTTATCCAAGACCCAGAACATTTATGTTTGGCGCCAACCTTAGATTTTAATTTAGATAAAAAGAATATGAAAGCTATTAAAATATATGCTATTGCACTCAGCCTTTTATCTTTAGGCGCCTGCAAAAAAGGTTTTCTGGATACCGACCTACGGACTTCAGCAACAAACGAAAATTTTTATAAAACACCAAAAGACGCATTTACAGCACTGGTTGGATGCTATGATGGATTGCAGACGGTATGGTCGGAAGGTGTTGCCTTGCCAGTTGCTGCAGAGGTTATGTCCGACAATACTTTCGGCGGTACAGGGTTCTCCGACGGTCTCGCTTATCAAATGATTGATGAGTTTGATAAATCTCGCTCTCCGGCTGATCAAAACTTATACGAAAAGAATTGGGCAGCTTATTATAGAGCCTTATTCCGTTGTAATATGCTGCTTAGCAAAATGGATCAGATTGAATGGGGCACTGACACGCAATTGAGAAGAATATATGAGTCTGAAACCCGTTTCCTACGTGCCTATCTACTGTTTGACATGGTTAGACTTTGGGGCAACATTCCTTTGTTAACTGCTCCATCTACAGACAACATTCCGCAAAGTGATCCGGATGAAGTATACAAAGTTATTGCTGCTGATTTAGAATTTGCTGCTGGAAATTTATCGGATCTTCCCTTTCCGGCACAGGAAGCCGCTAACCAGGGAAGGGTAACCAAATATGCTGCGGAGGCGCTATTAGGTAGGGTATTCTTGTTTTATACCGGCTATTATGCAAAAGCAGATCTTGTTGGAATGGTGTCAAAAGCTGAAGCGTTGGCTTATATGGAGGATGTAATCACCAAGGGTGGATACGGTTTGCTGGACGACTTCAGTACATTATGGCCTGCGGCATCTCAAGACGCTTTCGCAGGGGAAAATAACAAGGAAACTATATTTGCAATTAAGTATACCTATACCAGTGATTATAATGGAAATTCTGATGGGAACCACTGGATGGTAATGACAGGCATTCGCGACCAGGCCTTTTTTCCATATGGAACAGGCTGGGGTGCGGCAACAGTCAACCCTAAATTGTGGAGTGCCTATCTGCCGTCCGACACGAGAAGGGCTGGATCAATCATATCAATTGTCGATGAGAAATTAAACCTGACCAGTCAAAAAGGTCAAAGAGAGTATACCGGCTATTATGTGAAAAAATATAGTCCGATGATCGGAGCCGATGGGAAACCGTTGCCAGAGACTCATGGTAATCCCAATTTTCAAATCGGGCAGTTTCAAGATTATGTGGCGATCCGATACGCAGATGTATTGCTCATGGCGGCCGAACTCGGCAGTGGAAATGCACAGACGTATTTCAATACAGTGAGAGAACGTGCTTATAAAGCAGCATTTACACCATTGGTGGCAAGTCAGGAGACGATTATGAGGGAGCGCAGACTTGAATTCGCATTTGAAGGAATCCGATATTATGATTTGTTGCGCCAGGGGATAAATAAAGCCGCGCAGGAAATTGCAGAAACCACCACCGTCTTAAATGGAGGTAATAGTGCCCAAAAAAGGATAATTGCAACAAATATTATTGCTACTAAAGGCTTGCAGCAAATCCCTTATACGCAAATAGATTTGGCAGCAGGCGTTTTGAAACAAAATGCAGGTTGGTAATTGGTCATTTATATTAACAATAGAAGAAATGAAACTATATAAAAAACTGTTTGCAATGCTGGTGCTGCCTATGCTGTTCTTTGCATGCAAAAAAGATGAACACCATATTGGACAGGTGCTCGACAAATCGGAGATTAAATACTCGATTACACAAGACCTTAATGCAGATGCCGGTGGGAATACTGTGATTCTAAAAAATCTTACCCCGCAAAGTCTATCTATGTGGGACTACCAGACTGGAACTTCGACCAGGATGACAGATACGGTTAGATTTGCTTTTGCGGGCGACTATGTCATTAAATTTTCAGCTGTTACCGGTGGTACAGTCGTTAAAATGGACTCGCTAGTGGTGAAGGTAACGCAGGATAACCTAAATTATGTAAACGATCCATTATGGACCGCACTTTCTGGTGGAGTTGGGAACGAAAAAGAATGGATCTTGGATGAGGATGGTATCTATTTCAATGGTCCGCTAACTTATTGGGGTGTAAATATCGGCTGGCTCAAAGCTGGTAACTCCTGGCAAGATGGTGTTTTCCCTACAGGATGTTACGGTGGAGATTGCTGGACATGGGGACCTGGCCTAACGGATATTTATCCGAATTTGATGATCAACGGTGATCATGGCGTAATGACCTTTGGATTGAAAGGTACTGCAGCCTTCAAAGCCGTTAAATTGATGGAAAATGGTATCACCCAAAATGGGACATATTATCTGAATGTAGGTGCAAAAATACTGACAATCAATAACGCTTCCATTTTAAGAGGGTATAAGCCAGCAAAGAATGGAATAACGGGGATCAGCAACTGGACTACCTATAAGATTCTGTCACTGGATGAAAATACTATGCAGTTGGGCGTGATCAGGGATAGAGACGTAGACGGTGAAGGTGCGGCGATGATCACTTATAACTTTATTTCAAAAAAATTCGCGGAGGAATATGTGCCTCCTGTAACTGGTCCTGATGAAGGATTTGATCCGACTTTCAAAACCGGCGAATTGTTGAACATGCTTACGGGCACAGGATCGGGCAGGTTATGGAAATTAGATGCCGCTGGAAATCCGATAGATTGGATTGGAAAAGGGAAGGGATGGACTAAATCGCATGCCGACTCAAGAGACTGGGGATGGAATGATTCCTGGGATGCAGTAGCTGCAGATTCCTGGATCTTGTTTAATAAACTTGGTGGCCAGAAATACACCCGGAGCCAGAATGGAATACTTAGCAACGGTACATTTACCATTAATGAATCAACGAATGAGGTATCGCTTGTCGGTAATCTTTTGATCCAAAATCCAGGCAACTGGATGAGCCCTGTAAAACCTACCTTCAAAGTGGTGAAGGCCTTCCCAGGAAAAGAAGCAACGAAAGGGATTTGGTTTGGAACCGATTACAATGCAGAAAAGGACGAGTGGTTTTCGTTCCATTATATTCTCTAATTTAGAACATCACCGGGTTTCAAGTTTAATTACAAACCCGGTGATGCTTTATATGTCAGATTATCACTAATCTACGTTTCGCAAATGGTGAAAAAAACATATTTTAGCAAGTATGAAATTTTTTTTTTCCTTCTTTATGTTTCTTACTGTAAGTGTTCATGCGGCTAACGTTAGACCAATTGCACTGAAATGCGAACACCTTGTTAATCCACTAGGCATAGATGTTAGCAGTCCAAGGTTATCCTGGATGCTATCAGATCTGCGCCAGGGGGCAAAGCAAACTGCTTATCAGATTTGGATAGGAGAAGATTCGGCAATGGTGTATCAACATCAGGGAAGCATTTGGGAATCCGGGAAAGTTATTTCTGAAAAAAATCTTGTTTTATTTAATGGTAAGCCACTAAAACCTTTCACTAAGTATTATTGGTCCGTTCAGCTTTGGGATCATAAGGGAAAGGAAACCCAGTCTGCAGCGGTGAATAGTTTTGAAACCGGAATGATGGTATGGAAAATTGGAAAGGAACGTGGATTAGTGATCAGAATGATATTCATACCCGCCCTGCCCCGTATTTCAGAAAAGTTTTCCAACCTATAAAGAAAATCAAATCCGCAAGGGCATATATCGTTGCTGCTGGATTATTTGAGTTATATCTTAATGGGAAAAAAGTTGGAAATCATAGGTTGGATCCTATGTATACGCGGTTTGATAGACGGAACTTATATGTATCATATGATGTTACCGCCCAGCTTCAGCAAGGTAAAAATGCTGTAGGGGTATTGTTAGGAAATGGATGGTATAATCATCAGTCGAACGCTGTATGGAACTTTGATAAGGCACCATGGAGGGCTAGACCTGCTTTTTGTCTTGATTTAAGAATCATATATGAAGATGGAACATCGCATACTGTAACATCCGGTAACGACTGGAAGACAAGTTTGAGTCCGATTACACTGAATAGCATTTACACTGGAGAGCATTATGATGCACGAAAAGAACAAGCGGGATGGAACACCGTCAATTTCGATGATCAGAATTGGAATCCGGTTGTCCTGCGGAGTGCAGCTTCGGCTAACATTGTAAGCCAAACGCTACAGCCCATACGTAATGTCGAAGAGATTCCCGTAAAAACCATACGGAAGTTCAATGATACCACCTACGTTGTCGATTTTGGCCGAAACTTTTCCGGAGTAACAAAGCTCAGAGTAACTGGCTCAGAAGGCACAGTAATCCGTTTGAAGCATGGAGAGCGCTTGTCTGAAAGTGGAAGAGTTGACCTTTCTAATATTGATGTATACTACCGTCCTAAAGACGGTAGCGACCCATTTCAGACCGATGTGATCACCTTATCAGGTAAAGGTGAATTGGAGTTCATGCCCAAATTCAATTATAAAGGCTTTCAGTATGTAGAGGTGACAAGCAATAAACCGCTTATCCTGAATAGGGAAAGCATTACCGCTTATTTTATGCATAGTGATGTTGCGCCTACGGGAAAAATTAGCTCGTCGAATGCATTGATCGACAGGTTGTGGTGGGCAACCAATAATTCTTATCTGTCAAATCTAATGGGTTATCCTACTGATTGTCCGCAGCGGGAGAAAAACGGCTGGACTGGTGACGGACATTTTGCAATAGAGACAGGCTTATTTAATTTTGATGGCATTACAATTTACGAAAAATGGCTGGCTGATCATAGGGACGAGCAACAACCGAATGGAGTGCTCCCCGATATCATTCCGACCGGAGGATGGGGGTACGGCACAGCTAACGGGACAGACTGGACGAGTACAATTGCTATTATTCCCTGGAACATTTACTTGTATTATGGCGACGACAAATTGTTGAGCGACAGCTACAACAGCATAAGAAATTATGTGAATTATGTAGAACAAATTAGTCCAGATGGTCTGACTACCTTTGGCAGGGGCGACTGGGTACCAGTCAAATCAACTTCTTCACTTGAATTCACATCTTCAGTGTATTACTATGTCGATGTGTGTATACTGGCAAAAGCGGCAAAGATATTTGGTAAAACAGCTGATTACCGGTATTATGATACTCTTGCAAAAAAGATTAAACAAGCTATCAATAACAAATATTTGAACACGACCACGGCTATTTATGCATCCGGAGTGCAAACTGAACTGAGTATGCCGCTACAATGGGGATTAGTGCCCGATGAGCTGAAAGCTGATCTGGCGGAGAATCTTGCTAAAAGAGTAGCTGCGGATGAGATGCATTTGGATGTAGGCGTACTTGGTGCAAAAGCGATACTCAACGCCCTAAGCGAAAATGGTCAGGCCGAAACAGCCTATAAGCTTGCCGCTCAGGATACCTATCCATCCTGGGGATGGTGGATTGTTAATGGCGCCACTACGCTCTATGAAAACTGGGATATCAAAGCGAAGCAGGATATCTCCCTAAACCATATGATGTTTGGTGAAATTGGTGGCTGGTTTTTCAAGGGCTTGGGAGGGATCTATCCAGATGAACTGCAGCCCGGATTTAAAAATGTGGTGTTAAAGCCTAACTTTGTATCAGGATTAGATCATTTCTCAGCTCAGCATGACGGGCCATACGGTAAAATAAGTTCATCCTGGAAAAGAACTATGAATCGCGTGATTTATAACGTTAGTATTCCGGCGAATTCTACTGCTACAATTACTTTTCCATTGAGTAATGGAAAACAAGCATTTGAAAACGGAAAAATGGTAAATAAGAAAATTCATATCCATGCTGGAACATATCAATTTGAGATTAAATGACATATTGCCAAATAATCTATAGCTTTGAGTTGAGCATATGTCAGAAAAAGCACTTTCCATAAAAGACATCGCAAAAAAAGCGAATGTCTCCATTACTACTGTATCCTTTATTATAAATAATAAAGCGATTGAAAAAAACATCAGCGCCGCTGTGATCGAAAAAGTTGAAAAGATCATTAAGGAAGATGGTTATACACCGAACCAGGTGGCCAGAAGTTTGCGTACCGGTAATTCAAAGATCATCGGCTTGATTGTTGAAGATATCTCGAATCCGTTCTTTGCAGGAGTAGCGAGGCTGATTGAAGATAAGGCATACCAAAAAGATTATAAGATCTTTTATTCCAGTACCGAAAACGATCCGGTTAAGGCAAAGGCACTGATCGACCTGCTCAAATCAAGACAGGTAGATGCGTATATCATCTCGCCGATCGCAGGGACTGAAAAGGAAATTCAAGGCTTACTGGATGAAAAGAAGCCGGTTGTGTTGTTTGACCGTTATTTGCCTGGACTTGATGCAAGTTATGTGGGTGTTGATCATTTTAAGGCGTCTTATGAGGCTACAACCCATTTTTTGCAGCAAAATAAAAGAAACGTAGCATTGGTGACGGTCGACCTTTCCGTTGAGCAAATCACTGATAGGTACGCTGGATACGTTCAAAGTATTGAAGACGGGCCAGTTAGTTTTCGGCCTGAGCTAGTCCTAAAAATTCCATTCAATCAAAATAAAGCACTAACCGTAGATCAACTTACCCAATTTTTTAAAGCATATCCAGAAATTGATGCGACCTTATTTGCCACAAATTATTTGGCGGTCAGCGGACTAATTGCTTTGAAAAAGATGAACAGGAAAATAGACAAAGATTTCAAGGTGATCGCTTATGATGATGGTGAAGTTTTTAAACTACATACCCCTGAAATTTCCGCTGTAGAGCAGCCGCTCGAAGAAATTGCAGAGAATATCGTCCGATTGATCTTTCAACAATTGTCCGCCAAAGGAAAGCACCCTGTACAAAAAGTGATTCTTTCTTCACGGCTTATTGACCGATCCGAATAATTTTTTCACACACAGAATTGGAAATGTCCAATTCATTTTTGATATTAGTAAAACGTTTTAGTTGCGTTTTGCAACGCCGCTAACAAATAGTTTAAGTTTAAATAACCAAATATGGGTCAAATTATACCCAAACTTAATAGCACTAAGTTTTTATGAAAAGGAGAACATTTTTAAAGAATACTAGTATTTTGGGAGCTGGAATGCTCGCCTCAAATATGTCATTTGCAGCCGCGCCGGACTTTCCGGTTGTGAGAGTTGCAGCCGGGAAAAGGCATTTTCGGAGCAAGGCTGTCGATGCTGCAATCAAAACCTTCCATTCAAAGGTTAAAAATCCAGAGTTGAATTGGCTTTTTGAAAATTGCTTCCCAAATACCCTGGATACAACAGTATATTATAAAGAAGAAAACGGACAACCAGATACTTATGTGATCACAGGTGATATTGATGCAATGTGGTTAAGGGACAGCTCTGCTCAGGTCTGGCCGTATTTGCAATTTGTAAATGAGGATGCTGCCTTAAAGAAATTAATAGCTGGTGTGATCTCTCATCAGACCAAATGTATTCTGAAAGATCCATATGCGAATGCTTTCTATGGGGATCCAAATAAAGTTGGAGAGTGGCAAACCGATGAAACCACAATGCTCCCTGGCATCCATGAACGCAAATGGGAAATAGATTCGCTCTGTTACCCGGTACGTTTGGCGTTCCATTACTGGAAAAAAACCGGCGATCAGTCGATCTTCACTAGTAGCTGGAAGAAAGGGATCGAATTGACCCTGAAAACCTTCAAAGAGCAGCAGCGTAAAACCGATCATGGACCTTACCATTTTAGAAGGAAAACCGAAAAGGCGACAGATACTCAACCTATGGAAGGTTATGGTTTCCCGGTTAACCCTGTTGGCTTGATCTGCTCTGCGTTCAGGCCCAGCGATGATGCAACAATTTTTCAATTTCTGATTCCTTCAAACTTCTTTGCTGTAACTTCCTTGCAGCAGGCTGCTGAAATGGTGAAGACTATCTTCAATGATAACGCGCTGTCACAAGACCTGCTTTCATTGGCAGCAGAGGTTGATGCAGCGATTCAAAAACACGGAATTGTAAACCATCCGAAGTACGGAAAAATATATGCTTTTGAAGTCGATGGCTTTGGTAGTGCGTATTTGATGGACGATGCGAATGTGCCGAGTTTACTTGCTCTTCCTTATTTAGGATCTGTATCACAGACGGACGAGATCTATCAAAATACTAGAAATTTTGTCCTGTCTACCGATAATCCATATTTCTACAAAGGGACAGCAGCTGAAGGAATAGGAGGGCCTCACGTTGGACAGGATATGATCTGGCCGATGAGCATCACGATGAGGGGATTGACGTCAAACGACAAAGAGGAAATTAAGAAGTGTATACAGAGCTTACAGCAAACCCATGGTGGAACGGGTTTTATGCATGAGGGTTTTCATAAGGATAATCCTGCAAAGTTCACCCGGGCCTGGTTCGCCTGGTCTAACACACTTTTCGGAGAGCTGCTATGGAGAACTTATCAGGAGACACCGGAACTTTTAAAAGCTTAATTACACTGAAATTATTAGAACGATAAACGAATGAAGAACCCTATTGTACTAGGTGTTGATATTGGCGGCTCTCATATTACAACTGCTTTGGTAGATTTAACCAAAGGGTCGCTGCTGCAAAGTTCCCGGCAGCGTATACATGTAGATTCAGAGGCTCCTGCGGAAGTCATTCTGGATCATTGGTGCAGCGTAATCCAAGCGTCTTTTAGTGCTGTGACCGTTTCCGAGAAAATAATCGGAATAGCAATGCCAGGCCCATTTGATTATGATCGGGGCATTTCATTGATCAAAGACCAGGATAAATTTAAAACCTTGTATGAAGTGAACATCAAGACAGCGTTAGCTTCCCGTTTAAATATTAGTCAGGATGGGATCAGATTTATAAATGACGCTGCCGGTTTTTTACAGGGTGAAGTGTTTGGCGGTGCTGCTGCGGGTTTCGATCGGTCAATTGGACTTACGCTTGGCACCGGGCTAGGTGCTGCATTCTGCGAGGGTGGAAAAGCTAAAGATGCCGCACTTTGGGATACAAAGTTTAAAAACGGTATTGCTGAAGATTACCTGTCGACCCGGTGGTTTACCAGACGGTACTTCGAACTTTCAGGTAAGCGGATAGCGGGTGTAAAGGAGCTTAACCTCTCCGAGTGCCATGAACAGCCTACGCAACAAATATTTGAAGAATTTGGTACCAACCTGGGACAATTTATCATTGAATTGCTTCAGACAAAACCTGCTGATGTGATCGTTTTGGGCGGAAACATTTCTAATGCCCAGACATGTTTCATGTCTTATTTAATGGCAACATTGGATGCCGCCGGAGTGACTACAAAAATTAAGATAGCAGAATTGAAAGAAGACGCTTCTTTGATCGGTGCCGCTAGTTGTTGGAATGAGGTAGCAGCGGTTCTAAAGTAATTTACGTTATGACAATCACAAAGAAAACCTAAAAATATGATCAGACAATTTTTAACTGCTTCGCTGCTTTTTGCATCTACTGGTTTGTTTGCGCAAACAGTAGGAAAACTCGCAGATCCTGTTGAATGGATCAATCCATTGATGGGAACTGCCAGTAAACCGGCTCTATCAAATGGAAATACCTATCCTACCATTGCTGTGCCTTGGGGGATGAATTTCTGGACTCCACAAACTGGTAAGATGGGCGATGGTTGGGCTTATACCTACGATGCTGACAAGATCCGAGGGTTTAAGCAGACGCATCAGCCATCTCCATGGATGAATGATTATGGTCAGTTTGCAGTGATGCCTGTAACCGGAAAAAAGAAGTT
>JAPSHM010000125.1 GCA_031179845.1 Pedobacter sp.
CAAAAGTTCCTATGCTCCTCGGAGAAGGTAATTTTTTTGGAAAAGGATTGGTTTCCTCATCGCGGGAATCTTTTGCCTTGAAGAAAGGCAAAAATTCCTATGCTCCTCGGAGAAGGTAATTTTTTTTGGAAAAAAGGAATGTTCCTTGTGGCGGGGGCAGTGGTTGGCTGCAAATTGGTATTGAAGTAAATGACAGGACGCTACAGGATACTACAGGATGCCAAAGTGTATAATAGTCCTTATGTTAGGGATAAGCATTCTTCATAGTTTAAGGCGATGCTCAATGCCAAACCAAATATATCTTGTATGATTAGTCCTCATTCACTGTTACGAAAGAAAGGATTACGTTGCTTATTCTTCGTTCTCTTATTTTGTTTGCCTTCTGTTTTTGCACAGGAACTTTATCCGCCCAGGCTAAGTCCGGGAAATTGGCACAATGAACAGCGTAGCCTAAGGTATCACCCTGAAGGAACAGATTTTGTCATAAAAAATGGAAACAGGCGCTTTACCCGTGCGCTTTACGGTACAAATACGGCATTTCGCGTAGAGGCGGGAGACCTTCCTGAATTTGCGATGTACATGCCGGGAATGGGCGGCAATCTAAAGTTTGGATTGATGGTTGGCCCTGAAAGTAAATGGCTGATTGCAGCTGAAAATATCGTGGCGAAATACCGTGCAGGCGCTATGATCTATGAGATCAAAGATCCAATGCTGGGAGAAGGAATTCTTCATTTGGAGGTACTTGCCTTAGGCACTTCGGAAGGTATGGTGTTGAAGGCCAGATTTGAAAAGCTAAACCAAGAAGTAACCCTGTTCTGGGCCTTTGGAGGAGCGAGCGGAAAGAACTTTAGTCGCAGTGGCGACATGGGCCCCGACCCGGAGTCCGTATTCTATCTTAAACCCGAAAACTGTGAAGGCAATGTTTATCAAATTAACGATAGTACTTTTACACTTGCTTATGGTAAAGGCAAGTTGTTGTCAGGTTGCTTTCCATCAGTAAACTTAGAACTTAAAAATGCTAACCACCAAAAGCATCCTGCCGATTTGGATCAATCTACTGTTGGAGAACATCCTGTGATAACTGGAAAAGAAAAGGCAAAAAATGGCAAAGATCTTTATTTTTTGATCAGGAACCCCGAAAGCGCGACAGAGAAAAATATGAGCGCAGTTGCCGAATTTAAACACGCTGAATTGGTCCGTAAGGTGCTTGCCGAACGGATTCAAATACACACGCCGGATGCTTACATGAATACCTTGGGCGGGGCGTTAAGCATGGCCTCAAATGGAATTTGGGAAGATCCTTCCTACATGCACGGTGCAGTCGGCTGGCGAATGCGGTTGAACGGTTGGCGAGGCGCCTATACTGCCGATCCACTGGGCTGGCATGACCGTGCAAGAACACACTTTACTGCCTATGCCAGGTCACAGGTTTTGAGTCCCCCAGATGGCCCGGTAGTCGCGGACACTGCCTTGAACCTGGCCAGATCTAAGGAAGAGATGGGTACAGCGATGTTTAGCAATGGCTATATCAGCCGGGAACCGAATGGAAAGTCGATCAGGCCACATCATTACGATATGAACCTTGTTTTTATCGACCAATTGTTATGGCATTTCAACTGGACGGGTGACCTGCAATTTGTAAAGGAAATGTGGCCGGTATTGAAGCGGCATCTTGCCTGGGAAAAGCGCACTTTCGACCCGGATAATGACGGTCTATACGATGCATATGCAGCAATCTGGGCAAGTGATGCCTTGCAATACAGCGGCGGCGGTGTTACGCACTCATCTGCATATAATTACCGGTCAAACCATGTGGCTTCAAAAATTGCCAGATTATTGAATGAAGATGGAAAGATCTATCAAGACGAAGCTGGTAAAATTTTAAAGGCCATGAATGCCCAGCTTTGGATGCCCTCTAAAGGATCGTTTGCAGAATATAAAGATGGGTTGGGCCTTAAACAACTTCATCCTGCTGCGGGACTCTGGACAATTTATCATAGTATAGATTCAGAGGTGCCAGATCCATTTCAAGCATGGCAGAGTTTACGTTATGTGGATACAGAATTGCCACATATCCCCCTGCGTGGAAGTAATATCAAAGATGAGGGATACTATACTATTTCTACAACCAACTGGATGCCCTATGAGTGGTCGCTCAATAACGTAGTTCTCGCCGAATCTACACATACTGCCCTGGCCAACTGGCAGGCAGGGCGCGTAGAAGAGGCGTTCAAACTTTGGAAAAGCGAGATTTTAAGCAGTATGTATATGGGGGGAAGTCCTGGCAACTTCGTGCAGATCTCTCACTATGATGCAAACCGTGGAGAAGCCTACAGGGATTTTGGCGATCCTGTCGGGATCAACTCACGAGCACTTGTAGAGGGCCTGTTTGGGATTGTGCCGGATGCCTTAAATGGAACACTACTGATCCGGCCAGGATTGCCGCAGGCATGGAACCATGCCAGATTGAATATTCCAGATATCAGCTTTTCTTTTGAAAGAAAGGGCGACCTTGATACCTACGTATTGGTTCCTCAATTTCAAAAGGAATTGAAGTTAAAAATGCGGATCAATGTTAATGGTGCTTCCTTAAAGTTCGTAAAAGTAAATGGGAAAGTTGTTAACTGGATAAATATATCCTCCGCAATTGGAGTTCCGCAGATAGAAATAGAACATCAGTCGGCCGACCGTTACGTTGTTGAAGTGGCCTGGGAGGGAAAACTTTCAGTTAGACCTGAGCTGAAGAATGTATACCTTCAAGGAGAGCTATTGAAAACAGAATTTAGAGATGCTGCAATCACAAAGCTATACGATCCTCAAAATGTATTGAGCCAACCAAGTTTTTCTGCTGGAAAGCTAACAGCTCAAATAACCGGAGAAAAAGGTAACCGCACCGTTTTTGTTCAGTTGAAAATGGATAGCTTTAGTTATTGGTACCCCTTGTGCTTCGAATTGAAAACGAAAGAAGGTCCTTCTCTATTCCTGGATCTAAGTGCCGGAAACTGGCCTCAGGGAAAAATTGAGCCCATAGACCTTCGTGCCTACTTCAACGATAAAGTGACCCAGATCTTTGAAAATAAGTACTTGTCGCCGCGACCAAAAACAACCACCCTCCAGTTACCGGTACAAGGGATTGGCGACTGGCCTCATCCAAAAGCAAAACCGGAAATTGATGACGCCGGATTGAGGAAACTCGCAGGAAGTAAGAATAAATTCGTTCTGCCTTCCGGAATTGTGTTTAGAACACCTGGTGAACCACAATCAGACAACATTGTATTTACTACTCAATGGGATAATTATCCTCAAAATGTTGAGATCCCATTATCGGGGAAGGCTTCCGCGGCCTTTTTTTTAATGGCTGGATCTACCAACCCGATGCAAAGTAGAATGGACAATGGCATGATCGCTATTCATTATACTGACGGTACCATTACCAAATTGCCGCTCAGGAATCCAGAGAACTGGTGGCCCATTGAAAAAGATCTGTATCTAGATGGATTTGCCTTTGATTCGGGCGCGCCCAGACCCCTGCGCATCCATCTGAAGACCGGCAAAATAGTACCTTCCGCTGAAGCTGAAATGTGGAATGGAAAAGGGATAGATGGAGGTGCTGCAACTGCTTTGGGCATCAAATTAGATCCCGCTAAAACAATGGCAAAGCTGACCTTATCCACCTTGTGTAACGATGTGGTGATTGGGTTAATGGGCCTAACGTTATTGCGGTAAGCGCATTCAAATCAAAACGCCTGCAAATGCACACCTTACAGACCAAAACGAAAAATTGTTCACGGATCATCCAAATGAGTCTATTGGTGGTATTCCTGCTGCAGTTTACGTCCGGAGTGGCACAGCTGAACAGCAACATTACCCGTTACGCTACGCAAGACGGACTATCGCATGACGGCGTGTTATGTATTACACGCGACCGCGACGGATTCATGTGGTTTGGTACATTTGATGGGATCAACCGGTTTGACGGACACAATTTTGTTGTCTATAAAAGCCGACCAGGTGACAGCTCTAATTTGAGAAGCAACAAGATCAGGTCCATTGTTGAAGACAAAGCCGCATTTTTATGGATCAAGACATACGACAATAAGATCTATCGCTTTAACAAAAAAACAGAGCAGTTCTTACCCGTATCGGATGGGAAATATAGTCATCTTTTTAAAGCGTTGATGATTGATCAGGTCATACCCGATGCTAAAGATGGGGTCTGGTTATTAACAGAAAATCAGGGGCTGTTACATGCAAGAAACAAGGCTTCGGACGCACCCGTCATCAATTACTACGCAAAGGGCAGGCCCGCAGCATTTGCCCTTCCTGGGAATACGGTCAGCTTTCTCCACAAGGAAGGCAACAGGGTTTGGGTAGGGACAGAAGGTGGGCTCAGCTGTTTGCAATTGACGCAAAATCGCAGTTATTTGAAGGTAGCATTTCAACAGGAAGTGACCAAACTATTGTCGACATACTCGTTTACTTGTTATACAAAGAACAAAGACTTTCTGTATTTTGGAACTGCAGATGGACACTTACTCACCTATCATCTCAAGAACAAGCAGTTTGATGTAAAACAAATTTGTAAGGGCGTCCGGTTAAATGCGATCTGTAGTTCAACTACAGGTGAAATATATGTTTCTACTTCGGGTAAAGGGCTCATCACCATAAACCCCATCAGCTTTAAACCTTCCTATTCTGGCTTGAAAAGCAACGATACCTACTATGCTTTATACGAGGATAAAATGGGGCTGATCTGGATTGAACCAAAAGAATCTGGCGTGATAAAATATGATCCCCAATCTGGTAACTTCAAACATTTTATGCAAAAAAGTGATATCCTCAGCCCAAGCCGGGATTTCCAGGTGCTTACAGATGCAAATGGGCTGTTGTGGGCGAGTATGAAAGGCGGCGGGTTCGGCTATTATAATCCGATCAGTGACAGCATAGACTATTTTCACGATCGTCCCGGCGCTAAGGATCAACGGTTCTCTAATTTTATCACCAGTTTACTCATCGATAAAAGCGGCGTCATGTGGTTGAGTGCTAAAGACGGGGGAATCAACAAAGTAGTGTCTATTACCGATAAGTTCAATTACCGGAAGATATCAGCCAACCCCCCAAATCGCACAGCAAATGATGTCAGGTCGATGATGAAAGATTCAAAGGGGCGATTATGGATCTGTACCAAAGACAGGAAAGTTCACGTAACTAAAGATGGTAAACCTGTATCAGTATTTGTTAACTCCAACGGAATGCTTGGAAATGTCTATAGCATTTTGGAAGACAGTAAAGGGAATGTGTGGCTGGGGACGAAGGGTAATGGCTTGTACAAGGCAAGCCCTGTAGATGCGGAAAGTGCTAACTACTCGCTGAGTAATTATCGGAACGATGTAAAAGATCCGAATAGTCTGAGCAGCGATATGGTTTATACGGTACTTGAAGACCGGAAGGGAAGAATCTGGGTTGGAACACTCGGAGGAGGATTAAACCTATTGACAACTTTTGGAGGCAAAGTCGGATTTCGAAACTATGCAAACACTTTTCATAATTATCCATTTTCCTGGGCCAATGTGATCCGGCATCTGAATGAGGATAATCAAGGCAGGATCTGGGTAGCAACCAGCAATGGTCTTCTGATATTTGATCCGAATTCAGTAGAGCAGCATAATTATACTTATCATAAATACAATAAAATCCGTGGTGATCGCGCCAGCCTTGGAAACAACAGTGTACAGTACATCTATAAAGACAAAGGCGGACAAATGTGGGTTGGTACATTTGGCGGCGGGCTCAATAAGGTCATACAAGATAAAAATAGGATATCAAACCTTAGGTTTAAAGTGTTTACAACTGAAGATGGCTTGTCAAATGATGTGGTACTGGGCATAACGGGCGATCAGGAAAACAACATTTGGATTGCTACAGAAGGCGGTTTGTCGAGGTTCAATCCTACAAATGAAACCTTCAAAAATTACGATTCCTACGATGGTCTGCCTAATGCCGGTTTCTCCGAAGCCAGTACTTTTACCTCGGGCGATGGCCATTTGTACTTCGGATGTTTAGATGGATACATTTCATTCGATCCCCGCAAGATCGCAGACCGAAAGAGCCATGCAAAAATGGCGCTTACAAATATCCAGTTATACTATAAAAATGTTCTTCCTGGTGTCCAGGGCTCACCTTTGAAATATGCGATCAATGAAACCGAAGAGTTGGTTTTGAAACACGATCAGAATGTAATCAGTATTGATTATGCTGCTCTTGATTATCGGGTCAACAAAATCACCTATGCGTATAAACTTGAAGGCTTCGACAGGATCTGGCATCAGGTGAGTGATCAGCGAAGAGCCACCTATACCAATATTCCACCGGGGGAATATGTTTTTAAAGTGAAAGCCACTAACATTGACCTGTTTACAGAAGTGCCGCAGAAAACGCTTCGGATCATTGTAATGCCGCCGTTCTACCAAACTTACTGGGCCTATCTTCTATATTTTATATTGGCAGTTGTCATTGTCCTGGTTTCCAGGAGAATCATTGTTACGATGATCAGGTTGAGGAACAAAGTACTTGTTGAGCAAAAGTTAACTGAAGTTAAACTCTCATTTTTTACGAATATATCACATGAATTGAGGACCCCGTTAACGTTGATCGTTAGCCCGCTTGAAGAGATTTCGCGGAATGAATCTTTGTCTGCCAAGGGAACAGAATACCTGAATATTGTCAACCAAAATGCAAATCGCATGATCCGCTTCATCAATCAGTTGCTTGATTTCAGGAAAATTCAAAGCGGCAAGATGCAGCTCAATATCGCAGAAGTGGATCTGCTGGTATTGGTACAGGAGATCTGCAGCCATTTTTCAGGGATGGCAGATGCCAAGGGCATTCATTTCAACGTAAGCTCTTCCAGCAAGCAGATCATTGCCTGGGTAGATGAAGAAAAGATCGATATCATCATTTATAACCTGCTTTCCAATGCTTTTAAGTTTACACCTGAGCATAGATCTATTCATGTGCAATTAAATTATGCACAAGGTGAAAACGATATTGAGTTGAAAATAATCGATGAAGGTAAGGGCATTTCCGCAGATCAATTGGAAGAGATCTTTGAAATTTATTATGAAGGGAACATGCCCGGTGAAAAGCACTTAAAAGGAACCGGAATCGGGTTGGCGCTGGCCCGCGACCTCGCCATCAGTCATCATGGCAAGCTTTGGGCACAAAACAACCCCCTCGGTGGCATGACCTTCGTTTTGGAATTGAAATCAGGCAAGGCTCATTTTAGTGCAACTGAAGTGAAAATGGACTATGTGCCACGCACCAGCGAATTTATCGGATCCGAAACAACTGAGAAGGTTACAGCGTCTTCAGCTGATCAAACCACAGAAGTAAATGGTCCGCAAATCCTGATTGTGGAAGATAACCCGGAACTGCGGCATTTTTTAGCCGTTAAACTGAAAGGGATCTATCGGATAAAAAGCGCAGCGGATGGAAGGGAAGGTTTGGAATCTGCGATCGATTTACTCCCCGATCTGATCATTAGCGATGTGATGATGCCCAATATGGATGGGATCCAAATGTTAGACCAATTGAAAAACGACATCAGAACCAGCCATATCCCGGTTATTCTGCTCACTGCAAAATCGTCTGTAGAAAGTCAGATCGAAGGACTTAAATATGGTGCTGATCTTTACATCACCAAGCCATTCCACACCAATTACCTGCTGGCTTCGGTGGAGAACCTCATCAGTTCCAGAAAAAAGTTGTTTGAACAGCTTTCCGGAGCATTTGGTAAAAAAGTCCTAAACCTGGGTCCAGAAGAAATAGTGATCACCTCCAAAGATGAAGCTTTTTTGAAGGAGACCATCAAAATCGTAGAACAAGGGATGACCAATCCTGAATTTAACATCGACAATGTAGCAGCGGGTATTGGCATGGGGCGTACCACATTTTATAAAAAATTGAAAAGTCTGACTTCATTAAGCCCGGTCGAACTGGTGCGGGACATGCGTTTGCAACGCAGTAAACAACTGCTGGATAGTGGCACTCAGAATGTATCTGAAATTGGTTACCTGTCGGGCTTCAATAGCCTGCCTTATTTTAGTACCTGCTTCAAAGAAAAGTATAAAATATCTCCATCCTCCTATCTCAAAAAGATAAAAGAAAATAGTGAAGGATATGAAGCTTAGTAATGATTAGAAGACGCCGTTAAATGCGCTGCAATGTCAATTATTTAAAGTATTACGTCAATTTTTGAAAGTTGAAATACCACATTCCTGATAGATTTGTATTAAACAATAACCAAATATTAAACCAAACAAGCAACCATAGCCCGAAAATTCACTTCGAACTTTACTGAGATTGTATCTTCCGTATGAATGGAAACAAGCCGATTTCCGGCTGGTGCCACCGTAATCTTTATTTCCGTACAGTTTTCGCAGTTCATTTTTGTTTTGGGCCTGATTGCCAAAAACCTGTAAATTATGATAAAAATTAATCTACTAATCTTTCTTTCCCTGTTTTGCTTTGTTCATGCAGCGATAGGCCAGGACAGGGTCATTTCGGGCATTGTTAAAGAGAAGACGGGTGAACCCATCCCAGGGGTGACGGTAACCGCAAAAGGACTAAGCCAAAAAACACAGACCGACGGTTCAGGCGCATTTAGTATAAGGATTCCGGGGAAGGATCTCGTTACTTTAACTTTCAGATCACTTGGGTTTCTTCCCTATGAAGCAGTTATAACCACTTCACAAACCCTGAATGTTTTCCTGGAGACGGAAATAAATACGCTGGATGAGGTGGTTGCCATCGGTTATGCGAAAGTTAAACGAAAAGAACTCACAGGTTCATCCGTGTCTGTCGGCGGCGATGAACTAACACTCGCACCTGTCACCACTGCAGCGCAGGCGCTGACCGGCAAAGCTGCCGGGGTAAGCGTCGTTACCCAAAGCGGGGCACCTGGTGCGGGAATCAATATTACAATAAGAGGCGGAACATCCATCACCGGAAGCACGGCACCTTTGTATATCGTCGACGGATTCATCATGGAGAATGCCCTAACCAACGTAGACATCAACGATATTGAAAGCATTGACGTGATGAAAGACGCTTCCGCTACGGCGATCTATGGTTCACGCGGTTCCAATGGCGTGGTTTTGATCACCACAAAAAGTGCCAAAACAGGACAGACAGTGGCGACTTACAACACCTATGTTGGGGTTGAAAAATTAGGTGCCAAGCTTCCTATACTCAATGTTCTTGATTATACAAAATATCAATATGAACTTCAGACACTGGCCGGCAATGAAGAAAACTGGGCTTCCTATTTTGGTGGCGATTTCAGTGCCCCGGATTTTTATTCCGGAGCACAAACCCGAATCCAGAACGAGTACGGCTCAGTCCAGGGAATAGATTGGCAGGACCTGGTTTTTGGCGGTTCAGCAGTAAGCCAGAACCATAACCTCAACATCAGCGGCGGCTCTGAGAAAACAAAATTCATGCTCAGTTATAACAACACCGGCCAGGAGGGGATCATGGCAAAACACGGTTACAATAAAAACGGAGTTCGTATTAAGATTAACCATGAACTCTTGAAAGGCGTTCGGGGAGATTTCAATGCTAACTTCCAGGACACTAAAATTGAAGGAGGCGGTTCGCTGGCTGGCGCTTTGAAAATGACCATTCTCCAACCGGTAACAGGCGGAAGGCGATTTACCAACGAACAACTGATTGGAACTGATATCAGCGAAGACATGCTTGATTACAGCTCTCAATTTGACGTTTTCAATCCTCTCATTACCAATGATGCGGTCACCAACACCAGGCGGTCGAGATTATTCATGGGTAATGGAGGTCTGGAAGTTGATCTATTTAAAGATCTAACGTTTCGTACTGCCGGAAGTTACTCCTGGAGACAATCGCGCAATGATTACTGGTACGATGGACGAACAAAAACTGCACAAAACAATGGTGGACCTTATGGCTCCAGGAACAATAGTGAAGACTTCAAATGGCAAATCACAAATACCCTCAGTTGGGGACATGATTACAACGGACATCAGCTGAACATGCTCCTTGGGCAGGAAACTTTTTACGAAGAGGGGATGAATCTTAATAATACGTATTACGAATTTCCAGATAGCAACTTCGGCCTAAATGATGTAGGCATGGCCTCCAACAATAAAAACCAATATGATTCCGGCAAAGATCGTCAGAGCCTTCAATCTTTTTTTGGAAGAGCATCCTATAATTACAAAGGTCGATACATCGCGAACTTTACCCTACGCGCTGATGGTTCTTCTATCTTCGCTTTGGACAATCACTGGAGCTACTTCCCTTCGGGTTCGGCAGCATGGCGGATCTCCGAAGAAGCGTTCATGGCCAGGCAAAATGTATTCAATAATCTGAAGCTTCGTGTAGGTTTTGGTGCTGCCGGG
>JAPSHM010000126.1:0-1464 GCA_031179845.1 Pedobacter sp.
CCACCAAACAAAAGCTAATGCTTAATTAAACACCATCGATATTTTTAATAATATAATTTTACCACAGACGCTTCACGAGTAATATCTATATAAAAAAAACGAGTTGAAGAAAACGACCGGAACGGACTTTGATAAAGCCTATGTATCGGCAATGGTCAACGATCACAAAGAAACGCTCAGGTTAATGCAGGAACAAGCGAAGGACGGAAAAGATGCTGATCTCAAAGCATTTGCTGTAAAAACAGCTCCGATTGTGCAGTCGCACTTAGATATGATCAACAAAATTGAAGAGCGCATGCAATAAGTTGCAAATTTGTCAACTATAAAACCTTGGTAAAATCCGTGGTTTTATAGCTGACAATATGAGGTTATCTTAACTAAAAAAGGATCACGTCAATTATGAATGGGTTAAATTGTCTTGAGAAATTGTGCACGGTACATCTTTAAGTTCTTCTTCAGCACTATTCTTGCACAATGGATTCTGGTTTTAACTGTTCCAATGGGAATCTGCAATTCGTCTGCAATTTCATGGTATTTATATCCTTCAAAATATTTGATAAATGGATAGTAGTAATCATGTGGAAGCTTAGCCAATACTTTATAGATATCATCCATAGAGCATTTACTTTCTCCTAAATTACAAGCGGAATTACCATCGAAACCGTTAACCTGGCTGATACTCTCAGCCATATAGAATTTCAATTTGTTTTTCCTTCGATAATTGTTAATAAAAGTGTTTTTTAGGATCATATACAACCAACTTTTTAAATTGGTTCCTTTTTCGAACTTTTCGGCATAACGGACCGCTTTGAGCATAGTATCCTGTACAAGATCATCTGCATCGTCTTCATTTCTGGTAAATGAAATTGCAAAGCTGCGTAAACTGTCCTTAAATGTCCATAACTGTCGGTTGAAATCTAGTGATTCTGTTTTCATCGTAATGCTTTAGATTAAGTGGCTATTAGAAAGCCCAAACAGTATGCCCTATTGCTGCAATTTGATTCAATAATGCCCTATTCAATGAAATAAAGAAGTTTTCCCGTAGTTGCTCTACTTATGTTACCGTAAATCACCAGTTTAAGTTCGTATTTATACCTGTTAAAAAAACAAGATACTTGTACAGAAATCAATCCAATAGTTCAGACAACTCCAATTTTGGCGTTGGCAATTTGCTCTTTTGAACCGAATGATGACCATGGTTAAAACCTTGTAGAGATCCCGCTGTTTTAGTTAAGATCAAATCGCTTGAATTATTTGTAAGGAGTAATTTTAGTCGCCGATAGACGGACCAATGTAAAATCAATGAAAAGCAATTCCTTTTATGACCAGGTCTATGAGATCGCAAGGTTGATTCCACGCGGCAGGGTAACCACTTATGGTGCAATAGCAATGGCATTGGGCGCGGCCAGATCATCCAGAATGGTTGGCACGGCAATGATCCATGCCCATCATCCTCAATTGAAC
>JAPSHM010000126.1:1474-10412 GCA_031179845.1 Pedobacter sp.
TGAACGTACCAGCCCACAGGGTTGTCAACCGATCCGGACTCCTCACCGGAAAGCACCATTATGACACGCCCACCCAAATGCAAGAGCTACTGGAATCCGAAGGCATTGTCGTCAAGAATGACCAGGTACAAAACTTCAGTCTTGTGTTCTGGGACCCACTGGTGCATATTTAATTAAGATTTAGTTTGATTTTTTCAAATACCGGTAAATCTCGCTGTCAGTAGACAAGATGACAGAGGTTTTTTCACCAAATGTCTTTTCAAGTGTTTCCATCGATTTCAAAAAGCCATAAAGTACTCTGGATTGGGCAGATTGATTATAAGCAGATGCATAAATGGATGCGGCATTGGCATCTGCTCTACCTTTTATCTCCTCGGCACTTTTAAATGCCATAGATTGAATGTTCATCAATTCCTTGTCTTTATCTCCATTAATTTTGGAAGCTTCACCTTGCCCTTCTGATCTGAACTTATCTGCAATCCTGAAACGCTCACTTTTCATACGTTCATAGACTTGCGTCTGAACTTCCTTCACATAATTGATTCTTTTGAACCTGAAATCCAGGATCTTTATTCCCAGTTCTATGGCTTGTTTATTGGCAGATTTAAGGATCATATCCTGCATTTTATCACGACCTACGTGAACCTCTGTTAATGATTCGCCCAATACTTCCCCTATAGAATCCAGTTCGGGCTTTCTATTGCTGCTTCTTACCAGCTCCTCAATATTGTTCTTGGCCACTACGTTTCTTGTCTCCCCATCGAGAATGTCATCGAGTCTGGATTGCGCTCCACGCTCGTTTGTGAGCCTTTTAAAGAATTGAAGCGGGTCTGTAATCTGCCACCTGGCATAGGTCTCCACAAAAATAAACTTCTTGTCTTTGGTAGGCAGTTGGTTTGGATCACCAACCCATTCCATAAAGCGCTTTTCGAATACGTTGGCGGTTTGTAAAAAAGGTAATTTGAACTTTATTCCGGGAGTGGTAATTGCATCGCCAATAGGCCTTCCAAATTGAGTGATCACTACTTGTTCGTATTCCTTAACGGTAAATGTACTGGTTAGCAAACACACCAGCACAAAAAAAGCCAAGATCCCCAATACTATCTTTTTTCCTCTCATTTTTAGTCTTTTTTAGTATTTTCCTTATTCAATTGCATTTGGAGCAGCGGCAATACGTTTGCCCCATTCTGGTCTGTCACAATGACATTGCCCAGTTTGGACAAAATGGTAGTCATATTTTCAAGGTATATCCGCTTTTTAGTTACCTCAGGTGCCTTTATGTATTGATTGTAAAGGTCATTGAATCTGGCAGATTCTCCCTGTGCATTGTTAACACGTTCGATCGCATATCCTTCTGCTTTTTGAATGGTCGCTTTTGCCTCACCACTTGCTTTTGGGATTACTTTATTGTATTCAGACTTAGCTTGATTGATCAGCGTTTCTTTTTCTTGCTGCGCCTCATTTACCGCATTGAACGCCGCTTTGACAGGGTCAGGCGGATTAACATCTTGCAAGACTACCTGTTCTATTTTAATTCCTATATTATATTCGTTGCAGATTTCCTGGATCAGCTCATGCAGTTTTACTGTAATCTCGGTTCTGCCTATGGTCAGTACTTCATTTACTGTTCTGTCTCCAACGATCTGTCTGGTAGCTGCTTCCGATATATTCCTGAGTGTGCTTTCTGGATTTCTCACCTTAAATAAATACTTGTAGGCATCATTTATTCTGTATTGGACTACCCATTCTACATCTGCCAGGTTAAGATCACCGGTCAACATCAGCGATTCATCACTTAAGCCATCTTTGGAATATTCTGACTGATTATTCTCCGCCCCTAATGATCGAAAACCGAATTCTAACTTTTGCTGGCGCTCAACCGGAACTTTATGAACAGTTTCGAAGAAAGGCATTTTTAGATTCAGTCCCGGGTCAACAGTCCTGGTAAATTTCCCAACACGGGTAATTACGCCCACTTCCTCAGTTCCTATTTGAAAAATTGTTCCCCAAAGCAGAATAATTAGGACTATGGCAAGTAAAATAAATCTTAAATTCTCTTTGATTTTGATCAAAAGCGTTGATTCTGCGAATTGGTTTGTGAAGTCATTGTCGTTGAAATTCATAATGATTAGCTAGTAAAAAATCAGGTCCGTTTTACATCGGCACGGTTGCTGAGTAAGATAAACAATAATTTAACGAAGGACGAATTGAAATATCAGCTGGTGATAAAAAGCAATGCATTTGGAAGATGAAACGCTTACACTTTCAAAACTTATGCGACATTCCTCTGGGTTGACGATGGACCGACCGTTGCATTGTAAAATAAAATTTTAAAAAAAAGCCTTAACTATTATCTAGTTAAGGCTTTTAAAGTGGTATGGGCCGGGATCGAACCGGCGACACATGGATTTTCAGTCCATTGCTCTACCGACTGAGCTACCGTACCATCTTTTATTTAACATGTTTTTGATCATGTTCCCCTCGGTTGGGAGTGCAAATGTAGTGTCTTTTTTTTAACATCAAAACTATTTTTGAAAATAATTTAAAATAAAGCGTTTTAATTTAAATCTCTTCTAAATTTTCATTTTTATGCATGCATAGTAATTTGTTTAAAGCTAAATACTTAACTTAGCGAAACGATAAGAGAGGTATTCAAATGGTGTCACAAATCCTATTTATAGTCATTACACTGGCTGCAGTAGCCATGTTCAGCTTTAACTTAAAAAAAGTTATTCGTAATATTCGGTTCGGAAAAGCAGCAGACCGGTCTGATCAGCCACAAAAAAGACTGATGACCATGCTCAAGGTTGCATTCGGACAAACAAAAATGTTCTTCCGCCCTATCCCTGCTTTCCTTCATTTAATAGTCTATGCGGGTTTCGTCATCATAAACCTGGAAGTACTCGAGATTTTAATTGACGGTATTTTTGGTACACATCGCGTGTTCGGGGGCTTGGGAATGATCTACGATGTCCTTATTGGCTCCTTTGAATTCCTGGCCATAGGTGTCTGGTTGGCCTGTGCAATTTTTTTAATCAGAAGAAACATCCTCAAGTTAAAAAGGTTCTCTGGTGTAGAGATGAAAAGCTGGCCAAGATCAGATGCCAATTACATTTTGATTACAGAAATCTTACTAATGACGGCTTTTCTAACGATGAACGCTGCAGACGCTAAGCTTCAAACCCTTGGCGTGAGTCATTATACCGTCGCGGGTGCTTTTCCAATAAGCCAGTTTTTACAACCATTGTTACCTGATTCTGTGGCTGGTCTTATCACCATAGAAAGAGTCAGTTGGTGGTTTCACATCCTGGGCATACTCGCTTTTTTAAACTACCTACCCTATTCAAAACATTTTCATATTCTATTTGCCTTTCCAAATACGTATTTCTCCAATCTTGAACCAAAAGGCGAGTTCAACAACATGAAAAGTGTAACCAATGAGGTGAAGGCCATGCTGGATCCTTCTTTTACACCTGCAGAAGCAGAAGTTGGTCGCTTTGGCGCAAAAGATGTGAATGACCTGACCTGGGTTAACCTGATGAATGCTTACACTTGCACTGAGTGCGGCAGATGTACGGACGCATGCCCGGCAAATATGACTGGAAAGTTATTGTCACCCCGTAAAATTATGATGGACACCCGGGACAGAATGGAGGAAGTTGGCCGCAATTTGGATAAAGCAGCTAAAAGCGGAGACCAGACCAGTAATGGATTTGACGACGGCAAATCCTTGATCGATACTTATATCAGCAGAGAGGAGATATGGGCCTGTACCAGCTGTAATGCCTGTACGGAGGCTTGCCCGATCAACATTGATCCACTGGCCATCATTACCGAGCTAAGGAGATATGCGGTAATGGAAGAATCCAAGTCTCCCGCCAGCATCAATACCATGCTTGGTAACATCGAAAATAACGGAGCTCCATGGAAATATTCTCCGGCCGACAGGTTCAACTGGGCAAAAGAAAGTTAATAAAATTAGAAACAGTATAGAGCTTAAAACATGAGCGCACAATTAGATTTTGAAGTGCCAACGATGGCAGAGATGATTGCAAGAGGTGAAGAACCTGAAATCTTATTTTGGGTGGGTTGTGCCGGAAGTTATGACGAACGGGCACAAAAAACGACACGCGACATCTGCAAAATATTACATCATGTTGGTTTAAAGTATGCCGTCTTGGGAACGGAGGAAAGTTGTACTGGCGATCCGGCCAAACGTGCAGGCAATGAATTTCTTTTTCAGATGCAGGCTATGACTAATATAGAAGTTTTAAATGGTTACAATGTTAAAAAGATAGTTACAGGTTGCCCCCACTGTTTCAATACCATAAAAAATGAATATCCTGAACTGGGTGGCAATTACGATGTGATCCATCACACACAGCTCATCCAGGAGTTGATCAATGATGGCAAGTTGAAAGCAGAAGGCGGTGAAAGTTTCAAAGGAAAAAAGATCACCTATCACGACCCTTGCTATTTGGGTAGGGGAAACGGGATCTATGAGGCACCACGCAAAGCTTTAGAAGCTTTAGACGCGCAGCTGGTTGAAATGAAACGGTGTAAATCCAATGGCTTATGTTGTGGGGCTGGTGGCGCTCAAATGTTTAAAGAACCTGAAAAAGGGAACAAAGACATCAATATTGAACGGATCGAAGAGGCACTTGCAACTGAACCACAGGTTATTGCGGCTTCCTGCCCATTCTGTATGACCATGCTTAACGATGGCGTTAAGATGAAAGACCAGGATCAGAAGGTACAGGTTCTGGATATTGCAGAAATAACCGCAAGAGCCAATGGATTGTAAAAAACTCTTTATTGCCTCGTTGAATTCAGGTAGCAACGGAAATTGCTATTATGTGGGTAACAAGCACGAAGCGATATTGGTTGACGCTGGGATATCCTGCCGGGAAACGGAAAAAAGAATGCTAAGGATGGGTCTTTCCATGGGCAAAGTAAAAGCCATATTTATATCTCACGAACATTCTGACCACATCAAAGGTCTGTGTACCCTGGCTGCAAAATACAATCTTCCTATTTACATCAACCCGGGGACTTTGGGGGCCTGCAGACTTAATCTTAGGCAAGATCTCATCAGACAGTTACATTGCGACCAGCAGGTTCAAATTGGCAGCCTATTGGTCACCGGTTTTCCAAAGATCCATGATGCCTCTGAACCGTATAGTTTTACAATAACCTGTGGCAAAATAAAAGTCGGTGTATTTACTGATATCGGTGCAGCTTGCGAGCAGCTTACTTTTCATTTTAAGGACTGCCAGGCCGCATTTCTGGAAGCCAATTACGATGATGAACTGCTTCAACGAAGTGCCTACCCCTACTTTTTGAAGAAACGCATTAGCGGAGGAAAGGGACATTTATCGAACAAACAGGCTCTGGAGCTTTTTACGAATCACAAACCTGTTTCTATGAGCCACCTGCTGTTGTCGCACCTATCGAAAGATAACAATTGTCCGGAATTGGTATCCAACCTCTTTACGCAGCATGCAGAGGGCACGGAGATCATCGTTGCATCGAGGTACGAAGAAACTAAAGTCTATACGATTTACGAACCTGCTGTAGTGCATTCCAATTAAGACAACCGTTCAGCAAGATATAATAGGTCCCGGGTTGTTATGTTGTTCACTAACCAGTTGTTAGAGGTACATTTTCAAGCTTAATGTAATCTTTATTCATTGTCTCGTCGATTTGGAAAAACCGAATTAAAAAATCATTAAATTTGAGGCATGAGTTTTAATCCACAATCAAAAGTTTGGATCTATCAAAGTAACCGTGCATTTACCGATGCAGAAGTCATTGCTATACAGCAAAAACTTAACGATTTTACTTCTCAGTGGAAAGCACACGGACAGCAGTTAAAGGCAGACGCGGAAATTATCTATCAATTTTTTATAGTTTTTACTGTAGATGAAGCTGCGGCCGGTGTGACCGGCTGTTCTATTGATGCATCCGTACGCGTAATCAAGGAGATCGAGAACGAATATCAGGTTGATTTGTTCGACCGATTCAATATCGCTTATAAAATTTCAGACAAGGTAATTGTGAGCAATAAGGAAGATTTTGAGACGCTTGTGAATATCAAAACTATTGGCCCAAAGACCATTGTATTCAACAACCTGGTTCAGACCCGTCAGGAATTTGAACAAAAATGGGAAACTGTATTTGAAGATAGTTGGCATAGCAAAGTTTTCGCACACTTACTTTAAACCACTTTCCGTTCGAATTTTTCGTTATTGATGGAATCGATTAAAAATCTAACGGGCCAAGTCTTTTCATATTTCTAATAATTAGGTATTGCCGGTGCTTGATGTAAGGTGTTGGCTTATTTGGCGTCCATTTCCTTGGATTCGGAAAGCATGCAGCGATCAATGCGGCCTGAGCGCGGGTTAACCGGGTACATGATCTACCAAAATACGCCTGTGCCGCGGCCTCTGCGCCGTAGATCCCGTCACCCATCTCAATTACATTCAGGTATACTTCAAGAATCCTTTCTTTACTCCAAAGCATTTCGATAAGGAGCGTAAAATAGGCTTCGAACCCTTTACGCACCCAGGAACGGCCCGGCCATAAAAATACGTTTTTCGCAGTTTGTTGAGAGATCGTACTTCCTCCTTTCAACTTCCGGCCATTCTTATTTGTAGCGAACGCTTTTTCAATCGCCTTTACGTCGAAGCCGACATGTTTTAAAAACAGCTGATCTTCTGCGGATACCGCTGCACGTTTCATATGATCCGATATAGCTTCGAAAGTTACCCAATCCTTTTCCAATTTAATTGGCTTTCCCTCTGCCTTACGCTCTATGTTACGCAATACCATTAACAAAGTGATCGGTGGGTTGATGAAGCGATAAGCCAACACCCACAGCACACTTACAAACAGAAACCAAAGAAAGATCTGAATGAGTATTGAAGATATCTTTTTAATAAGTGATTGCTTATTTTTTCCATTCGAGCGCTTCTTTTTTGCCATCGGGCAAAAGTAAATAAAAAGGCATAAAAAAAGCTTTCCGAAATTCGAAAAGCTTTTTTAAATATTTTGATGCTTTTTTACTCAGCTACAACTTCGAAAGGAACTTTAACTTTCACTTCTTTGTGCAAGTTTAAGTTGGCTACGTATTCACCAACAAATTTAGGTTCAGTTTCAAATGTGATGCGGCGACGGTCAACATCAAAACCTTTTTGTTTCAATGCGTCAGCAATCATAATGGTATTAACTGCACCAAAAATCTTACCTGTTTCACCAGCTTTAGCACCGATAGACAATTTAACTTCAGTTAAACGTTCAGCGATACCTTCGGCATCTTTTTTAATTTTATCTTGTTTAAAAGCAGCTTGCTTTAAATTTTCCGCTAATATTTTTTTAGCTGAAGATGTAGCCAAAGCACCAAATCCCTGCGGGATAAGGTAATTACGGCCATATCCAGGCTTTACATTAACGATATCATCTTTCTCCCCTAGGGATTTGATATCTTGTTTTAAAATGATTTCCATCTCTCAGCTCCTATTTTAATTGGTCAGCAACAAAAGGTAACAAACCAATGTGACGTGCACGTTTTACCGCTTGAGCCACTTTACGTTGGAATTTCAATGAAGTACCGGTTAAACGGCGAGGTAATAACTTACCTTGATCATTGATAAATTTCAACAAGAAGTTTGCATCTTTATAATCAATATATTTGATACCATTTTTTCTGAAACGGCAATATTTCTTTCTGTTATCGTCCACTTTTGGAGCGGTAACATATTGTATTTGATCTTTAGCCATTATCCTGCAACCTCCTCTTTCTTAGGTTTTTTGTTAAAAGCACCACTGCGTTTCTTCTCATTATAAGCAACCGCGTGACGGTCTAATCTAATGGTAAGGAAACGTAGCACACGCTCATCACGCTTAAGCTCCAATTCCAATTTACTAATCAATTCACCTGAAGATTTATATTCCGTAAGGTGAAAGAATCCGCTTGCTTTCTTTTCAATCGGATACGCTAATTTTCTCAAACCCCAATTGTCCTCTTGAACAATTTCGGCTCCGCTGTCAGCGATGATCTTGCTAAATTTGGCAATTGCCTCTTTTGCGATCTCGTCTGACAACAACGGGGTTAGAACGATAACAGTTTCGTACTGATTCATTGTTGTTTTGTTTGTTATTTATTTAATCCGCTCTTATTGCGGGATGCAAAAGTAGTTATAATTATCTTAAAGACAAAGGTTTTGTTTAAAAAAGCGGAACCATAAACGAAAATTATAGCTTCGAAAACGTACTAACCAAAAAGAGATCGCCTTTGAGGCAATCTCTTTGGAACATAGGTATAATTATCTTTAGCGTAATTGAACAATTTTAGTGAACTCTTGTTTTCCAGATTTGATGATGAACGTTAATTCGTCCAGGTCTATCCGTGCGATGTTGAACTTCTTAACCAGTTTTGAATCTCCTTCAAACACTTCAGCGTACAAGGGGTCGCTGTACTCACCTAAAATTGAAACCTCTACCGGACCTTTATCAGCATTATCCAAACTCAATGTGATCACTCCCTCATTTGAAGTTAAAACCGGTTGAATCAATTCTTCGATTGTAGATTCAGATACAATGGCCTTACCCGATTTGATCTGAATTTTATATTCTGCCAAAGTCGATTCTGTAACCAACTTCATTGTATAATTTCCTTCAGGAAAAGCGTTCAGATCGAAGGTCTTGTTCGATGCCTTTACTGCATTGATTTTTTGATCAAATAGAATTTCATCACCCGCCCCGTAGATCGAAACATTGATAACCTGCGCTTTATCAACAAAAAAAGTGATCGATTTTTCATTTACTTTCTTCAGTTTAAATGAGAAATCACCTTCACTTGCATACGAACCGGCAGACAATAATAACAAGGCTGCGACTAAACGGATTTTTAAGAACTTTTTCATAATAATGTGATTTA
>JAPSHM010000384.1 GCA_031179845.1 Pedobacter sp.
AAAGAGCCTATCAAAACCCCGGGTATTAAATCCAATAGCGGATTCAGTGGCTTTTTGAAAATAAAAAGGCTATATCCTATCACAGAATGAAGTGCCCCCAAAAAGTTAGACACTTATTGGGGGCACTTCATGCAAATAGATGATGCAGCCAGAATGCGTTTTTATTTATGGGTTACATCAGAGTACCTTACCTCAATCACATAGGTGCCTTCCAGTTTCAGCTGCCATGACCACCTTGGATTAACAGAGAAAGTGCCCTTATCTGGAGTGAACTGCGAACCATCAACAGTCACAAATTGGCTTGGAATCCTGTAATACATCAAAAAACCCCAATCCGTACAGCAATCAATATATTTAACCAAAGGGAAGGGCGCAATCTCAAAGTCGCAAATCAAAGCTGTATCTGTTTCAATCACCTTGTTGAACTTAGCGTAGTTCTCGAATACTGGTCTGTCGCCCCTTTTGATGATCTCCCCTGCCTTTGGATTGAATACCCTTCCATTTTTATCGACCATTTTTAGGATTGCTCTTGCGCCCGTATTTGCTATTTTTGTACAAGTAATGATTGGATTTTTATGAGCAATTGCAACTCCGGTTTGATCGCTAAAAGCGTTTGATACGTTATCAGTAATCACAAATAAATCCTCTGTTGTTGGGTCTTGAACATCAATTGTTGCTATTGATGGGAATAGGGCTGTGCGCGCGGAATTCGTCATTTCCACATCAAAAACATATTTCCCCAAAGGGATATTCGCCGAACCTTTGTTGAAAGAAAGCTGTCCGCTTTTCTCATTAAAGGTCATTGGTAGTGTTTTTATTGTCTCCCTTTTTTTATTTAAAATCTCCACTGTCGTGTCAGTTTCTGTATTAAAAGACTGCCCCGCCTTGAATACCGTGATTTCATATTCGGTAGATAATTCTATTGGCGCAGGTGTTCCGTCCAGTTTTCTGAGGTTGAGTAATTTGAAAGAATACGGAGGAGTTGAGCCATCAGCATTCAATTGGTCCGACTGAAAAATGGTTAATCCGCGTTTTGCAATAAGATCGCCGTTTTTATAGCGGACATTGGCACTTTGGAAGCCCTTATCAATTTTCTTACAGGCAACGATGCTGGCAAGCAGCATGAAACCAAATATGTAGTTAAATTTCATTTTCGTAGATTTAGTTAGTCTAAAGCCATCGCATTAAAAAATAATCGGTGATATCCGCTAAGCACGTGAATGATTCCCGTTTTTGTGACAATTCCTGAAGTTTGAACCTCTACTACTCTGTCGATCTGGTCATCGGGAATATTGTTTGGGTCCAGTTCATCCGCATCAAGGGTGCCGATCACTTTTACGTAATTCACATAATCAACGTAGTTGAGATAATTCGAGTAATCAAATGACCTTCTCATTCTAATCATGTACTGAATATTAGGTGTTACGCCCAATAAACTATTGTAAACTTTTCCTGAAACCGTTATTTGGTCTCTATTAATTTTTCCTTCAAATAAGTACGTTTTTAATGAATCACTTAATTCCTGGACCGGTATGTCTTTAATGCCAAAATCTATGTTTTCATTACCACCCTGCTGTGCCTTTTCCGCCTTTTTTGCCCTAACATAATCCACGATTCCATAATTGGTAGTAACGAACATCGTTACGTTTCCATTTACTGCGTCTTTTAGTCCCGCCCTATCAATTATTTTTACAAGAGAGTCGAATTTTGAATTCGATTTTAGATAATCATAGGTGGTCATGTCCACATAAGCATTACTTACACCCCCATCATTCTTATAATCGTCTTTCTTGCATGAAGCCAATATGACCACACAAAACACTATACAAATACCTATATATTTTTTCATAATTTTTTCTGTTTTAGAGTACCATCAGCTTGGTTTACACTTTGCCCAACCAGTAACTAGTTTGTTTTAGATTCGGATTTTGCCTGAATAATGCGGGATCGATTGGGAAATAGAAACCCTCTCTGTTGAACCTGTCAGTAGTCAGCCAATCAACCACCTGCCCATATTTTCTTGTTCTTAACAAGTCATAAAAAAGATGCCCTTCGAGAAAGAGTTCTTTGCCACGCTCTTTGATGTATTCATTCATCACATTGTCTGCACTTTCTCCCACAGGTATAAGTGTTGGATCTGGGCTATTTCTAGTTCTGAATCCATTGATAATGGTTCTGGCTGTGGCGGCATCTGCTTTATATAAAGCGATCTCCGCTTTTAACAATTGCATATCACTCAATCTGAAAATGATCATGTTGTTACTTAGATACGCATCCAGTTTTTGACCCGGGTTGCGATAAATAACATTGGCATACTTAACGGTGATGGGTTTCGCGCTGCCTCTTAAAGCAAAACCTTCTCTAAAACGAACATCTGTTGTATCCGCTCCAAAACTTTCGGTGAAGTATCTTGGGACCACAAAAAACCTTCCTTCACTTCCGTAAGTGTTGATGTACGTATTGTTTAGGAATCTGGTTCCGATATTTGCAGAAGAGCCTTCTAGTGTGTTTTCACTCATGTTAAATTCGAAGATTCCTTCAGCAGATCTTCCAATAAAGATGTCCTTGTATTTTGCTGCATCAGCAGGGGTAAGGACAGTGTTTTGGTATCCCCCTTTCGAAATTAATGCGTTAATGGTTGTGTCTGCACTGTTTACATCTGCAAGAATAGGAGATCCAGTGACCGTAGTCATAGTGGCTCTCCAAAGGTAGAGGTGAGCTAGCAATGCATAAACTGAACCGCGGTTGGCGGTCACCTTAGCATCACTAGCGTTTCCGTATGACCAGGTTAACAACTCGCTGGCCT
>JAPSHM010000127.1:0-685 GCA_031179845.1 Pedobacter sp.
TGGAGGGTGTAGATTGGGACTGCATATCTGGTGGAATAGCATGTAGGGGTACTCTGAAAGAAGGTGCCACCGCCGATGGAAGCAATTTTTATGCCGATAATGAAGTAAATATAACGCACCCAAACGCTTATTTAGAAGAATATACAGAATCGCCAGGGAACCTCAAAGATGAATAAATATATCATCTTGGAAATATAAAATTAATCTTTGAGGCACATCTGGATAGCAGAAATCAACGAATTTGGATTTTTTCTTCTGCCGAGCATTACCTCATCTCTACAAAATATCTTTAGGTTTTTATCAATTAAAATTGGAGTTGGAGCACTCACAATGTTGAAATAGGCAATCAACGGATGATTCATTTCAGCGGATCCAGTGAACAGATTTACCGCATTTTTAGATGTATAGATATCGGTTTTAAGGCTTGCAATCCATTTTTTATAGTCTTTTTCGACGCAAACACTAATAAAGACGACATTGCTGGAATCCTTAAAATACTTTTGAGCTACTGAAATTGTAGATTTATAATAATCAGCACATGGAAGACAACCAATGTACCAAAAATCTAAAAATATAATTTTCCCTTTATAACTAGAAAAGTTGACCTTATTGTTGTCTTGATCATTCAAACTAAAGTGGTCAGGTAAAATAGTGCCGGGCTTTTGATTATGATAAAATACCTTTA
>JAPSHM010000127.1:695-10351 GCA_031179845.1 Pedobacter sp.
GGCTATGCATATGTTCTATAGCCAGTGCTGTCGAATTTCCAAGTCGTTTATATAAGAAACCAACAGCGGAAATTAGAAGTTTATCTCTTAACTCGCCTTTTGGGATTTTTTTTATAATAAACTGAATAAGATCTAAGGTATCCTTATTCAAAGAACGCTGTAGTTTTAATTGCTCAAATTTATATTTTACATATCTAATAGAAACTGCTGTAACACGATCATCATAATCTGAAGACAATAACTCTTTTTGTGTTGTTAAAAATTGTGCCTTCACGCTATCTTTTTCAGCCTCAGTAAACTTGAATAAATTTCCAGTATAGGTCCTTGTCACCCTCATTAATGGAAATTGACTATTACCAATGATTTCGCAGTAAAGTACCTGATAAGACATTTCACTTAATTTCGCTTTGCTTTTCTCTAACAAATTTAGCAACCGTTTTATTCTGGAAAAAGTATCTACATACATAAGTTTATTCTGCAATGAAATACTTTGACTTCCTGCCATCTTTGCATGAAGATCCGGATTTTCAAATTCAAACTCATATCCTTCTTTATTGGTAAATAAAATGTGCAAAGTGTGCTTGGCCGATCCATCGCCGGAAAACGTGATATTATCCCCTAAGTGACTGATCACTACATAATCACCCTTTTCAACGATATGAAGATTGAGCAGTCTATTATAGTTTTGAGGCCATGCACCCTCGTTTTTGTAAAGGCTAAAGAAAAGAAGATTTCCGGTTACGGGTATATTGAAAAAGTATTTGCCTTTATTTACTTTTGACGTGACGGTTTCTATTCCTGTAATATTTAGCGACAACTCACTGGCCGTATCTTCGTTGTACAAATATAATCGGACAGAATCTATACCTGCTGATTCTGGAACCAGACCGATGATCGTCGCATATTGACTTGAATCAGTTATTGAGTTGCCAAATCCAAACGTTGTTATAGGTTGGAATATTAACAGGATAAAAACGTATAAGAGACACCTACTTATAATCATAACAATTTCTTTTTCTATTATTATCTGATATTTTGTTCCAATAAGCCAAACCGCATTTCATCTGGAGGAATAGGAATTACATATAAAGGACTTTGTGGTGTAAGTTTATATGTGACACCATCTAGTTCTCTTGTAATCGTGATGTTAGCGCCCTCTTTATTCAATCTGCGCAAATCCTGCCATCTTAAGCCCCTAAAAGGAAGCTCTTTACGTCTTTCACGTAAAACAATCGCCAAGGCGTCCTCTTTGTTGGTAGCAGTCAGATCTACATAAGTATCTATCATCCAACGCGTCTTCAGGAGAGTATTGAGCGTGTTTAAACCATCTTTATAATCTTTCAATCTTACTTGACATTCCGCTTTAATCAAATAAATTTCGTCAGTTGCGATCCCGCCGAAAGCCCTATTTGTTCCGTCATAGGATCCTTTGAATACAGGCTTGTTATGAATAGTAGAGATGGTAAATAAAATTATTTTTCTAAGATCATTTTCGTCATACATGCTGTATAACTCAGCGTTAACTAAGGTGTTCGGTGCAGTCCTAAATTTTGATACGACACGAGAAAGTAGGTCTGATTGTACACACCAGTAAATAGTTTCAGGATTGAGTGTTTGTATCGGTAAAGCCGAAGTCCGATTCAATGTAGAAAATGACATCAATGAACTGTACAGATTCAAAGCTGAATCAGCATAGTGCAATGCTAAATCGTATTTCCGCATACTTAAATATACTCTTGCTAACAATGCTTGCGCTGCGACTTTGTAAGGCCTGTTACGGTCACCACCAGGCACTTTATGCGGTAGTAACGACTCGGCCTTTACAAGATCAGCTAGTATTTGATCATACGTCTCCTGCAATGTCGCTCTTTTTGATTTAATTGAAATATCAGCTTCTAATCGAATTGGCAAACCCAACCGGTTATTCGCAGTATTCGCATCGAAGGGTTCAGCAAACACCTGCGCCAAGTTAAACAATGCGAACCCTCTTATGAAGAACGCATGTCCTTCAACCCGATTGAAATCATATTCGTTAATGGCATTCTTTTGTATCGCTTTCAAACCCTCTAGTACTATATTTGCGTAAAGTATTTGCTCATAAGGCCGATTCCAGTCAAGGACATCTCTCATTCCGCCGAATATATCCTTTGCCCAAATGTATCCATTGCGCTCAAAATTAACTGCAAGCGCCTCCCAGTTCTGTTTATTGGCTAAGTAATACTCGTCAGCGGATACTGACCCGATAATGCCAGTTACGTTTAAACCAGTATTATCTAATAATCTGGTAAAATCTGCCAAAGTCTCTGGCACCACTAAATTTGTACTCGGCTTTTTTTCTAAAAACTCATCTTTTTTACTGCAGGAAAAGGAAAATACAAGCAATATCAGAATTGCGAGTTTCATATATGAATGTTTCATAGCATTTTGGTTAAAAGTGTGATTTGAAACCCACAGAAATGGATTTCTGACTTGACCTAAGTTGACTGTCTGGGTCAATTCCTTTCTTATTTGCTTTCCATATTAATCCAAGATTACTACCAAAAACGTAAAAGCTTGCATTTTTGAATACAGCACCTCTCTTGCCTATGTCGTAACTTAGACGAACATCCTGCAATCGGACATGATCCCCTTTCTCAATCAATATGGACGAATTTAAATAAAAATCATCACGGAGAAAATTAGATGGGTAAATAGCAGCCGGCACCTGTGTTTTTAATTCGTCTCCTGGTTTAAGCCATCGCTGGTTATAATCCTCATGTAAAGCATCTAATCCAAATAGTCGTCCGTAATCTACTGAATTTGCCCTAAAAAAATAACCAAGTTTGTAAATTATATTAACCGACAAGTTAAAATTTTTAAACTTGACATTATTTCGAATACTTCCAAAAAAAGTCGGTGTTCCTGACCCATTATATTCTGTAGTATGATTTAGACTATCTGCATTGTTAATAATGTCCAATTTAGTACTTGGTTTACCCCCATAAAATCCCTGCGGTTCTCCGGTTTCGGGATGAAGACCCGCCCATCTATAACTAAAAATACCGTTATAAGGATAGCCTACATGAAATGCTAAAGGTCTAGTATTAACTTTGTAGTCAGTAATTTTATCCTTCGTACTACTAAGTAATAGAATTGTACTCCACCCGAATTTTCCTCGAGCTATATTTTGACTAGCGATGGTCACATCAAATCCATCACCGGAAATATTGGCAGAATTTCCTCTGTATAATATCACTCCCGAGGACGGCGCCATAATACTTTGTCCAATTATGTCTGTCCCTCGTTTACGATAGTACTCGATATTTCCAGAAAGTCGCCCTTTGAATAGCGAATATTCTAATGCAAAATTTGTCATTTCAACTTTCTCCCATTTTAATTCGGGATTCGGTGGATTCATTATCATTACACTTTGGTTTCCAAATTTTGTAGTACCAAGGTAGTGAGCGGTTACATATGCCGAAGCCGACTTGTCAACATTTCCATTATATCCGAATGTTGATCTAAACCTTAGCCCGTCTAGCCATGCGACAGATTCAAAAAATTCCTTTGAAATATTCCAGCTCGCTCCGAATGAAACTAATGGAAGTTTTTTTTGATTAGCTTTCACGCCAAACAAATCTGATTCATCAATTCTTATACTAGCTGAAATGATGTACTTGTCATCATATTCATATTGTGTATTACTAAACATAGACACATATCTATCTGCCATAGCCGAATGACGATTTCTACCTGGGATAGTCGAAGAAAGACCGTTATCAATTTGTCTATAGTCGTCAGCAAAGTCTACAGCTGCTATCGATCCGTTAATTTCATCATATCCATACAACCTATAAGTGTGCGACCGATTGCCATAGTCTTTAATGTCTGATCCTGCTAAGGCAGAAACGGTATGCCTACCCCATTCTTTTGAAAAATCAACCCGTAGCCTTAAGTTTTGCGATGCGCCATTTATCTCTTGTTTATCCAAGATATTACCGTGAGGAATTGGCCTGATAACCTCGTTGGTGCTATAATCGACTGTTGAAAATCTATTAACTAAATTTCTTGTATAATATGAATCAGCAGCATAAAATGTATTAAGTTGATTTGCTTCCTTAGTATACTGGTACTGAACTTGAATGTTAAGGTCCTTTGTTAACTTGTATATCAAATCTAAATTAAGCACGTAGTTGTCAATTCTAGTTCTGAAATTATTTCTTTCGGCCTCGTCCTTTGGTTTCCAAGTCCAGTCGAGCAAATTGCCTCGACCGATAGTATCCTGCCAAGCCTTTTTAAACCTTTGTACAGGAAGTGCATTTCCCTCATTATCAACTAAGTTCGTGTAAGGTTTTATATAGGCCATACCATCCGCAGCATTAGTTATTCGTCTTGAGGTAGAAAATCTTAAGCCCACACTAGCCTGTAATTTGTCATTGAACAAACGATAAGTGTTTTGAGCATTGAGACTTAGCCGATCATTTGAGAATTTAGCATCATTTTGATTGATATGATCATAACCAACTGAAAGGAAATATTGGTTTTGCGTACCTCCACCTTCAAAGCTCAATGCATGTTGTTGATTTGATGCCGTTCTATAGTAATATTTCATCATATCGTTTCTTACATCTTTAATTCTTAACAAATCTAGCTGCCGATCTATTTCACTCTCATCTGTTACTTTTGACAGGATCTCAACCACTGGTGAAATATATGATGAGGGATTTTCTAGATTGAAGGAAAAATGTCCTTTATTATACAGGAAGCGCTCCAAATCAATGTAATCGGAAGTATTTATAGACCTGTCAGAAAATAGATCCGGCTTTTCTGTGAATGTAATGTTACTATTGACTCCTATTTTAAGCAGCTGATTAAGTCTTCCTTTCTTGGTCGTTAGTACGACAACACCATTACTAGCCCTCACCCCCCAGATTGATGCAGCGGCTGCATCTTTTAAGATGCTGATGCTTTCGATGTCATTCGGATTAATAGTGCCGAGATCTCCATCATAAGGAAAATTATCCAGGACAATTAATGGATTGGTATTGGCAAAAATCGTGTTTCTTCCACGGATACTAAATCCGATGTCGGTGCCTGTCGTCTGATCAAATAGAACACCACTAGTCACCCCTTTCAACCTATCCAGAATATTAGTGGATACGCTACGGTTTAGTAATTCGTTATCGATAAGTACAAAACTACCCGTGGCTCGTTCTTTTGGAAGTTGCTGATATCCAGTACTTACCACTTCAATCTGTTTGAGCCTATCTAGAACTTCAGTCATCTTGATCTTGCTAAGGTTATCTCTAATTGAGACCGTTACAGGTTTAAACCCGACATGGGATATGATTAACACTGCTTTTTCGTCTTCACTCTTCAAGTTAAAATCCCCAATAGCGTTACTCTGTGTTGCGGTGCTCGTTCCCTTGATTTTAACAGTGGCCCCAACTAACGGTCGATTCTCCTCATCGACCACCCGGCCGCGAATATCTAAAGAAGCAGAATCGGAAGCTGCTTTAATTTTGGACAGCTGTCCGTTACCTTTTAAACTGATTGTTTTATCGACAATCACATAATCAATCGGTAATCCAGCCAAACTGGTTTTCAATACTTCTTCCAGTGGTGCGTTATGGTAATCAGCATCGACCGTCTCTGTAAGATCGAGATCATCTCCGCTCCAGACGGTACTATAGCCAGTTTGCTTTTTAATCTCTTTAAAGAATTTGATGAGCGGTATGTTTTTACCTGTGTAAGTAAACTGCTGTCCATAGGATCTCGCAGCACTAAGTTGAAACACAGTGATTAGTATAATTACGATGGTTAAGCGCATAATTAATACGAGTTTAGAAACACGTGATTTCCACGCATTAGGTTTGTTTGTTTGATTGAACATTTCCGTTTCATTTCCGACGAAAACTTAGCGACCAAATGAAAGACCGTTAATATTGTTTTATTAAACAATATTGCCTAAATTTACTTGTCTGTTAATTAATAAATGAGTTTCGCTTATTTTTTGAATACAGGCTTGGTCAGTAGGTTCAGCACTACTGACCTTTTTTATTTTATAGAAAAAGGGTTTTTCCTGGCCAAATGGTTCCCCCATTTGACATTTAGCCGTTTCGCGGAAATGATGTGATATTTGGTTTGGTTTGTATTATTGTTTGTGGCGTAGAAGTTTATTTCATAACGGTTACGGTCCTCCCTTCTATTTTAAAGTGAACATTTCCTGTTTTTTCAAGTGCCGATAAGACCTCAGATAATGTCTTCGATCTCGATATAACGGCACCAAATACCTTATTTGCAAGGTCTTTATCTTGGTAAACTACACTGACATCATACCACCTGGAAATTTCTGGCATAATGCTTCCCAAAGATTCATCCTGGAAGACAAAATCACCATTTTTCCAGCCGACAGCGTCTTCTGTGTCAACCTCTGCAACTTCAATATTATTTTGGAACAACGTGGCCTGCTGATTTGGTTTAAGGATCACACCACTCCTATGGCTTAATCCACCCTCATCATTCGGTGAAATGGCGGAAATCCGCACAGATCCTTCAACCAGTGTCGTTTTAACGACACTGTCTTCGGTATAAGCAGACACATTGAAATGTGTGCCCAATACTTCCAGATCCTGCAGATCTGTCGACACCATGAAAGGATGCGCCGCATCTTTCTTCACTTCAAAATAAGCCTCGCCATTCATTTTCACCTTTCGTGCCACACCACCCTTGTTTAAGGATGCCAGATAAGAAAGACTCGAGCCCGCATTAAGCCATACCTTGGTGCCATCAGACAAAATAACTTTATACTTACCACCTCTTGGTGTCGTAATCGTATGATAACCGGAAGCCTTGAATTTGCTTCCCTTGACTTTGTAAGACAGGGTGCCATCATTTACCTTGGTGACTTCAATTCCTCCATGGTCAGACAAAAGCCCATTGTCCGCCGTTGCCAGATTGATCTTCGTCCCGTCTGCCAGCGTAAGAACGGCTTGATCAGTACCAGGAGCGATCAGATTCACAAACACATTTGTACTGCGCTTATCTGATAGCATAAACATTGCGCTAAGTGAAATGACAATTAAAACAGCAGCTGCAACAGCGATTCTGACAAAACAGATTGTCTTAGCTGTTTGAATGTGTTTGAGGTGCGGTCCAAGTGTTCTGATCCGCAATTCATATAAATCGGGTTCCATGTCCATGAGATCTATTTGCGTTGTATTAACATGTATGTCGTAGTAGTCTTTTAAAGCTTGGTCCTTTGAGGGCTCACCTGCTTCATTTTGGCTGAAGAACGTTTCTATATCCACAATGTTTGAATTAGGTTTGTTTATAGTGAAACGATTAGTGGAACGGAAAGGGTTCAAAAATTTTGAAATAAATTTAAAGCACATAAATATTGTTTTTAAATTATAGGGTTGTAAACAACTGAATTCCACCTTAACAACTGTTAAGACGGGTTTAAAAAACTCAGTTTTTTGCGGAGAATTGTCAGCGCCCGATGCATATTGGTCTTAACGGTATTTTCAGGAAGCCCTAAATGCACCGAAATTTCTTTGCGGTTCATCGAGGTCCTCAATTCAAATACCAACCGCATTTTCTCCGGTAAGGCTGCAATCTCCTTTTCAATTAATGTACGTAACTCGTTGTGGCGAACGAGGTGATCTGTTTGGTCTTGACTTTCTTCAACATATCGATGGAAACTATCTGCATATTTTTGTGTGATCTTAGCATGCTTGTAGCGGTCGAGGATTCGGTTCTTCACCACGGTGAATAAATAGGCAACAAGCTCACCCATCACAACTATAGTATCACGCTTCTCCCAGATCGCCGCAAAAGCGTCATGAACCAGATCCTTCGAATCCTCCTTATCATTCAAGCGCCTGCACGTAAACGAGAATAACAAGATGTAATAACGGTCAAAGATTTCTATAAATGCAGCGTGGTCGCCTTGTTTTAAAAGTTCTACTAACGCCTGGTCCGGAAGATTGCTATAATCAGCCATGATTTTGAGGTTTGTTAAATTTGATTCTATAGGAGATGTTTTCCAAGAGAGCGGGTTGTATTGCCAGTTGCAGATTGCGTTTCCTTAGCACGCCGCAAATCAAATTTGCAAAAAAGAAGGCTTGGTTAGGCCTGGTAATGGTTTGGTAATTAGTAATCATCCCCTTTAACTAATTATTTGGTTTGTTGATTAAATTTAAATAAAATTTTCGATACAGTGTATCAAAAATTGATAAAAAATCAATTTTATTTTAAAATCTATGTTCTGATATGAAACAAAAAGCCGTTTAATCAGTTATTCCGATAGGCATTAGAAACACTATTAAGCCGGCTGTACAACAGTTTGCTTCTTGCCAAGCAGGTAGAAACCGTAAGCGCACAGCACCAATAAGGTCGCAATTCCAGCCCAAAGCCAATTGTACCCAAACTGCTTCGCGATATAGAAACCAGCCCAGGGACCAACTACCTGTGCAACCGACCAGCTCAAGGTATATCCCGCAGCGTATAGTCCCCTGTTGTGCGCGTTACTTCTACTGATCACCAATGTATTAATGAAAGGCAATACCAGCATTTCCCCTACCGTAAAAACTACGATGACCAATACCGCCATGGTCAGGTGATAGATCAAAGGCAAACTTAGAAGCAAATAGGAAAGCGCAAAGAAAAACGAACCAATAACAATGAAGAACATTGGTGAACGCTTGTTCTCTATTTTATTGAGCAACACCATTTCGCACAGGGCGATCACGGACCCGTTAAGACCGAGAATGATGCCAATAGCAAATTCATCAATTTGCCATTGCTCCTTGAAAAACACAGGGACTACCCGGAACATCAGGAAGGCACAAGTGATGAACAGGGTGGTGATCAGCAGAAATTGAACATAAAAGAGATCCTGCCAGGGTTTCAGGATCACCAGCTTCTCCCGGTTCTCTTTCGCCTGTTTCATAAAACCCCTTACCTTTGGCAGGAAGAACAGGATGCAAAGGCCAACCAGAATGCTAACGGCACCTTCTACTACAAACAGCAATTTATAGTTGATGGAAGCGATAACCCCTGCTAAACTTATTCCGGCCGACCAACCGATATTGATCGCCAATCTGTTTAAAGAATAAGATCTCGTAACTGTCCCTTCTGTCGCATAGCTGGCAATGGCTGTAAAATTCGCCGGTCGGAAAGCCTCTGAAAAGAAACTAATCACCACCGTCAGTATACAAAGTGTTGAAAAATTGTCGACCGTAGCAAAAAACACAAACAAAACCCCGCTAATCAGGGCAGATAAAATCTGTACAGGTCTAAAACCAATGATATCCGTCAGCTTCCCCCCTGTCGCCGCCCCCGCAATAGAGCCTATACCAAAAAGCGTGATGATCAAACCGGCATCTACCTCCGAACGGTGTAAACTTTGCGTAACATATAATCCCATGAAAGGAACAGCCATGCTGCCACATCTGTTGAGCATCATTACGAGGCTAAGGAGCCATGTTTCGCGGCTTAAGCCGCTAAAGGACGATTTATAGGTATGGAGAACGGACTTGATCATGGGAGTTTTATGGGCCGCAAAATTAGCAAAACAAACGCACATTTTGTTAAATTCTAGTTAAGGTTTTGCTAAGAGGAATGATTTTTTAAGAAAAATTATTTAACATTGCTGAAATAACGCGATGGAGGTA
>JAPSHM010000128.1 GCA_031179845.1 Pedobacter sp.
GAAGATCCGTACCTCACTACACGTTTAGGCTTAGTGAAAGTTAAGGCGTTACAGGGCGATACAGATACCCCAGATAGTAATCATGTTGCTGCAACCTTGAAACATTTTGGCGCGCATGGTCAGCCAGAAGGAGGCCATAACATTGCACCAACATTTCTTTCGGAACGACAATTAAGGGAGGTTCACTTTAAAGCTTTCCGTACAGCAATACAGGAAGGCAAAGTTTTAGGTGTAATGGCTAGCTATAATGAAAATAGTGGTATCCCGACACATTCGGATGCTTTCCTGCTTAAAAAATTGCTTCGCAATGAGTGGGGGTTCAAAGGAGTGCTTATTTCAGATTATAATGCTACTGGTGAATTGTATAACCTTCATCATATTGCAAAAGATAGTGTCGGTGCGGCTTTAAATGCTTTGGAAGCAGGAGTAGATGTGGAGTTAGCCGATAACTTTGTTTATCCAACACTTCTCCCTTTACTCAAAACGGGTAAGATCTCTACTACTAAAATTGATGAAGCAGTTCTTAACGTCTTAATGCTTAAGTTTAGATTGGGGTTGTTCGAAAGGCCTTTTATAGATGCCGGCGGAACAAGCGTAATCGGTTCTCCGCAACATAGGGAATTGGCTTTGAAGGCAGCTCAACAGTCAATGGTTCTGTTAAAGAACGATCACTCGCTGCTTCCACTAGATCGAAATAAGTATCGTAAGATAGCATTGATCGGTCCTAATGCAGACAAGTGTTGGTTAGGTGGTTATTCTCACCTTCCAAGAACTTCTATCTCTCCCTTAGCTGCAATAAAAGAGAAGTACAAGGATGTTGAAATTTTATATGCCCCTGGGTGTAAAATAGAGGCGGATAATGCGACTAAGCGGGGGCCTACTCAACTAGCTTCCTATGAAGAAAACCTTAGACTAATCAAAGAAGCCGTACAGGTGGCAAAAACTGCAGAGGTAGTTGTCCTTATGCTTGGAGGAACTCCCCAGGTTTCTAAGGAAGCAACAATGGACAATTTGCCGGGAGACCTCGCTAACCTCGATTTAATCGGTTACCAAAACGAGCTTATCGATTCTTTGAAGGCTTTAAATAAACCGATTGCTGCATTCGTGTTTTCTGGTCCTCCGATCTCTTTTGTTAATCTGGACACGTCTGCTGCCTCAATTGTTCAGTGCTGGTATCTTGGCCAGGAAACCGGATATGCCGTTGCGCAAACTCTTTTTGGAGACAATAACCCATCCGGTAAACTCACGATATCTATTCCTCGTTCTGCCGCTCACTTGCCGGCCTACTATTTTGCCAAGCCCACCGCAAGATCCCGTGGTTATAATCTAGAGGATAACGGTCCACTTTACCCATTTGGATTTGGGTTAAGTTATACGAATTACGAGTATAGCAATTTGCAGCTTTCAAAAAAATCAGTTGCTATGAGGGAGAATGTGACAGTTACTGTTAATGTTCGGAATACAGGGGAACGGTCTGGAGATGAAATCGTTCAGTTATACATTAGAGATGAGGTAAGCTCAGTAACCCGCCCTCTAAAAGAACTTAAAGACTTTGCGCGGATCTCGCTTAACCCAGGCGAACAGAAGCAGGTTAGCTTCACCATTGATCCGGATAAGCTCAAATTTTACGATAGAGAGATGAGGGAGATTGTGGAGCCTGGAGAATTTAGCATAATGGTTGGCCCTTCATCAGAAAAGTTGGAAGTGGTTAAACTTTTGGTTCAGTAGCAATCGAGTCATAAGAAGTACACAGATCTATATAAGAATTTAATATGCATTTGATTAATTATAGATATCTATCACTGTTAGTACTCCTGTTTATTACCAAGGAGATGAACGGTCAGTCCGGCAGCGAAATTTGTAACCCTGTAAACCTGAGTTACAGATTTCAACCAGCAGCTCCGAGTAGAAGGGAAGCTGCAGATCCAACTGTAATCGTTTTTAAAGGCAAATATTTCATGTTTGCTTCTAAATCGGGAGGATACTGGTCTTCTTCAGATTTGATAAGCTGGAAGTTTATTACGACTAAGGATTTGCCGCTAGAGGATTATGCGCCAACTGCTGTAGTGATCAAAGATAGCGTATATTTTATGGCGCTCGACAGAAAGATATATAGAAGTGGGGATCCGTCGACCGGACAGTGGGAAGTGGTTGCTAGTGATTTTCCTTACTTCGCTGGAGACCCGGCGCTTTTTCTGGACGATGATGGACGACTTTATTTATATCATGGGCTCTCGAATTTTAAACCAATTTACGGTGTTGAGCTAGATCGTAGTACATTTAGTCCTATTGGGGAACAGGTCGAATGCTTGGGCACCAATAGTAACGATCTTGGATGGGAACGTAGGGGCGACTATAATACTGATAAGGGAAGGCCATTTTTAGAGGGGGCTTGGATGACTAAATATAATGGTCAATATTACTTACAGTACTCCGCTCCAGGGACTCAATATAAAAGTTACTCCGATGGTGTGTATGTTAGCGCTAATCCTTTGGGACCTTTTAAGTTAGCAGACCATAATCCCTTTTCCTACAAACCAGAAGGATTTATTAATGGTGCCGGTCATGGCAGTACCTTTTTAGACAAATGGGGGAACTATTGGCGGGCGATCACCATGACAATATCTGTTAAACAGAGGTTTGAACGTAGAATAGGGTTTTTTCCCGCTTTTTTCAATAAAGATGGGACGTTTTATACTTATACTGGTTTTGGAGATTTTCCCCATGTTGTTCCACAAAAGAAAATGAGTGGACCAAGTGATTTTGTACCCTCAGCAATGTTGTTGTCTTATAAGAAAGGGGTCGAAGTTTCCTCTTCATTGGTAGAAAACACGCACGTAAATCTGGTAGATGAAGATATAAGAACGAGTTGGAGCGCCGCTACGGGCAAAAAAGGCGAATGGCTAATTATTGATCTCGGTGATGATTTTAAGATTTCGGCTATTCAAATCAATTTTGCAGACGAATCAACATCAGTCTTGGGAAGGTCTGATTCGATATATCATCAATATTTAGTTGAGTACTCGGCCGATAAAAAGAACTGGAAGGTTCTCGCCGATAAGCGATTAAACAGAACGGATGTTCCTCATGATTTTCTTCGCTTAAAAACTCCAATTACAGCTCAATACGTTAGGCTTACTAATTATCATGTGCCTGACGGGAAATTTGCGATTTCCGACCTGAGAGTTTTCGGTAGCGGTGAAGCTTCTGCTCCACCGGTCGTTTCCTCATTTACAGTAGTTAGAGATACAATAGATGCTTGTAATATAAGCCTTAACTGGCCAAAAGTGCCAGGCGCTATAGGCTATAACATCCGTTATGGTAAACGGCCTGGTGAACTGTATCATAATTATCAGGTATTGGATAAAAGCTCCCTAAGAATCCATAGTCTCAATGCTTTGGAGACCTATTACTTTACAATTGACTCATTTAATGAGCGTGGAATTACGGAGGGTAAATTAATTAAACAAGCAAAAGGTAAAAGGAAAAATTAAACAGCTAAAGAAAATATAATGAAAGTAAGCGGTAAAATAATCGTGGTGACAGGAGGCGGAAGCGGTATGGGCCGTGAACTGGTTTTGGATTTGTTATCAAAAGGCGCAAAAGTTATTGCGGTTGATATTAAAGAAAAAAGCTTAAAAGTAACAGCTGAATTAGCCGGATGTAAAAGAGATGCATTAAGGACTGAAGTTGTAAATATCGCGGACAAAGACGCTGTCTTTGATTTTGTGAGTATAGCACCCTCAATTTTTGGTGCGGTAGATGGCATTATAAATAACGCTGGAATCATTCAGCCATTTATTAAATTCAAGGATCTACCCTATGAAGACATAGAACGGGTTCTCAATATTAACTTGTGGGGCACCCTTTACATGACCAAAGCTTTTTTACCTCACCTGCTAAGCCGACCAGAAGCGCATATCATAAATATCTCAAGTATGGGTGGCTTTCTGCCTGTTCCAGGCCAAACCATTTATGGAGCATCTAAAGCTGCGGTTAAGCTATTAACAGAGGGTTTGAATTGCGAATTGAAAAATAGCAATGTGAACGTAACAGTTGTTTTCCCCGGTGCTATACACACACAGATCATGGAGAACTCGGGTTTGGAGAATCAAGCGAGAGCACTATCAAAAAGTGAACTTGCCAGATTAACTACACCGCAAAAAGCTGCAGGTATCATCATTGATGGAATGGAGAATAACAAGTATAGGGTCCTAATTGGTAGAGATTCAAAGTTCCTGGATTTGTTTTATCGTTGGAGCCCGAAGTCAGCAGCTACCTTCATAACGAAAAAGATGAAGAGGGTGTGAGCGTTTAAGAATGAATTATCTTTCCAAATCCACGCCGCAAAACAAATTAAAATATGAAGAATTTCTTCTAACTATCCTCAACTAGGGAAAAGTTCAGTTGAAGAGGTGCTAAACGCGATGACCTTGCAAGAGAAAGCTACGATGGTAGTCGGATATCTTTATGCAATTAGAAAGGAAAAATCTAGTGGATTTGGAGCTGAACTGAACTTTGATTATCCGGGATTGGGATTTGCATCACCTTTTGCAGAATCTACCAATGACGCTCTATTTAGGATATCTTCATATGACTTACAAGTCACAGGAAATTAGCCCGGCACATCTTTCGAAGTTCCCTTATCATTGGATTTCAAAATCGCTTTAATGCGATTGATATGAACTCCTGATAATTCAGCCCTTTCTAATGCCGACTTTGCTGTCGAACCACCATGGGTTTCGGCCATAGTAGTTAACAAATTCTTTCTTTCTTCAAACATTCTTAGCGCTGTCCACATCGTTTCCTCAATTTTCATAGTTTGCTCAGCAAGTAGAGAAGATTCGGTATACGCATGGCCTGTATGACAACGAAATCGAGTAGGACTACTATTGTTGACTTTCCATAATACACCTCCGCAGCCAGGGCAATTAAAAGGAACCTGGTCCCCCAGGGCATCAACGGATGGCAAATCGCTTAATACCCGCTGAGCAATCTTAGCTTCTACCAGTATGTCTTTTGGAATAGGTTTCAATTTGCCGGGTTTCCGTGATATTAGCTGGTAAAGCAAGCCTCCCATTTCAGAAATAGGTAAACAGTGATCAACCTTAACATGCCTTAGTGCATTTTTAGGCATGTCCGGGTATTCTGCATCTTCCGGGGCCTGAACAATACAGATTCCTCCGCATCTTTTTATTACCTCAAGGCCAGCAACACCATCATCAAGATACCCAGTTAATATTATCCCGATCACCTTGTTTCTAAACGCTACAGCAGCGGAGCGAAATAAGGGGTCAATTCCGGGACGGGATCTGTTTTCGGCTGCTCCCTTAGTTACCAGCAGTTTTTGGTCTTCATCTATCATCAAATGATGGTCTGACGGTGCAAGGTATAAATGTCCTGGTTTAATAAGTCCCCCATTTATAGCATGTTCGCACTTCAGATTTCCCGACTGATTTAGCGCATCTAAAAGTACATTTCCGCTGGCATCAGGTGATATGTGTTGAACCACCAATATAGGAACTGGAAAATCTTCTTGTAATTGGTAAATTAATTTTTTTACTGCAGAAAGTCCTCCGGCAGAGGTTCCAATTACAATTATATGGGTGGCAGACTGTGTTTTATTTATTGGACTATTCATGATCAATTCGTCATAGGTGCGACACGTTTAATCAATTTAATAAAAAACTTTTAAACTGTATCTGTTCGCTTGTATTCCTCCAGACATTTTGTTAAGTTACCAATTAGTAAATGCCGGAATTGCCATTGGTTTCAAACAAAAAAACGGTTGTAGTCAGTATTTCAAGAGCTTTTATATTTAAAGGTAGTAAAACCAGACTGATCCTGCAAATTGCAATTCAATCCGGTTTTTAATCCATCATTATGGATTCGTAGAAAATATAGAACCATTGGCAATTAATGCACGACGGCTCATTTTCAAAATATCTTTTACCCATTCCGCGAAATCTTCCGGTTGTAGGGTCGTATCAGGATTTCCATCTGTTAAACCTGCGGTGATACTCATATCACTGGCAATTGTACTTGGTGTCAACGTGATCACGCGGATGTTCTGCTTGCGCCATTCAGCCATCATGGATTGCGACAAAGAGATCACTGCTGCTTTTGAAGCTGCATAGGCCGACATGTTCGCGCCGCCTTTTAAACCTGCTGTAGATGCTACATTGATGATATCTCCTTCGCCTTTAGCTTTTAAATATGGATAAACGGCCATTGAACAGTAGTATAGCCCGAAAAGATTGGTACGAATAATTTTTTCCCATTCTGAAGTCGGCATATCTTCTAACGTTGCAAAAGTACCTATTCCAGCATTGTTGATTAAAATATCAACCGTACCTAAGTCATTTACCAATTGATCGATTCCTTCTTTAACTTGTTGTTCATCTCCAACATCAAAGACTGTATAGGCAGCTTTAACCCCAATAGCTTCAATCTCAGCTACAGTTGCTTTCAGCAATTCTTCGTTTCTTCCGGCTACGCCGATGTTAACCCCCTCTTTTGCCAAGAGTAGTGCTACCGCTTTTCCAAGTCCACGACCACCGCCGGTAATAATGGCTGTTTTTCCTTCTATTGATACCATAGTTCTATTCTTTATATAGTTTTTCGCTAGGCAAAGTTATTAATTATCGTTTCGATTACTTGGCGCTGGTAGCACTAAGTTGTCTTTCTTAAGTAAATAGTTGTTGTTGGATCAATTGCTGACAAATCGAAATGCATACTGTGCGATAATACAAAAAAGCTCAGACTGGTTGAGTCTGAGCTTTTTTGTATTATCGGTAGTCGCCGGAGTTATTCAGCTGCCGCCTGCTCGTTTATAAAGCTTTCAGCTACCTCGGTAAGGGCAACGTCCGTCGCTTTTTCATTTTCTAACGTAACTTTTAGCAATTCTGCTACTTCGTTCTGACCCATATTTGTCGCGAATACCACCAATGTGCCGTAAGTCGCAATCTCATAATGCTCTACTTTTTGTGCAGCGAGGACCAGACCCGCATCGCGTATCATCGTCCCTTTTTCGGTGTCTTCAATGATGCTTTCTGCCTCAGCTAGTAAGCCTTCCATGGCATCGCATTTTTTTGCCTGTGCTTTTTCTCCAAGCAATTCGAATGCCTGTTCTAAAGTAGCGATATGCCCATTGGTCTCCTCAGCGTGTTTTTCAAATGCTGCGGCTAGTTCCGGACTGGTTGCTGCCTTTTTCATTTTTGGCAGTGCTTTCGCCAGGTGTTTTTCTGCCCAGTAAATGTCTTTCAATTCATCGACAAAAAATTCGTGAAATTCTGAATCGCCAGATTTTCCGGATTTATTTGAGGTCGACTTTGCGCTTTTATCATTAGTAGCGCTTGCTGCAGTTGTTGCAGTTTTTTTCTCTGTTGTTGGTTTTTCAGTTGTTTTTGTAGTTGCCATAGTTTTTAATAGATAGTATACTGGTACAACAGTACAAGGATATTATTTGTTTAAGTAATGAGATGAAAAAAAATGTAATAGGTTGAAAGACAAATTGTAACAAGATAATTTTATCGGCCAATGGCAACGTTTAAACAAGCTGCTACGCCTTTTGTTGTTCTTTTAGTACTAACGTTATTAGCGACTCAAAGATGATTGTAAATTATACTGACTCAGGCTGGAAAATTATCACACAACGGTCTCATGGACTGCTCGCGGCACAAATTTGTGCCCACTGGAGAAAGGATAAACAACCTTCCAGATGGGTAGATACCTTAATTGCGACGGCCGAACATGACGATGTTTACAATGAATTTGAAAATGAAGAGTTGCTGAACCAGGCTGGTGGGCCTGTAAATTTCAAGCAAACCGATTTCAACCTTGATCTGGCGCAACGGCTGATTGCTATGGCGGAAACCAAAAGCGCGTACATTGCTCTGCTCATTTCCAGGCATGTTCAGTTTGTTCATGGGAAGGACCCAAAAGCGAAATCATTCATTCATAATTTAGAAAAACGTGAAAAAAGTTGGCTGAAAACATCGGGCAGTACGCTGGCTGATGTCGCCGGTAGTTATGAACTGCTTGAGTTCTGCGATGCGTTCTCTTTGTTGATCTGTCAGGATTTGGTGCAGCCGGAACAGAGAAAAATAGAGATTAGTCAGGGCCCTGATGGAACGGCTTATGAAATGTATGCGTTCGGCGATGGCGTGATCGTAGCACCCTGGCCATTTGAAGTTGATTCATTAACGGTCACATGGGAATCGAGATCATTGTTGCAGCTGACCTTCGGTGGTTTGGAGGAATTCCGGGCAGCTATTTTAGCAGCTGAGGTTAGCGCTCATCAGCTAAAGCTCTTCAAAACCAAATGAACATTGTTGATGACTAAATTCCAAAGTGATCACCTTTTCATTGTGGGTTATTAGTTCATCTTAAAAATATAAGTCTTAAGTTTGCTGAAATTTAGCGTGTCGATGTGGAAGAGATTTGGGATATTCCTAACCAGCTATAAAAAGATTACGGACCGGTCAATGCTCTACCTGAGTACATTGGCTTCAATTGCCATTATTGGACACTTGGGATCTGGCGCTACAAGTACAGTAACGACCTATTTCAATAGTGTTATATTATGGCTGTTCAGCCTATTTGGTGTTATATTTATTTTTAGAACCATACGTGTCCTGATCAACTCCATACAATTCAGCCGGTTTCACGTTGCGGAGCTCATCATTTCCTGCTATTTCATCTTTATTCTATTCAGTAAAGTTTCGGGTTTTGAACTATTTGCAGCGTTTTCTGCCAGTGGCTGGCTATATGTCGGCATTTTTAGTGTATTTGTAATTGAAGCTTCTAAGAGCAGTCTTTTGTTTGATCGTTTTTATTTCAATCCGACATTGCTTTTTGTGATCAGCTTTTTGTTATTGATCTCGTTTGGCACCTTGCTATTGATGTTGCCGAGAGCTACAGTTGGGCTACCCCTTGGTTTGGTCGATGCACTGTTTATGGCTACCAGCGCGGTTTGTGTAACCGGACTGACTGTGATTGACGTTTCTGCTGGCCTAAGTGGTTTTGGTCAGATTGTGTTGTTGGTCCTCGTGCAGCTTGGTGGGTTGGGAATCATGACCTTTACGGGCTTCTTTGGCTATTTCTTCTCCGGAGGTTTTTCCTATAAAAACCAGTTGATGTTCACGGAGCTTGTGGCGGAGAGCAAACTGGCTTCCGTAATCAACACGCTGTTAAGAATTATCCTGGTAACACTGTTGATAGAGGCAATTGGCGCAGTTCTAATTTTTAATAGCGTGGAACAGGATGATTTCACCGGAGGAACCGGTCGGGTATTCTTTTCGGTTTTTCATGCCATTTCTGCATACTGTAACGCAGGGTTTTCAATTTTGCCAGATGGGCTTCACCATGCTTCTGTACGTTTCAATTACCAGTTTCAGCTGGTGATCGCCCTTTTGTTTATTTTCGGCGGATTAGGCTTTGGCCTCATTTTAAATGCCTATCATTTTGTAAAACGATGGATTGTTAATTTATATCTAAAGGTGTTTTTTAAAAAGACATTCTTATATAAAGCCTGGGTGATCAACTTCAATTCAAAAATCGTTTCCTACACTACTTTTTTTTTGTTGGTTATTGGGACTTTCGGGTTCCTTATTTTGGAGTACAATAGGGCATTAGCTGAACAAACAGGGATTCTTGGAAAGCTTACCGGAGCATTTTTTATGGGGGCAAGCCCACGTACAGCGGGCTTCAATTCAATTAATATGGAAATGTTGTCTGTTCCAGCCATTTTGCTAATCATGTTCCTGATGTGGGTGGGCGCTTCACCAGGATCTACAGGTGGAGGGATCAAGACCACCACTTTTGCGGTCTCTGTTCTGAATTTTGTGAGCTTGGTAAAGGGAAAGGACAGGGTGGAAGCCTTTGGAAGAGAGATCACGGCAGACTCTGTCAGAAGATCATCGGCAATTGTGCTATTATCAATTTTTACTTTGGCGCTGACGATCTTTGGATTGAGCATTACCGATGGGAGTAAAAAATTGCTTTCTCTTGGATTTGAAAGCATCTCTGCATTTAGTACTGTGGGTCTATCCCTTGGAATTACATCAGAAATGAGTGACGGCGGTAGAATCATTCTTGCAATATGTATGTTTATTGGAAGGGTAGGTACGCTGACTCTCTTTATTGCCTTTATTAAAAAAACTAATCTTAAAAGGTACCGGTATCCGCAGGAGAAAGTACTATATTAATTAACAGAAATGAAATACATTGTATTCGGTTTAGGAAATTTTGGAAAAGCATTGAGTGTCCGTCTTACAGAATTGGGACATGAAGTTATTGGC
>JAPSHM010000129.1:0-3133 GCA_031179845.1 Pedobacter sp.
AAACGATTTAGAAGCAATTGGCATTCTATTTACAAAGACAGAAAGTTCGGTGCTTCCACCACCAACATCGATATAAAGATAGCTTTTTTTGATATCCAGGTTTGCTTCGATATGATTGGCATAGATGATATTTGCCTCTCGTTGCCCCTGAATTATCTCCAGGTCAAGATCGGTTAATTCTTTTATTTTCAAAATAATGTCTTCGCCATTGTTTGCTTCACGCATTGCCGAGGTAGCGCAAGCCAGGTATTCGGTCACATGGTATACATCCATCAAATTTTTAAACGCTGCCATTGTCTTCAGCAACTCTTCAATTTTACGGTCGGATATCCGGCGATCCAAAAAAGCATCATCACCCAAACGTAACGGAACTCTTACCAGGGTGTTTTTCTTGAAGCTATACCCATCTTCGTTTTTAGTGATATCAGCAATTAATAATCTAACCGCATTTGAACCTATATCTATGGCAGCGTATCTTAACATTGGATTTATTGATGTTTGTTTTTTAAGTAATTGTAAGTCTGTACCTGCGCCCTGATCTTCGTTTTCAAGTTGTTTCTATGGTATCGATTGTTATTAAGCCTGGTGATATCCCTGGCTTTTACATTATCCTGTAATTGAAATTCTATAATATCCCGTATTTCCTGTCGAACCTCTTCATCGAGAACGGGAAACCCTACTTCTACCCGATGTTCAAAGTTGCGGCTCATCAGATCAGCTGAAGATAGAAACATCTCCTCATTTCCATGATTACCGAAAATAAACACTCTGGCATGTTCCAGGAACTTATCCACAATACTGATCACAGTAATATTTGCACTGAATTCGGGGACTCCCGGGACTAGGGTGCAAATCCCTCGGACAATAAGTTTTATTTTTACGCCGGCATTACTTGCCTCATATAATTTCTCGACGATACCTTCATCAGCCAAACTGTTTACCTTCAAGATCATGTAAGCCGGCTTACCTTGTTTGGCAATCTTGATTTCACGGTCGATGAGGTGATAAAATTTATCCCTGGATTCAAGCGGTGATACGATCAGGTGTTTAAAGCCTTTGATAACGGTTTTTTTGTTTAAAGCTTTGAACAACTTGATCAGGTCGGTAGTGATTTCCTTTTTCGCAGTAAAAATACTGTGATCACAATACAATTTGGCAGTTTTTTCATTGAAATTACCAGTGGCAAGGTTAGCATAATAAACCGCTCTACCCTTTTCCATTCTTTTTACCAAACATATCTTGGAGTGCACCTTATAATCGGTCAGTCCATAATTCACATTCACCCCCTCTTCTTCCAGTCTGCCGGTCCAAAAAATGTTTGCCCTTTCGTCAAACCGCGCTTTCAGTTCAACGAGGCAGTTCACCTGCTTACCATTTTTGGCAGCATTGATCAGCGCGTTAATCACTCTTGAATTCTCCGCCAGGCGGTATAAAGTAATGTTGATCTCGGTTACCTTTGGATCAATTGCTGCTTCGCGAAGGAACAGGATAATATAATCATACGATTGGTAAGGGAGGTTGATCAGGTAATCCCTTTCCTGAAGTTTGTTGAAAATACTTTCTGTTCGGTGAAGACCATGTACCTTAAGCGGTACATTCGGTTTGTACTCCAACTCCTTGCTGCCTACATTCGGGAACTTTATAAAATCACCGAAGCGGTGATATTGATTACCTGGTATAAGGCTCTCCGCATCGATCTTCATCTTATTGATCAGAACAGTAAGCATCTCAAATGGCATTTCTGTATCATACAACAAACGCATAGGTTTACCTTTCTTGCGCTTATCGAGACTTGCTTTTAACTCTTCTATAAATTTGTCGCTGATGTTCTTGTCAATATCCAGCTCAGCGTCGCGGGTAAGCTGTATAGAGTAAGCCTCTAATATATCGTAATTGAAGACGTAAAAAATATCGTCCAGGCAGTACTTAATGATATCTTCGGCGAGAATAATAAATTTTAAACCATTGGTCTCTGGTAACACCAGGAACCTTGGCAAATCCGGCGGAAGTTCGATCAGCGCAAACCTTTCATTTTTATGGGCCGACTTTTTCGAAAGGCGGACAAAGAAATAAAGATTGCGGTCCTTTAACTCCGGAAAAGGTCTTCCCGGATCAATCATGATGGGTACTAAATTTGAAAGAATTTTATCTCTAAAATGGTTCCTTACAAATTCACCCCTCGATACGTTCAATTGCGTATCGTTCAAGATAAAAATACGGTTTTGGGCCAACTCGTTAATCAGCGTTGCTTTAAACAACTGCTCAAACTTGCGCTCTTGCTTAACAACTATATTCTTAATCTCATTTAATATCTTTCTCGGGTTAAAACCAAGCAATGCTTTAGCCTTGTCATTGAGATTAGTTAGACGGCTTAAAGTTGCTACCCTAACCCGATAAAACTCTTCTAAATTTGAAGAGAAAATAGATAGAAACTTGATCCGTTCTATTAGTGGAACAGTCTCATCAGCTGCTTCCTGCAGAACGCGCTCATTAAAATACAACCAACTGATCTCTCTGTTTAAAAATGGAGCCTTTATCTTCGTCATCTATAAAATCAAAAAAATCCCTACAATAGAGGGATGCTCAAAACTGCGAATTTTAATGTTAAGTAATTGTTAATTATCCAGTAATTATACCTTTTTCACCTAACAACATCTATTTAACTTCGGTTTGGTTTTTCTCTGCTGTTGTCGTATTTCCATCTACAGAAGGCGCTGGAACTGGGGACTTTGAGGTGTCTTCCGGTGCTGTCTTCGGGGCAACGGGAGCAGCTGTAACTGGCTTTGCCTGTGTAGTTCTTGTTCCAGGTTTACGAACCGGAGCTGAATTCTTTGCAACTACATTTGATGTAGCCTTAGCAGCTGATGGTACACTGGCAGATTTGATTTTCGGTACAACTGTAGCAGCTACCTTTTTTAGAGGTGTGCCATCTTTTGCTACGGCTGCTGTTGCCGCTTTGACTACCGGCTTGGCTATTGATTTCGCTGCTGGCTTGGCTATTGGTTTCGCTGCTGATTTAGCGGCTGGTTTGGCGATTACGCTCGCTGCCTTTTCCTCAGTTGCGATGGCGGCGACTTTAACACTTTGCCCCACTGGCTTAACTATCGTTTTGGCGTGTTTCAAGGCCTTTATC
>JAPSHM010000129.1:3143-7739 GCA_031179845.1 Pedobacter sp.
TTTTTAACGTCCTTCTCAAGCAATGCTTTAACTTCCTTTTTATCTGACGTAGCTTTCTTTTTCGCAGTTTTTACTGATTTCTTACCAACAGCCTTAGCTTCATCCAATTTTCCGTCACCAACAGCCTGCAGGTTCTGAAATTTTTTGGACAGTTTCTTTGCTACCAGCTTACTTACAGAAGCAATTTCATCACCCATACGACCTGCATCCTGCCCAAGATTCTTTACAGCTTCAAGAATTTTGTCTGCTAAACTCTTTTCAAACTGTCTTTTAACAGTCTTTTTAACGACTTTTTTTTCCACTTTTGGCTTGTTGGTTTTCATAAGCATTTACTTTAATTGTTTTATATTTGTGAGGTAAATTGTTAAACGAAATACTTTACTAAATCTAACTATTTTTTACATTAAAGCCAGAATTAATATGCCCACTTTTGATATAGTCAGCAAAGTAGACGCGCAAACCCTTGACAACGCGATGAACAATGCCAAAAAAGAGATATTAAACCGTTACGATTTCAGCACTTCCAACAGCACAATTGATCACGATAAGAAAACAAACGTGATCACAATTGTCACTGAAGACGATATGCGCCTGAAAGCGATAGAAGATGCAATTATATCCAGAATGGTTAAACAAAATTTGGACTCAAACAGCTTGGACTTTGGTAAAGAACAATATGCTTCAGGCAATATGATCAGGAAAGAAATTGCAATCAAAGAGGGCATTGACAAAGAAACAGCAAAAAAGATCGTCGCAAAAATTAAAGCCAGTGGCTTAAAAGTTCAGGCTTCGATGATGGACGATCAGGTCCGTGTGCAAAGTAAAAACATTGACGATCTGCAAGGCGTAATCGCACTTTGCAAAAAAGAAGATTTTGGGCAGCCTTTACAATTCATTAACATGCGCAACTAATGGAAATAGAGGACAATGGTTTCATCTTCTCAGACGACAAGCGCAAGATTGATATCGTTGCCGTTCATGAATTTTTGAGCAAAAGATCATACTGGGCTAAGGATATTCCGTTAGAAAGAGTTCGAACTTCTATTGAGAATTCCTTATGCTTCGGCATTTACAAAGATTCGAAACAGGTCGGATTTGCCCGATGGATCACAGATAAAGCAACTTTTGCCTACCTGGCGGACGTCTATGTAGAGGAACAGTATCGTGGTCTTGGCCTTTCAAAGAAATTGCTTTCATTAATGCTTTTCCATACAGACCTTCAGGGATTGCGAAGATATATGCTCGCAACGTTGGACGCACAGGATCTATACACACAATTCGGTTTTAAGCCGATTGAGAACCCGGAAAGGTTAATGGCCATCTCCATCCCGAACCCTTATCACAACGAAGATTAAACAGTTTTTACATCACTGTCACTGTATTCTTCAATATCGGTAATGTAACCATTGATGATCAGGAAATCGAATAGCGGCCTGGCGTCGGGCGTTACCGGCATATTCGCTGTAGTTATCACTTCGTTCGTCTTTTTATCCAAAAAAGGATAAGCAAAAAGCTTGACATTTTTACTAAACATATCACTTACATAACTCAACAGCTGACTCGAATAATTGTCACCGAAATTACTGGAGTTAAATACAAATTTTAAGTTGTTGATGTTGGTGGATATCCCTACACTTTTTGGCCTGCAGCGATCCAGGTATTTCGCCAGCTTATTGTGCCTTGAAAAATTCGATACAATCACAAGATTTCCTGTATTACACATCTCCTCAGCCCGTTTGGCAACAGCCATCAAATCGATGTTCTCAGGAACATCGTCGTTAGCACTCAATACGTTAGACATCAACACCTCGATCAACACACTTAGGTTATCTTCCTTAACATGTTCAGTTCTTACAAACTGGTCCACCGCCTTGTTTAACATACTAAAGTTCGGATTTGATTTCTGCGCATACTTTGTCCGCAAAATCATGATATCCTTCTTATAAAGCAGGTCTTTAGGCAAACACGGCTTACCTAAGGAATCAAATATGGCTGCATCCGAAAAATCCTTCACAATCAGGTAGAGGTTTAGAAGGATATTGTTTACCTCCTTAAAAGCCGGCCCGTTTACCGAAATCAGGTCGATTTCTACAGAACCTACTGTAAGGTTATCTACGAGCGACTCAATCATAGTTTTCGGATCCTGATTGTAGTAAAAAGCAGCATAAACAAGGTTCACACCAATGATGCCCAATACATTTTGCTGTAAGGCCGCATCCGTATCCAATAAGCGCACATGAAAAAATATTTCATTGGGTTCCCCACCTGGTTCAGTTTGGAATCGGATGCCGATCCATCCATGTGGATCATTAGATTTATTGTAATTTAACGTAGTAACGGTATCCGCGAAAGCAAAAAAGGTTCGGAATTCATATTTTTCGCCTTTTAGTCGCTCCGTCAATAAACTGTATTCATGGCCGATCATTTTCAATAACCTGGATTCACTTACATACCTTCCAGAAGTTTCGACACCATAAATAACGTCACTGAAAGTCATGTCGTACGCCGACATTGTTTTAGCAACAGTACCAGATGCCGCACCGGCTGTAAAAAAGTTACGGGCCACCTCCTGTCCTGCTCCGATCTCCGCAAAAGTCCCGTAAATTATAGGGTTTAAGTTAATCTTTAAAGCTTTGCGCTTGGTATCAAGAATTTCTCTTTCCATTTCGCAAAATTAAGCAAACTGCCGAATCTGGACTATAAAATACCTACCTTGATCTCAAATTTCTTTTATCAAGATCGTATCTTAATAATGTTGCACGTCAAAAATCTAGTCATACAATTTCATAACGAAGCTGAAAATACCTGGGTCACAGCTGTCAATGACGTCAGCTTTTCTGTTGCCAAAGGAAAAGTGCTGGGCATAGTTGGAGAATCGGGTTCTGGAAAATCTGTTACTTCTTTTTCTATCGTGCGACTGCATGACCCACAAAGTACAAAGATCGGTGGAGAAATCGATTTTCAAGAGGTGAACTTACTCAGCCTGTCGGCTGAAGAGATTAGAAAGTACAGGGGTAACAAAATTGCCATGATCTTTCAGGAACCCATGACTTCACTCAATCCTGTTTTTACCTGCGGAGACCAGGTAAATGAGGCCATCATGCTGCACCAAAGAACCGATAGGCGCACTGCTAAAAACCGAACCATAGCTTTGTTCAATGAAGTCCAGCTGCCCGATCCTGAACATATTTTCAATAGTTATCCCCATCAATTATCGGGTGGGCAAAAGCAACGGGTCATGATTGCCATGGCCCTTAGCTGTAATCCAGAGCTACTAATTGCAGATGAGCCGACCACCGCTTTGGACGTAACCGTGCAAAAAACAATTCTGGAGCTGCTGAGAAAATTAAAAACAGAACGTGGTATGGCCATGATCTTTATTTCTCACGACCTTGCTGTGATCAGCGAAATTGCCGATGAGGTTGCAGTTATGTACAAAGGTAAAGTTGTAGAGCATGAACCTGTTAAACAATTATTTGAAACGCCAAAACACCCCTATACAAAGGGCCTGCTAGCCTGCAGACCAAGCCCTCACAGGCAGCTGAAGAAACTGCCGGTCGTAGCTGATTTCATGGATGAAAACAAAGATTTGGCAGTTGCACATCTACTGGAAATGAACAGCTATACCCCGCAGGAAATTGAATCCCGCAGGGAAAAACTCTACGGCGTAGAACCTTTATTGCAAGTTAAAAATCTATGCACCTGGTACCCGGTACACCAAGGCCTTTTTAGTAAGACCAATGAACACATAAAGGCCGTAAATGATATTACTTTTGACGTATTTCCCGGAGAGACTCTAGGCCTTGTCGGCGAGTCCGGATGCGGAAAAACAACGCTTGGGCGCAGTATCATCAGACTCATTGAACCTACATCCGGACAAGTGCTGTTTGATGGAACCGATATGAAATCTCTAAATGCAGACGGTTTAAGAAAAATGAGACGTGATGTTCAGATCATTTTCCAGGATCCTTTTTCTTCTTTAAATCCGCGTTTAACTGTTGGAAATGCCTTGATGGAACCCTTACAGGTACACAACCTATTTAAAAATGACGCAACACGGAAAGCCTATATTATGGAACTATTGTTACGGGTAGAACTCAAACCCGAACATTATAACAGGTACCCACATGAATTTTCAGGTGGACAGCGCCAACGCATTGTGATTGCCCGAGCCTTAGCGCTGCAACCGAGATTCATCATTTGCGACGAATCGGTATCAGCTTTGGATGTCTCCGTACAAGCGCAGGTATTGAACCTGCTTCGTGAATTGCAACAGGAGTTCGGCCTGACTTACATTTTCATTTCACATGATCTTGCAGTAGTAAAGCACCTGTCAGACAGGATGCTGGTCATGAATAAAGGAAAGATTGAAGAGCAAGGGTTTCCTGAAGCTATTTATCAACATCCGAAAGCAGATTATACGAAACGATTGATCGCCGCCATTCCAGGATTAGCATAACTGCGTATCATCAGCATTAATCCCTAAAAACGCGCTTAAATTGACATTCAGCTTGTAATCAAAGCTACAAAATCGAACAATACTCAGTTCAAATTGTTACCTTCGGGGTGATTGACACATAGACTATGGCAAAAAAG
>JAPSHM010000129.1:7749-10256 GCA_031179845.1 Pedobacter sp.
CTGATCTGGAACTCGTTTTAATACAATTAATTAGCGATGTACTGGAAAAAAGTAATAATGAAGCCCTGAACTACAAACAGGTATCTGCTAAATTGAATATTACCGACGCAGCGTCAAGAGAGACCATCTTTGAAGTTTTGAAAGATCAGGCAAAGAATGGAATCTTTTTGGAGCCGGAAAAGGGGAAGTTTAAGTTGAAAGACCTAAAAACCTTTCTTACTGGAAAAGTTGATATGACTGCCGACGGTTCCGCTTTTGTCATACCTGATGATGAATTTGAAAAAGACATCTTTGTTTCTGCCAGAAAGCTGCACAATGCGCTCCATGGAGACAAAGTAAAAGTATACATATTTGCTAAAAAGAGTGGCCGCAAAAACGAAGGTGAAGTGGTCGAGATCATTGCCCGTGCAAAAACCGATTTCATTGGTGTGATCAGGATTTCCGACCGTTATGCATTCGTAAATATTGACGACCGTAAAATGCTGCATGATATCTTCGTTCCATTAACTGACATCAATGGTGCAAAAAACGGGCAAAAAGTTCAGGTTGGCATTTCTGAATGGCCTGAAGGAGCAAAGAACCCTATTGGCCATATCATCAATATCTTAGGAGAGCAAGGCGAAAACAATACGGAGATGAATGCGATCCTTGCTCAATATGGATTTCCGCTAAGCTTCCCGGCTGAAGTAGAGCATGAAGCAAATGCTATTCCTGAAGAGGTAAGCGAACAGGAATCTAAAGGACGCAGGGATTTTAGGGATACGGTCACCTTTACGATCGATCCGGCAGATGCAAAAGATTTTGATGATGCCATTTCTGTTAAAAAATTGGAGAACGGCAATTATGAAGTTGGTGTCCATATTGCTGATGTTTCGCATTATGTGATACCGAATAGCCACCTGGACAAGGAAGCCTATTCGAGAGGTACCTCTGTTTATTTGGTCGACCGCGTAATACCTATGCTTCCGGAACGGTTGAGTAATGGTGTTTGTTCCCTACGCCCCAACGAAGATAAACTCTGCTTTGCAGCAGTATTCGAATTGGATAATGATGCAAATATCATTACGGAATGGTTTGGACGAACAGTGATCCATTCAGATAGACGTTTTAGCTATGAAGAAGCACAAGAGGTAATTGAAAATGAGGCGGGTGACTTCGCAGCAGAAATTCTAAAATTGAATGAACTAGCCTATATCCTCCGGGAGAAGAAGTTTAAAAATGGTGCGATCAGCTTTGAAAGTACAGAAGTAAAGTTTAAACTGGATGAACATGGTAAACCCCTTGGCGTTTATGTAAAAGAACGTAAAGACGCACACAAATTGATCGAGGATTTTATGCTACTGGCAAATAAGAAGGTAGCTGAATTTATTGCAAAAAAAGGCAAAGGAAAGCAAAAATACACCTTTGTTTATCGGTCGCATGATTCACCAAACCTGGAAAACCTAAACAGTTTTGCGCTGTTTGCAGCACGTTTCGGCTATAAGATCAACATGAAATCAGATAAGGATATTGCCAAATCCTTAAACTATCTGATGGAAGACGTTGAAGGTAAAAAGGAACAAAATGTACTGACGCAGCTAGCGATACGCTCAATGGCTAAGGCCATATATACCACTAAAAAAACCAGTCATTACGGATTGGCTTTTGACCACTATACCCATTTCACCTCTCCGATCAGGCGATACCCGGACGTGATGGTGCACCGCCTCCTGGCTGCTTACCTGAACAATGAGAAATCGGCCAATGAAGAAGAATATGAGGTAGCCGCATCACATTCCTCAGCAATGGAGAAACGTGCAGCTGATGCAGAACGGGCTTCAATCAAATACAAACAAGCTGAGTATCTGGAAGAAAACGTGGGTAACCTTTTCGCCGGAATCATCTCAGGAGTTACGGAGTGGGGTATGTATGTCGAACTTATAGAAAACAAATGTGAAGGCATGATTCGCCTACGCGATATTACTGATGACTTTTATGTGCTGGATGAGAAAAACTATTGTATTGTTGGTCAGCGTAAACAAAGGAAATATCAGCTCGGAGATGAGGTGATGGTCAAAGTTAAAAAAGTTGATCTTTCCAAACGTCAAATAGATTTCTCTTTAATTCAACAATAAAATAAGATTCCGGTAATTCCAATTGCAAGCATGTATACGCCTAACCAGTTACAAGAAGTTATAGAGAACGCAGTTCAGAACATCTCCTATCCCTCCTATCCGAACGCACTCTATCAGCCGATCCGCTACATCATGAGCTTGGGCGGCAAAAGAATAAGACCAGTGTTGACCTTGATGGCAGCAGACCTTTTTGAAGGGGATATACACCAGGCAATGCCCGCAGCGCTGGCCATTGAAACCTTTCACAATTTTACGTTGATCCATGATGACATTATGGACAATGCACCCTTAAGGAGAGGCCAACAAACAGTGCATGAAAAATGGGGTACAAACAACGCCATTTTAAGTGGATCGGGACGGCTTTGTCCTCGCGGAAGGAGCCGGTGTTGTGGT
>JAPSHM010000385.1 GCA_031179845.1 Pedobacter sp.
CTCTGTTCGAGCTTACATTGTAACAACGCTTTTACCTTTTCTTTTTCACCCATTGTGTGATGATCCCATGGATAATCCTTAAGGTCAAATTCATCCTGATAGTCAATAAGGGCTTGTTCTTCTTCCGGACTTGCAGTGCCCGATAAATGCTTCTCAAAAAGAGAAAGGTATTCATGTTTTTTCACGAACAATGGGTTTAGTTTATACTCGGTTAATTATATAGAGCCCGTTTTGTGAAGGCACACACATCACAAATGAAAATAAATTAATAGTTGCAGAATTATAATTATTAACCCTTAGATTTATTTCACCAAATATGCTGACAGATAAATCCACTGATATAGAGTTATGGATTGCCATCCAGGATAATAAACTGAAAGGGTTTAATATTCTCTTCGATCGATATTGGTCTAAGATTTACACCACAGCTTTTTACCATCTTAAAGACGCAGAGGCTTGTACAGAGATCAGTCATGATATCTTCCTGAACATTTGGAACAGAAGACAAGCGCTGAATATACAATCGATCAAAAGCTACCTTGTAACTTCTGCCAGATACCATGTATTTAAAAGAAAACAAGGGATCAGGAGTATTGATCTAAAGTACATTGAAGATTACAAATCGGTAGATTTACAAACCGTTAAAAATTCAGGTGAAGAAAGTTTCAACTATCAGGAATTGGAAGCTGACATCAACTCGTTTTTAGAAGAACTGCCTAGCCGGGTGAGGGAAATTTTTATCTTGAGCAGAAGAGAGCACCTGTCGAATCAAGAGATCGCAAGCCGATTGTCGATTTCTAAAAGAACCGTGGAAAACCAGATCACAAATGCGCTAAAGCATTTGAGAATGTCTTTAAAGCACATTAGCATTGTCATCATGCTCCAGATCCTGGAATAGTATTAATAGCGTTTTTCAATTCGATTTGCAGCATTTGGCCTTCCGTTTAATTGGATAGGCAGGCACTTTTGAGTACATTTGAAACAAAGTAAATCAGCCAATTATGTATCAGTTAACTATTGCTCCGGATCAGGTTAAAGAAACGTTAAGTAAACATATTTTAGCAGATGGCTTTGATTTGACCTACGATATGGAGCACAGTCAGGGTGCTTATATTTATGATTCAAAGCACAAACGAACATTGCTTGATTTCTTTACTTGCTTCGCTTCGGTACCTTTAGGTTATAATCATCCCAAGATGATCAATGATGAATCATTTAAAAAAAATTTATTACAAGCAGCAATAGCCAACCCTTCCAATTCAGACGTGTATACCCAGCAATATGCTCAATTTGTGGAGACATTCTCAAAACAAGGCATTCCCGATTATCTTCCCCATGCTTTTTTTATTGCTGGCGGCGGACTGGCAGTTGAAAATGCCCTTAAGGTAGCGATGGACTGGAAAGTACAAAAAAACTTTGCCAAGGGATATCAGGAAGAAAAAGGGTTTAAAGTATAGCATTTCGAAAAGGCTTTTCATGTCCGGACCGGATACACTTTAAGTTTAACCAATACGCTTCCGGAAAAAACGAAGTGGTTTGCAAAGTTCGACTGGCCTCGGGTATCAACACCAGTTGTTAATTTTCCGCAGGAGGGCGACAACTTGAAATTGACTATTGAGACGGAAGCCATTTCCATTGCGGAGGTTGAGCGTGCCTTTGCACAAAATAAAGACGAAATCTGTGCAATAATCATAGAGCCTGTTCAATCCGAAGGAGGTGATAACCATATACGGGAAGAATTTTTAAGTCAGCTGAAAGTTTTGGCAGATCAGAACGATGCCTTTCTTATTTATGATGAAGTACAAACCGGCGTAGGCTTAACCGGAAAGTTCTGGTGTCATCAGCATTTTAGCGAGGCGGCCCGTCCCGATATTATTGCTTTTGGCAAAAAGATGCAGGTATGCGGTATCCTGGTAGGACGTAAAGTCGATCAGGTTGAAAACAATGTTTTTAATGTTTCGTCCCGAATCAATTCGACATGGGGCGGCAATTTGGTAGATATGGTCAGGTCCTCGCAGATCCTGCAAATTATCGCAGAAGACAGATTATGTGACAATGCAGCGCTGGTGGGGCAATACTTAATTGATGGACTTCAACGTTTAGCCAGTAAATACGACAAAGTGAGTAATGTTCGTGGCAAAGGTCTTCTTTGTGCATTTGATCTACCCGAGAAGACCATGCGCGACACTTTCATACAAAGAGGGATGGAAAATAACGTCATGTTTTTAGGATGTGCAAACCGGACAATTCGCTTCAGGCCTGCACTTTGTATTGAGAAGAGCCATGTAGACGAAGGACTTGCAGTCATGGACCGCATCATATCAAACTTATAATGAATAAAAAACTAAGCATATTCCTCACGATACTGATACTTGTTCTCGTGGCATGGATGATAAAAGGAACCTTTATGCAACCAGGTGTTAACGACCTGAAGGGTGAATTCAATGAAATCGCGCATTATCGGAACGACAACAACACAGGTCCGATACAGCATGTGTTTGTGGTCACCGTAAAAGACACCATTGCGGCTCAATTAGAAGCTTATGGGAATTTTATGCCTCACCATAAAGGCGGGAATACCAAAGTTTATTTCTTCTTAGCAGGGAACCCTGTCCCGAAGGATCTCCAGGCGGGCAAGGTAAACTTTGATCCCAAATATGATCAATATTGCATTGCGCTCTACGAAAAAAGTGCAATGGGCAATGTCAGCATCGAAAAGAAACCATAAATAGAAGTCTGAAGCGAAGCCCTTATTTGACC
>JAPSHM010000130.1 GCA_031179845.1 Pedobacter sp.
CTCAAATTATTGGGCAAACCACCAGTAGTAGAAACGAAGTCTTCATCGTCGGCATCGGCCACATACATGATCGAACTGCCATCATCGCCCACTTCGATCAGGTCATATTCTTCACCTTTGAGCTTCCTCATTGAATTGTTGATTTTCGATTCATTATTTAAACTGGATTGATTGCCATAAACCGCGGCTTTAAGCTTGTTTTGAAATATTCCGACCATTCCCCCATAGTCGCCAAGATTGCTCATGTTGGTGTTCAGATCAAGTGTAGAAAGGTAGCCATTCCTGGCGTTTTCTTTCAATTTGATATTGATCGTCTTGTTTTTTATGCCGTCATCAATACCCGTCAGATCTGCATTTTTGCTTTTTTTATCGTAGACCTGTACTTCATCAACTGCATTTGCCTTTAGATACTTCGTAGCAAGAAGAGGGTCATCACCAAAAAACTCATCTCCATCAACCAGTACTGTTTGCACTGTTTTTCCTTGCGCCTTAATGCTGCCATTTTTATCAACGTCTATTCCCGGCAACCTTTTCAATAACTCTTGTACGTTGGCATTTGAACGCACTGCAAAGCTATCCGCTTGAAAAACGAGGGTGTCACCTTTCATGCGAACAGCCTGCTTTTTGGCTGCAATCACGACTTCATTTAACAGCTTCGATTTCAACTCCATATTAATGATGCCGAGATCTAATGAGGTAGTGTCAGAAATTCTTAGATTGCGTATGTAATCGGCCATTTCAGGATACGAAATTACGATTCGATAGTCACCTCTATTTATCTTATTGAGCTCAAAGAAACCTTGTTTATTGGCTCGCGCAGCATTTACCAGGATCGAATCGGCGGACCTGATCAATAGTATGGAGCTGTTCTCCAACCTTCTCTTTTCTGTCGAATCCGTCACTATACCTTTTATTGTTGCTTCTTGTGCCCATGCCGAAACAACAGGAATCAAAAACAGAATAATGGTGACGATATTTTTGAGCATAGATCGATCTAATGAGAGCGGCGGTAATTCTTAAAGCTAAGAACTATTTTCTTGTCAGCATTAATTTTTCTAATTTATATTCACTCAAATGTTCGGTATAAACGTGATTTAGCGCAAAAAAAGGCCCGAAATATATCCGGGCCTTTTCGTAAATGTATATTTGGTTAGAATATGCTGGTTAAAAAAAATCAAACTAGCTATTTGCTGTTTGATTATATAAACATAATATAAAATTTATAAGTATCATAATATTATTTTTATTTTTTTTTGTTGAGGTATACAAAGTATGGCCTTTTTTGCTCCTTACTTGCTTGTGGCCCCCACGACAAGCAGTTTTCAACAATAAAATAACTTTTCAACATTTCGGTTAGAAAAAGATTTATTGACAACATTCGTAGTATGGTTTAACAGAACTTTGGGAATCTGACCATGCAATATAAATGCTGGTTTCTTTCCCTGTACGATACTTGAAGCCATTCCGGCCAGACCGCTTCAATTCCTGGTAGAATGATTTGTCAGGTGTGTTGTGGTCTGGATTTTCGTTTTCAGTAACCGCTGGTTCTAAAAAATTTTCGTCCGCCAGAAATAGCTTGTATTCATTTCTAATGAAGCTCAGCTGACTTTCCTCTTTTTTTAGGTCAACCGATGAACGATAGTTGCTGATTAAATCCTGAGCTTTGAACTGTTTGTTGTAAATGAGCTGCCCAGTGTGCGCCTTGATTGAAAACTCAATGCGCATGGTATTTAAATGATCTCCCGTAAGCGCTACTTTGAAAGTATCCACGCTTAATGAATCGCTAAAGGGTTTCAATACAAGCTGTTCCTGAGATTCAACTTTGTCTTTCGTTTTTTCAGGATGACAAGCGACAAGCAGCAGCATTGGGATCAGGAAAATTGACGCGTAGTGTTTCATATGCTTGGCCAATAGTTAGAGTCATAAGTTTTATGAGCTAACGATCCTGTTTAGATCGTCAGGAGTATCTATAGCAATGGTCTCTATTCCGGTAAGCTGGGTTTGTATCGTAAATCCGTTTTCTATCCAGCGGAGTTGTTCCAAACTTTCAGCAATTTCCAAAGTTGAAGGGCTGAGTGTGGTGATTTCAGATAAAGTTGCAGCGGTATAGCCGTATATTCCAATGTGCTTGTAGAACTGGTGGACATTTAGCCAATGGTCTTTCTCCGCATTTCTCAGGTAAGGAATAGGGTGTCTGCTGAAGTAGATTGCTTCCTGTTTGTTGTTGATCACAACTTTCGGAATATTGTTGTTGAATAGCTCTTCCCCGGTATTGATTTTTTTGATCAGGGTAGCTAGTCGGACATGCGCCTGATTAAAACAGGATACCAGCAGGTCAATCTGTTTCGGATCGATGAAAGGCTCATCACCCTGGATATTGATCACGATATCGAAATTTGGCAAATGTTGCGCAACTTCAGCGCAGCGGTCGGTTCCACTCTGGTGATTTCCCGTCATTACATATTCGCCGCCAAATTCGCTAACTGCCTGGGCAATACGTTCGTCGTCAGTAGCTACCACTACCTTGTTCAGCGTTTCAGCTTTCAAGGCTTGTTCATAAACCCTTTGAATCATGCTTTTCCCCTGAATATCAATTAATGACTTTCCGGGAAAACGGGTGGAAGCGTAACGTGCAGGTATAATGCCGAGTACATTCATCTTAAAAAAGTCCGTTAATCTCTGCGTCTATGGATTGAATAATAATACCTAAATCTTCAGGATTATTGGTGAAATCAAGCTTGTCCTTATCCAGAATTAGCAATTTACCCATGCTGTAGTTTTTGATCCATAGTTCATATTTCTCATTAAGCTTGGATAAATAATCCAGACGGATGCTGGTCTCATATTCTCTGCCTCTTCGCTGAATGTTATTTACCAGGGTAGGCACTGAAGCACGCAGGTAAACCAACAGGTCCGGTGGTTTAATGAAGGAGATGATATTTTCAAAAATAGCTTTATAATTTTGGTGATCTCTGGTGGTCATCAATCCCATTTCATGAAGATTATCTGCAAATATATACGCATCTTCATAAATGGTTCTGTCCTGTATCACATCCCTGTTGGAATTCTGTATGTCTACAATTTGCTGGAATCGGCTATTTAGGAAGTAGATCTGGAGGTTAAAACTCCAGCGTTTCATATCGCTATAAAAATCTTCCAGATAAGGATTATTGTCAACGGCTTCATAGAGGGCTTCCCAACCATAATTTTTCGCAAGTAATCCCGTCAGCGTTGTTTTACCGGCGCCAATATTTCCAACTATCGCTATATGCATATGTTATTTTTGAAGATCAGAAAGGTAGTAATTATTATTCTTTATTAGTTAAAATGATTTAAAGCCAATAATCTCTCTAACCTCACGTATGGTTTTTTGTGCGCTTTCCCGTGCCTTTAAGGCGCCATGTTTGGCGACCTGGCGAAGATAAGAGCTGTCTTTAGAAAGTTCTTCAATCTTTTCGCGGATAGGAGAATTGAAGACGATCATATCTTCCGCAAGCTGTTTTTTGAAGTCCCCATAACGGATCGCCATCTTATTGTACGATTCATCGAAATGCGCTATTGTATCAGCTGAAGAAACGATCTTCATCAAGTCAAAAAGGTTTTGGATTGCTTCTGGCTTAGCTTGATTTTCCGCAGTCGGACCGCTATCTGTTACCGCACGCAATACTTTCTTGCGAATGATCTCAGGGCTGTCAGCCAAATAAATACAATTGGCATCCCCGCTTGATTTGCTCATCTTACCGTTTCCATCCAAGCCTGGGATTTTAACAAGATTTTGTGCATAGTTAAAAGCAAACGGTTCAGGGAAACAATCTGTATTATAAAGCCTGTTGAAGCGGTTTCCAAAAGTTCTTGTAAATTCAAGGTGTTGCTCCTGGTCTTTACCGACAGGAACTTTAGTTGCCTTGTGGATCAGAATATCTGCTGCCATCAGCGTTGGATAGGTTAATAACCCTGCGTTCACGTTATCAGGCTGGGTTCTGACTTTATCCTTGAAGGAGGTACTTCGCTCCAACTCACCCATGTAAGCATTCATATTTAGGTAAAGATACAATTCGGCAACTTCAGGGACATCTGATTGAACGTAGATCGTTGTTTCTTCAGGATCAATACCACAAGCAAGATATTCTACCAGCACATGCCTTACATAGCCGTGCAAATCTTCTGGTGTTGGATGTGTAGTCAAGGAATGAAGGTCGGCAATGAAAAAATAACAGTTGTAATCATACTGCATTTTCACAAAGTTTGTAACTGCACCAAAATAATTTCCCAAGTGTAATTTTCCCGTCGGGCGGATACCACTAACTACTGTTTCTTTCATTTGATATTATTGTTAATTGATGGACCTGATTCCTTTTTTGTTTTAAACCTTTCTGCAAAAGATTCGAGAGGCCGAAATTAGCAAAAAAGCGGAATTCAGACCGCTTATAATTTCTTTTTTTATTTTCAAATTGATTGCATTTACTATAATTGCAGTTTAACGTGCATATAGGCTATTTTTACTATTTTTGACTGTGATGATCAACCTCTTCAAACAAGCCCACCGCATCTATTCTGTATTTATCATTCTAATATTTTCTTTGATTTTTTATCCGTTTTATTATTTGGCTGCGAAATACTCGAAAACATTTGAACTTTTGAATCGCATGCGAAAGTTAAAAAGCAAAATTTGCGCTGTATCTATCGGGCTGGTTCCACGCATCACATTTGAAGAACCGCTTAGGCCAGGTCAGACGTATATTTACTGCGCTAACCATACCTCCAACCATGACATCATGATGTTATGCATTCTTGCCAAAGGTTATTTCCATTTTATGGGGAAAGAGGAGTTGTTGAAGAATCCGGTGCTGCGCATATTTTTTAAAACGATCGATATTCCGGTGAACAGGGATAGTAATATATCTGCCTTCAGAGCCTTCAAACGAGCTGGAGATAACCTCGAAAAGGGGATTAGCCTGATCATTTTTCCCGAAGGTGGCATTGCAAACGATCAGTACCCGCCTAAATTGATGCCTTTCAAGAACGGACCCTTTCGCCTGGCGATTGAAAAAGGAGTGTCCATTGTTCCGGTTAGCATTACTAACCTTTGGGAGAAAATGTGGGATGATGGTGCCAGGTTTGGGTCTAGACCTGGATTTGTTGATATCTATGTCCATAAGCCTGTCTCCACTGCAAATTTGACAATAAATGATTCAGATGAATTAAAAGACCGTATTTTTGAATTGATAAATAGTAAACTTGTTGAAAGATGATCGTAGATAAAAAAACTATACATAAAGTAGCAAATTTAGCTCGAATAGCCGTTACAGAAGCGGAAATTGATGCCTTAATACCGGACATGAACAAGATTCTGACCTTTATGGAAAAGTTAAATGAATTGGATACGCAGGGAGTGGAGCCTTTAATTTATATGAATACTGAAGAAAATGTTTGGCGGGAAGATGTTGTGCGGCAGGACATTAATGTAAACGATGGTTTAAAGAATGCGGCGTGTCATAATGAAGCATTTTTCCTCGTTCCTAAGATCATAGAAAAATAAACCCGGATGTAACATAGCGCCGTAAAGTAACGTCTAATGTCAAAAAAAGAATGGAAAAAGCCTCAACTGCGTCAAAATCGCCCGACAAAGCATTAATACATATCAGAGACATCGGTCGTAAATATGTGATAGGTACTGAGGTAATCCATGCATTGAAATCAGTTTCTTTAGATATTCAGAAAGGAGAGTTTGTAGCACTGATGGGGCCCTCAGGTTCAGGAAAGTCAACCTTAATGAATATTCTTGGTTGTTTGGACACGCCAAACAAAGGCGATTATTTTTTAAACGGAACTAATGTGAGTCATATGTCTGAAAATGAACTTGCAGAAGTTCGTAATCAGGAGATAGGCTTTGTTTTTCAAACTTTCAATCTTTTACCGCGTTCAACTTCACTTGATAACGTAGCCTTACCTTTAATTTACTCAGGAGCAAGTAAGAAGGACCGGGAAGCACGTGCCCAAACTGCATTAGAAAATGTTGGATTAGGGAATAGAGTTACTCATAAACTTTCCGGCGGACAACGGCAGCGTGTGGCTGTTGCAAGGGCGTTAATCAATAATCCTTCTATCATTCTTGCCGACGAACCAACAGGGAACTTAGATACAAAAACATCTATAGAAATTATGGGCCTTTTGGAAGAGATCCATAGCAAGGGAAATACGATCATTCTGGTTACACATGAAGAAGATATCGCGCAACATGCTCACCGAATCGTGCGCATGCGGGACGGACTGATTGAGAAGGATTACCAAAATACAGATGTGAAAACTGTATCACCCCGTTTATCCAGTCTAAAGGAAAAGAACGACGATTTTGAAACTATAATCTAAATTATGAAGATCTACACGAAGACCGGTGACAAGGGGCTGACTTCTCTGATAGGAGGTACCCGGGTGCCTAAATATCACCTCAGAATAGAATGTTATGGTACGGTTGACGAGCTGAATTCTTATATCGGTCTGATCAGGTGTCAGGATATAGAACTTCACCATCAAAAAGTATTGAAGGAGATCCAGGATCGGCTGTTTACAATTGGCGCATCCCTGGCCGCAGACCCGGAGAAGTCAAAAATGAAGATCCCTGACCTTCATGATCAGGATATCAATTTACTGGAAATGGAAATGGACAACATGAATGAAGCACTGCCGGAATTAACGCATTTCATTCTTCCAGGAGGAAATACTACAGTGTCTTTTTGCCATATTGCAAGGTGTATATGCCGGCGTGCAGAGCGTTTAACGGTGCATCTGGCTTCCGAAAGCTTTGTTGACGAAAAAATGACGATTTATTTGAACCGTTTAAGTGATTATTTGTTTGTTTTGGCACGAAAACTGAGTTCAGATGCGCAATCGGAGGAGAATATCTGGATTCCCCGATTATAGCAAAGTGTTACGTAATAGGGATTGAAAATTCAGGGAGTTGAAAAGTGGAAAAAAAATTTGTTTTGCTCAGATTTTTTAATATACTTTTGCGAAATAAACAGAATAACTTAATAGTATAATAAATATGTATTGGACATTAGAACTCGCATCGCACTTGGAAGACGCTCCATGGCCTGCAACAAAAGATGAATTGATTGATTATGGTATCAGATCAGGCGCCCCTGTTGAGGTGATCGAAAATTTACAGGCTTTGGAAGACGATGGTGAACCATATGAAACCATTGAAGAGATTTGGCCTGATTATCCTACAAAGGATGACTTTTTCTTCAATGAAGACGAATATTAACGAAAAAAGTATAAGATAAAGGCTTCGGAAACGAAGCCTTTTTTATTTTTGGAACGAAGATTGTTTGAGAATTGTCATGGATATTTAAATTGTCCATTTACACTTTAATCTAAAAATAAACGTTATGGGAAATTTACTTTATCTTGTTGCTGTCGTATTGGTCATTCTATGGATCATAGGCTTTTTCTTTCAGGGATTCGGTCCTAATGTGGGCGGATTGATCCATGTTTTACTGGTCATCGCCGTTATAGCTATTCTGCTTAAAGTCATTAACCGGGCCGCATAATATAGATCAAGGCTATCTAAAGTGCAATTGCATTCTAGATAGCCTTTTTGTTTCGCCTCAAATATATTGCTGCAATTTCGAGATCTTCCGGGTAGGTGATCTTTATATTCTGCCTTTCCCCCTCGATAAGATTAATGTTCATTCCTGCGAACTCCGCAACGGATGCGTCGTCTGTGAACTCATTTCGATAAGGAGCCCGATAAGCCTTCCTCAGCTGATCGATCTCAAATGTTTGTGGCGTTTGTATCAGGTTAAGCTCATCTCTGTTCAACGCCGAGCTTATTCCATCTTCTAAAGATTTCCTAACTGAATCAGTGGGTTTAATTCCAACCACGCAGTTGCCCATTTTTTCTGCCATCTGATAGCTTTTTAGAATTAGTTCGGTTGAGATCAAGGGCCTGACTGCATCATGTATGGCAACTAACCCTTTACCTTTGATCGCCTTTAATCCGTTTTTTACCGAATGATATCGCTGAATTCCACCGTTTACGATCAGATGTGGGACTGCGAAATTATACTTCAGACAAAGTTCTTCCCAGTATTTCTGCTGATCTATATTGATCACCAGTAAAATCTGAGGGTTTAATTCACATCTGCTGAAGGCTGTAATCGTATGCATCAATACAGGTTTCTCATTTAACAGAAGAAATTGTTTAGCAACAGTGCTTTGCATTCTGTTGCCAGACCCGCCAGCCACAATGATGGCATAATACTTCATCTCTATAAATAGGGTTATATGGTTACATTTGAAACAAAAATAGGAGATTAAAACTTATCGTTTCCAATCTCCTATTTCAATATGCTAGAATGTGAATCTTAAATGATTAACATCGCGTCTCCGTAGCTATAAAAGCGATATTTTTCTTTCAATGCAACTTCGTACGCATTTCTCACGTAATCATAGCCACCAAATGCACTTACCATCATCAATAAAGTCGACTCAGGGGTATGGAAATTGGTGATCATGGAGTTCGCTATGCTGAAATCATAGGGAGGAAAAATAAACTTACTGGTCCAGTCGTTAGCTGGTTTAAGCAATTTCCCGGAGGATACGGCTGATTCTATAGCGCGCATTGAAGTTGTACCTACTGCGCAGATGCGTTTCTTACGTTCAATCGCTTGATTTACAGTATCAGCAGCTTTTTGATCAATAATAAACTGTTCAGAATCCATCTTGTGCTTAGTTAGATCCTCTACTTCTACAGACCTGAAGGTTCCAAGTCCAACATGTAAAGTAACTTCAGCAAAGTTTACACCTTTTAATTCCAGGCGTTTCATAAGTTCCCTGCTAAAGTGTAATCCAGCAGTTGGTGCCGCAACAGCGCCCTCATGCTTCGCAAATATAGTCTGATAACGTTCTTTATCCTGGGCAGTAGCTTTTCTTTTGATGTATTTTGGTAGAGGTGTTTCACCTAAAATCTCAATGTTTTTTCTGAATTCCTCATCAGTACCGTCAAATAAGAATCGAATGGTACGGCCACGTGAAGTCGTATTGTCTACCACCTCAGCAACCAACAGATCATCATCCCCAAAATATAATTTGTTTCCAACGCGAATCTTACGTGCCGGATCAACCAAAACATCCCATAAACGAAGATCCTTGTTCAGTTCTCTTAACAGAAAAACTTCAATCGTCGCACCGGTTTTCTCCTTATTTCCGTATAAACGTGCTGGAAAAACTTTAGTGTTGTTCAGAATCATAACATCCTGATCATCGAAATACTCTAAAACATCTTTAAATATTCTATGTTCAATTTTACCACTATCCTTATGTAATACCATTAAACGGGCTTCATCTCTTTGTTCAGAAGGGTTGTTGGCTACTAAAGATTCAGGTAAATTAAACTTAAATTGAGATAACTTCATATGTTTTGATGTGATATTTAAAGGCGCGAATTTACGAACTTTTATCCTGAATCGTATATAATTTGTTCCATAGTTCGTTTTATTTAGATTTATTGATTTAAAATCAGCCATTATTGCGATTAATTCAAATCGCTGTAACCTTTTTTGCTAGCTTTAGTCTAAACGGTAATTATGATTATTTTCAGACTGATAGGAGAAAGTTTTAGGTTCGCAGCTGATGCGCTGCGCCAGAATAAACTCCGGACTATGCTTTCCCTGCTTGGGATTACCATTGGGATCTTTGCGATCATATTTGTTTTCTCTGCGGCAGACACTTTCAGAAGTCAGCTACAAGCGAGTATTGATAAATTAGGCTCCAAGACGATTTTTGTTCAAAAATGGCCTTGGGGCGGTTTTGGAGATTACCCCTGGTGGAAGTATGTAAACAGACCGGAACCTTCTTTGAGGGATTATGAAACTTTGAAGGAACGGTTAGAGCATGCGGAGGGAGTTTCCTATGAAATCTACGCGGACAGCAGAACCGTGAAATACAGGAGCAACTCGGTAGAAGGTGTTGTTTTAAAAGCAGCTTCTCAGGATTTCAATAAAACCTGGATCGTTGACTTTCAGGAAGGTCGGTACTTTACCGAAAATGAAGGGAAGTCAGGCTCGCCGGTGATCATACTGGGGGCTGATATCGCTGATGGATTATTTAATGGAGAGCCATCCGTTGGAAAGAAAATCACAGTCATGGGCCGTCGTTTAACTGTCGTAGGTGTCT
>JAPSHM010000005.1 GCA_031179845.1 Pedobacter sp.
CAATGGCAGTAACACCTGGTACGATCGCAGAATTTATTTTATACATCAATATGCTTTTCAGACCGATTAGAGAGCTTGCTGATAAATTCAATACTTTGCAAATGGGGATGGTGGGTGCAGAACGTGTTTTCAAGGTGCTGGATACAAATGAAAAAACAGAGAATAGAGGTTCGTTCGTCCCCCTTAGAATGAAAGGTGAAATCACTTTCGATAAAGTTTGGTTTGCATATAACGACAGTAACTATGTTTTAAAAGACATATCTTTTCAAGTGCCGGCAGGTCAGACTATAGCCCTAGTCGGCGCTACAGGTGCCGGTAAGTCATCGACCATCAATATCTTGAACCGGTTTTATGAAATTCAAAAGGGAGAGATTAAAATAGACGGATTTAAGATACAAGATTACGAACTCAACTATTTACGAGGGAAAATAGCTACAGTTCTACAAGACGTTTTTCTCTTTTCAGACACAATATTCAATAATATTACGCTTAACAATCCCGAAATTCAAATGGAGCAAGTGGTTGACGCTGCTAAAAAAGTTGGTGCACACGACTTCATTGAGCGTCTCCCCGGTGGATACCAGTATAACGTGATGGAAAGAGGAGCAACACTTTCTGGAGGACAGGCACAGCTCATTTCTTTCATCCGCGCACTTGTCTATAATCCGTCAATCTTAATTTTAGATGAGGCTACATCATCCGTTGATACAGAAACTGAACTCCTTATTCAAAGAGCAATTGAAAATCTGATGAAAGGAAGGACTTCGATCGTAATTGCGCACCGCCTGTCAACCATACAGAAAGCAAATAAAATTTTAGTTCTTGATAAGGGAGAGATTAAAGAAGTGGGTACACATCAGGAACTACTTAAGCTAAATGGGTATTATAAAAAACTGTACGACTTACAATTGACTTCCGGTGGGATTACAACGCTTTAGCCATGCAGCTCAGGTTCGTCCGAGACAACAATTGCCCCAATGTAGTTTTCACATATTGGGCATTTACAAAATCTTTCAAGGCAAAATGTCAGTGCCTACTTGTTGTAAGAGAAGTTTCTGGAAGCGTTTCTCATCATAAGGTGTTTTAGTTCGTCCGTCGAACTAAAAATGCTATCACTCATGCTTTTATAGCTCGATAAAAGATCACCTTGACTCCGTCCTTAATCCTCCGTTAACGAACCCGAGCCAGTTTTGCTCGAGGTTGACTTTTGTCAAATAAATCGTTATTTGTATTTAGTCTAAATAGTTATATATTTGCGCAAAAAAATAAGTATGCTAAGACCTTTACAATTTGTCACGCTCATTCTAATGTTAATTTTACCACTATGCATTTCTGCGCAGGATCGAAAGGGAGTCGTCAGCGGTATAGTCACGGACTCATTGCATAAGAAAATCGCCTTCGCAAATGTTCAAATTCGCAAACTCAGTGTTAAAACAATATCAGATAGGAATGGGAAATTTTTATTACGGGGAATACCTATCGGAAGTTATCTTATTGAAATTTCAATGACCGGTTTCGAAAAGCGACAAAAAGAAGTGTCGGTTTTTGAAAATGACACTACTTTTTTAAACATCGAACTAAAAGATCAAAGCTCCGATTTGTCGGAAGTAATTGTTTCTGCAAGTAGAAGAGCAGAGTCATTGTCCCAAACACCTTCGTCTGTTACGATACTTACTGCAAAAGATATCAACACCCAGTCTGTTATCAGTCCTAACCTTGCGAATATTTTAGCTTACAGTGTCCCGGGACTTGGTGCGTCCACTAATCAAACTGGTAACTCAGGGCAAACCCTAAGGGGGAGGAACGTGCTTGTGCTGATTGACGGAGTGCCACAATCTACGCCTCTTAGAGCTGGAGGACGGGACATACGTAGCGTAGACCCTTCGGTGATCGAGCGAGTGGAAGTGATTAAAGGTGCCACTGCAATTTACGGTAATGGAGCTGAAGGCGGGTTAATTAATTATATTACTAAAAAAGCAAACAACGGTAAAAATTTTGGTGGTTATTCCCAGGCTGGGTTAACCGGAAATCTGGAAGGTGACAGCACAATTGGCTATCGGGTAGTCCAACAATTTTACGGAAAAGCAAAGAAATTTGATTTCATAGTAAGTGGTATGTTTGAAAAAACGGGCGTATATCGCGATGCCGAAAGCCTGGTAGTTTCACCTGATTATGGATTGGGAGAAACAAAGTCCTATAATGGATTTGCCAAAATTGGTTATGATTTATCGGAGAAGCAAAGATTCGAAATGATGTATAACTATTTTAGTTCCAGACAGGACTCTCGGTATGTTTCGAAGGATGGTATCTTTGGTCAAATTCCTGCAATCGGGATTCCCGGCGAAAGACTGGGTGTTGACGAAGGAACGCGCTTCAATCACAATGCTAATCTTCAGTATGCCCATCGCGAGATCTTTGGAAATACAGATTTGACAACTAACGCCTATTATCAGGACTTTTATACCATATACTCGAATTCGGCATCTTTTTATGGAAGTGGACAATCGGCCATTACATCAACAAAAAAAGGCGCTAGGTTGAGTTTAAATACTCCTTTTAGAATTACACCCCAGGTACCTACACAGGTCACTTATGGGGTGGACCTAATGAATGATAAAACTGCCCAAAAGCTGGTTGATGGGAGATCCTGGGTGCCTAAAATGAATATGATCAATTTTGCGCCATACCTACAGGCGTCGGCAAATTTGTTCACTGATCTTACACTTAAAGCCGGGCTCAGAGCAGAAAATATCAACATTGATATAGATGATTATAAGACTTTGGCTACAGGCGCTGACGGCAAAGGGAGCATTGACGTCGAAGGTGGAGTATTAAATTATAACGCTTTTGTTGTCAATGCCGGAGCCAGGTATTCTAAATTTAAGATTTTCAATCCTTTTATTAGCTACGCGCAATCGTTTTCTGTATACGATTTGGGAAGAGTACTAAGGGCGGCAAAAAGTAGCTCTTTACCGCAATTGGAAACTAAACCGATTATTGTTAATAACTATGAAATTGGTTTTAGCAGTGCATTTGATAAGTTAAATCTAAGTGCTGCATACTATTACAGTACCTCTAAATTAGGTGCTAATTTGCTGGAAGTAGACGGAGTGTACATCTCTCAAAGAATTCCCGAGCGTGTTTATGGATTTGAAATTCAAGCCGACTATCAAATTTTACCGGCCTTGGCTATAGGAGGTAATTACGCCTACGTAGAAGGTAGAGGTGATGTAGACAATGATGGTCGTTTTGAAGGAGAGGCTGATGTATATTTAAATACAACTCGTATTCCTCCATCAAAGACCACCGTATATCTAAAATATTCAGGTGTTAGGCACTTACTTATTGACGTAAACTGGATGCGTGTTGGCAATAGGGACAGATTCAATACCCAGCCGACTACCGGTAAATATTTAATTGGCGAGGGTCCTGTGCGTGCTTTTGATTTGTTCAATATGGCAGCTTCCTATCAGGTAAGTAAACCTTTAAATGTCCTTTTGGGTATAGAAAACGTGATAAATAAGACTTATTACCCAGCGATCTCTCAGTTTTATGGAAGTAATTCGAACTACATAAGAGGAAATGGTCGCCGGTTTAACCTTGCTGTTGGATACGCGTTTTAACTTAGATGAAGAAGGCCTTCAAAAAGATTGTAAGAGTAATACATTTATGGCTGGGGCTCGGCTCCGGCCTTGTTGTATTTATAGTAAGTATCACTGGCTGTTTATACGTCTTTGAAGAAGAGATCAGGAGTGCTACCCAATATGAAAATCTATACGTTGCTCCTCAGAGCAAACCTTTCATAGGACTCGAAAAAATCCTGATTAACTTTGAGCATATTGCAGCTGGAGAAATGATACGTTTAATCAGAACACACGAAGGAAGGACGAATGCTACGGTTCAAATATCAGTGGAAAAGGATAAGGTGTATTATTTCAATCCTTATGACGGCTCTTTAATTAATAAAAGCGCTCCCGACTGGTTGGATACTGTGGAAGAAATTCATATCTCCTTACTTTTGGGAGAGTGGGGTAAGTTTCTACAACGCTGGTCAGTTGTAGTTTTTGTGCTCCTACTAATTACTGGTTTGATATTGTGGTTTCCACGCAACTTGCGGATGCTTAAACAGGCTTTGACGATAAAGAAAAGGGCGTCGGTCAAACGGATAAATTTCGATCTGCACAACGTATTGGGCTTTTATGCTTCCAGTATTCTCATAATAATTGCACTCAGTGGATTATTCTTTGCCTTCAAAGGCGTTAAAACAGCTGTAGCATTTGTGGTTGGAGCTCAACTGAACGACGGAGAAAAGCTGATTACTGCTAGTCCAGTCCTTGCTGGTTCAATGTCGTCACGATACGCGAGTATTTATCGCAATGCGATGATTGAATATCCAGGGGCAACAGCGACTAGCTTATCTGTTAGAAAAAATGGAGAACTTCGCTTAAGGTTAATCTACCCCTATAAATGGGCCCGTAATCAAAATACTTTTTATTTTAATGAGCCAACGGGAAAATTATTGCGTGCCAAGTTGTATAGAGAATTTAACCGATCAGATTTTATCGCAGCAACAAATTATGACCTGCATACTGGGAAATTATTTGGTCTCTTTGGGAAAATCATTGCTTTTATGGCCAGCTTTATCGCGGCAACGCTCCCAGTCACCGGCTTGATCATATGGCTTAAAAAGAAAAAAAGAACAATTTGATAACTTGATGCTGTCCTAATAAAACGACTCGCTCAATACAGCGGGCCGTTTTATTTTTTATCTTGAAGTTTCCATCATTGCGTAGCCAATTCTCGTTTCTTTTTCATGTGCCTTTGTAGCCCAGAGCCAGTATAATGCGGATGTTTACGCAGTTCATTGATGTTTATCCTGAGTTGCTGACCTTTGCGCCATAGAAAACCTCCGGCAGTTAGCGTATGGCCATTTACCGCCAGGTGAATGTTCGTATTGTCTATTTGAGTTGCTCTGGCCGCCGCAACGCAATTTTTGAATGTCTTTATCCAGCGTCCGTCTAAGTCATACTGCGATATGCCCGACCTGCTGATGGTGATTTTTGGGTCAACTACAATTTTCTTTTTGATGACTTTACTCCATATAAAACCGCCGTAGGTTAAACCTCTTCCGTTTATTACGTTTCGGATTCCGTTTTTATGGACCCTGACTGCTTTTGCGGCTTCTACAGTGTTGATATATGTGTTGACAAGATTTCCATCCAGGTCATATTGCCCAATAATGTGTTGCTGTTTGGCTAACGGTGAATGGCCATACCACCTCTCCTTCAAAATCGGTTTGAGATCAAGCTCCGGTTCGCTGCCACGCCTCCAAAGATAACCGCATGCAGTAACAACTTTGCCAGTGTCTCTGGCAGCAATTGAAATGTATCCCTGTGCGGTGTTCATCGCTTCTGCTGCGATTCTTGCGTTAGAATAGGTTTCCAGCAATTGACCTGTTAACGAATATCGGCTGACATTATATGTGCCCTTCGCCTTTTTGGTTGCCTTTATTTTCTCACGACTTTTTTGCTTTGATTCCTCGCTGAATTCCGGGAAGAAGGATCTCCTCCTACCTGAAGCCATCATCCGTGCAGCTTTGTCTTTTGGCGTGCCTAATAGTAGATTCTCCGCGCGCAAATTCAGATTATCTCCATCCTTAGGAAATACCAGAAGTTGTTTGTTAGAAAGATCAAAGGCTTCCACAAAGCAATAGTAAACCAGTCGCGCTATACTCAGATAATGTCTTTTATTCGCTGAAGATAGTGTGATCCCGGCATACTTCGCCGTATCTCCGGTCTGCAAGTTCTGGCTTTCGGAGATAATTGTCTTGATGATCATGCAAGGTTTGTGCCTTGCAATGCCTTTTTTATCGATGGAGGTTTTCTCCAATCTGCGTACTCTCCCTAGATTTGAAACCTCATATGGCGCATCCAGTTTTGGAATGGGTGCCCATAATTCGCCTGGGAGAGCATCAGGCGAAAGGTTTTCGTATGGATAATTCATATTTGGCATTTTGGATGTAAATATATTAGTTTAGATATTTATTTGGTTAATTAAATTTCGTTTTATTTTTATTCGTATCGTAATGATCGCTTATAACAATCCAAATAGCTTTTGGTTTATTTTTATTGTTAATTTATACAGTCTAGATAAATAAATTTGGATAGGACTAATGGTTTGTATTCAGCTTCTTGTAACGCTTTTATCTCTGGTTCTATTCTAAATTTTAGACGAAAAAGTGTAAAGGCTGTTAGATTTTCTGAATAAAAAATCAAGTTGGTGTCAATTTTGTATGCATTTTTCAATTACACTTGTCTAAATAAGTGATATTTGATCGTTAGTCATCTTATGATCAGATATAGCATTAAATTATTGCTTTTTTTAACTTAAATTGTTCGAAATTGTGTTCGATTTTATTTTGTTTTGCTGTTATTTGCAGTGTGTTTAGAAGATTTAATTTTTTTTTAGATATTTCAGGATATTAAATCTCATTGTATGGCCAATAAAAAGATTTTGAAAGTCGGATTAGATTCTGCAGCACCGTTTCCTATGCACTCGAATTATAATTCCAAAATTTTTGAGGGTTTCGAGGTCGATTTACTCCAGGCGATAGCAACTTACCTTAACTTAAATATTCAATATGAAGTTTCTTTATGGTCAAATATATTGGAGAAGTTATTCAAAGGTGAATTAGACACCATCTGTTCGGCGGTAACAGTTACACCTTCCCGTCAGCATATACTTGAGTTTAGCAACCCCTATCTGTATTTCCGCTTATGTGCTATTGTCGCTGACAATGTTTTCTTAACCAATCTTCAGGACTTTAAAAATAAAACCATCGGAGTACGGGAGGCTACAGAGGCAGAAAAATATGTGCGTACACAGTTTCCTTCAAATACAATCGTATTTGCGGCTACTAATAAGGAATTATATCGTAAGCTGCAGGCCGGGAAAATTGATTTGTTGGTAGATGATTCCCCAATAGCAGGGGGGTTCCTGCAAAAGAATAAGAATTTAAGAATTGGGATGTTTCTACCGAATACGGATTCCGCCTACGCGATTGCTATGAAAAAGGGAGATAAACAACTTAAACTGCAGTTCAATGAAGCTTTGACCTTTCTTAGAGAGAATGGAACCTATCAGAAACTTTATAAAAAGTGGTTTGAAGAGATCCAGTTTTAATCTTGGTCGGCAACAATTGTTATTTCTTTACTTAATTTAACGGTATGGAGAACTCCGGTTCTCTCACTGTATACGACTACCCTTTGCTCATCTAAAAATTGTACCAACCGATAGGGCGAAGAGCGTTGTACATACCTCCATTGTGTGTAAAATTGCTCCTGTAATGATTTTTCTTCCGGCAAAAAAGTAATGGCTATCTCGATGTCCGTAACATTGCTGATAAAAAAAATATTGTTCATTTCAGTGATTTGTTTTCCAGCAGAGGTATTTGATAGCTCATTGATGGCTTGTTTCCTTATGTTTTCAACCGGTTCGGAAGGGTTTCTTTTGATGAAATCTACAATGAAGTTGTTGACTTCATCCTTGTTTTTTAGAAGCTTACCGTTTCCAATCTTTATAATTTTAAAATAGATCTTGAGTGGTTTCATGTGCGGTCATTCGGGATGTAAGATGGTCGCCTTCGTTTAATTGCGCCCGATACAAGGATAAAGAAAATGATTCAAATGCCAGTGTTCGAATAAATATAATAAAATATAGATTGCATTTGATATTGCATCTCATTTAGTTTAGCTTTGCACAAAAAAAAAAGATACATGAGTGTTTTAGTAAATAAAGATTCAAAAGTTATTGTTCAGGGTTTTACTGGAAATGAGGGTACTTATCACGCTTCTCAAATGATAGATTATGGAACTAATATTGTTGGCGGTGTAACCCCTGGCAAAGGCGGTCAAACTCATTTAGACAAACCGGTATTTAATACGGTAAAAGATGCGGTTGATCAAGCCGGCGCAAATGTATCTATTATTTTCGTTCCACCTGCATTCGCAGCAGATGCCATTATGGAAGCTGCTGAAGCTGGAATTAAAGTTATTGTTTGTATCACTGAAGGTATTCCAACTAAGGATATGATTCAGGTAAAAGAATATATTTCCGACAAAGATTGTCGTTTGATCGGTCCAAACTGTCCCGGTGTGATTACAGCTGACGAGGCTAAAATAGGTATCATGCCAGGTTTTATCTTCAAGAAAGGTACTGTAGGGGTAGTTTCTAAATCAGGTACTTTGACTTACGAAGCCGTTGATCAGGTTGTGAAAGCAGGACTGGGTATCACTACAGCTATTGGTATCGGAGGTGACCCGATCATTGGAACTACTACCAAAGAGGCAGTAGAATTACTAATGAACGATCCGGAAACTGAAGGCATTATTATGATTGGTGAGATCGGTGGTGGTATGGAAGCTGAAGCAGCTCACTGGATTAAAGAAAATGGCACTAAGCCGGTTGTTGGATTCATTGCTGGTCAAACAGCTCCTGCGGGACGTAGAATGGGTCACGCTGGTGCAATTGTTGGTGGTGCCGACGATACAGCTGCTGCTAAAATGAAAATCATGGCTGAATGCGGAATTCGCGTGGTAGAAAGCCCTGCGGAAATCGGTGCAGCAATGGCTGAATTATTAAAGAAATAAAACTTACAAAAAAGACCTTCTTGCATAAATTCGGAGCTCCGGTGATCAAATTCATCGGAGCTTTTTTTATCGCTTCCCAGGTCGAACATTGGTTGGCAGATGAATACTGGCTTTATTACAATTTCATGATGCTCATTTTAGCGCTTTTGCAAACCAATATGATTTTTAGGGCGTATATTGTATAACAAACGTAACCGTATGAATACGCTGATTAATAAGTCTCTGGGGCTCGCAGGACTGCTAGTATTTTTTAACCTGGCAGCTTGTGCACAAAAGCAGGAAAAGAAGGAAACAACCAATACAATTAAGAATATGGAATGGAATAAATTATCGAAAGAAGAGGAGGACGTGATTGTACGCAAAGGTACTGAATATCCAGGCACAGGAAAGTTGTTGAACAACACTGAAAAAGGCACATATGTCTGCAGGCGATGTAACGCGCCACTTTATAGATCTGAGTCTAAATTTGAATCGCATTGCGGATGGCCAAGTTTTGACGATGAAATCAAAGGTGCTGTTGACAGGGTAATCGATGCCGATGGCACGCGTACCGAGATTGTATGTGCGAACTGCAAGGCTCATCTTGGACACGTGTTTATAGGAGAAGGTTTTACAGATAAAAATACACGGAATTGCGTTAATTCAATCTCCATGAGCTTTGTGCCTGATAAGAAATGATTTGTTTTATGAAGATATTATTTTAGTTCATTGCGATAACTTGCTTCACAGTTCTTGTTTTTAAGTACTTTGTTTACTTATGTTTGTTGGCTCACCAACTATAGTAAATATGAAGTATTGTTTATTGTTATGCGGTATGCTAGTTTCTTCAATGGGTTTTTCCCAGGATATGTCGCCAGAACCAGGTTTAAACACTGTTCCTGACAATTCGGAACCATACACATCCAATCGCTCTTCTAAATTAATCTCTAAAACGGTTTATGCAACATATTACGCCAGAAAATTTGAAGGCCGGAGAACGGCAAGTGGAGTAAGATATAGGGCGAATAAAATGACAGCAGCACATATGAAATTGCCTTTTGGAACTATTGTTACCGTGACCAATCCTGAAAATGGAGAATCTGTCGATGTAGAAGTGAACGACAGAGGGCCGCATTCCAAAAAGTTCAAAATAGATTTGTCGGAAGCTGCGGCGAAAGCGTTGGGTTTTTTTGGAAAAGGGGTAGCGAAGTTGGAAATCAGTTATCTTCCCGAGGATGAATAGGTTTTTTTTTTAATACTTTTATAGTCAGCTTTTTGAATTTATTAACATTTTTCCATCGTTCTTTACAACTGCCAAAAGAAATAAATACCAACTTTCCACGGTAATTTATGTGTCAATTTCTCCTTTTATTGTTGATAAAATTACCCGCTTGTTAACAACTATTGTACGCTTCTCAGGGCTTCAGCGTTTATCTTTGTTGTATAATGTTCTTTAATAAATCGCACCTAATTTTTTTTAGTTAAGGTTTTAATACTAAGTCATTTAGTCAGACTATTCGCAGTCACTAAAAAGATTATAGTAAGAATGTCTGGCTGATCGATTTAATAATACATTATAGTTTCAATATCCACGTTACCCTAGTTAAATAGATGCTTATGCAAGAAGAAGAAGTATTATTAAAAGAAAACAAAGACAGGTTTGTTCTTTTGCCGATTAAATACCCTGCAATCTGGGATATGTATAAGAAGAGTGAAGCAAGTTTTTGGACTGCTGAGGAAATTGATCTGTCGGACGACCAGAAACACTGGGATAATCTAAACGACGGAGAAAGACATTTTATCTCTCATATTCTTGCTTTCTTTTCCGCCAGTGATGGGATAGTAAATGAAAATCTTGCCGTAAATTTCATGAGCGAGGTGCAATTACCTGAAGCTCGTTGCTTTTATGGTTTTCAAATCATGATGGAGAACATCCATTCTGAGACCTATGCTTTATTGATTGACACTTATATTAAAGATCCTGACGAAAAAGATAGATTGTTTCATGCCATAGAAACTGTTCCATGTGTAAAAAAGAAGGCAGAATGGGCTTTGCGTTGGATTGACAATGGCAATTTTGCTGAACGTTTAGTAGCATTTGCTGCAGTTGAAGGTATATTTTTTAGTGGAAGTTTCTGTTCGATCTTCTGGTTGAAGAAACGAGGATTAATGCCAGGCCTTACTTTTAGCAATGAACTTATTTCCAGAGATGAGGGTTCACATTGCGAATTTGCATGCTTATTGTACGGTATGCTTAAAAATAAACTCAGCGAAGAACAGGTCCATGGAATCATTAAAGACGCTGTTGAAATAGAGAAAGAATTTGTTACTGATGCACTGCCAGTTGCTTTAATTGGAATGAATGCTAAATTGATGTCACAGTATATTGAGTTTGTGGCTGACAGATGGTTACAGGAATTGGGTTATACTAAAATTTACAATGCGACCAATCCTTTTGATTTTATGGAGATGATTTCTTTGCAAGGAAAAACCAATTTCTTTGAGAAGAGAGTAGGTGACTACCAAAAAAGCGGAGTGTTGACTTCAACGGAAGATAAGGCGGCAGCATTCTCATTGGATGACGATTTCTAATACTTGTCGAGGTTAGACGATAAGTAAATAACAAAAATTATAATTGGTGCCTACCTTGGGTTTGCCGCTCTCAAACCCAAATGCACTTTAAACTCCCCGAAATATGTTTGTAATAAAAAGAGATGGCCGCAAAGAAGCGGTAAGATTCGACAAAATAACTGCTCGTATTGAGAAGTTATGCTATGGTTTCAATGCTGAGCTCGTAGATCCGATTGATGTTGCCAAGAAGGTGATCGAAGGGTTATATGACGGCGTTACGACTTCAGAGCTGGACAATCTTGCTGCGGAGACTGCTGCCTCTTTAACTACAAAGCATCCGGATTATGCCCTGCTGGCTTCACGAATAGCAGTGTCTAACCTACATAAAAATACGACCAAGTCCTTCTCCAAAACTATGGAGATGTTATATAATTATATCGATTCTAAAACTGGTAAACCAGCATCGTTGATCGCAGATGATGTTTGGGAAGTGATTGAGAAGAATGCAGATATCCTTGACAGTACAATTATTTACGACAGAGACTTTGGTTTTGACTATTTTGGTTTCAAAACGCTTGAAAAATCCTACTTGTTGAAGGTAGAAGGACAGATTGTTGAACGCCCACAACATTTATTTATGCGTGTGGCCGTTGGTATACATAAAGGTGATATCGACAGCGCGATCGAAACCTATAATTTGATGAGCGAACGTTGGTTTACGCATGCCACACCAACCCTGTTCAATGCTGCTACACCTAAGCCACAAATGTCATCCTGCTTTTTGTTAACGATGCAGGACGATAGTATTGAAGGCATTTACGATACCTTGAAACAAACAGCGAAGATTTCTCAGAGCGCAGGCGGTATTGGATTGAGCATTCATAATATCCGGGCTACCGGCTCCTATATCGGAGGTACTAACGGTACCAGTAATGGTATAGTGCCCATGTTGAAAGTTTTCAATGATACCGCGCGTTATGTTGATCAGGGTGGAGGCAAACGTAAGGGAGCTTTTGCAATTTACCTTGAGCCATGGCATGCAGACGTTTTTAGCTTCCTTGATTTACGTAAAAATCATGGTAAGGAAGAGTTGCGTGCACGTGATCTGTTCTATGCACTTTGGGTTTGTGATTTGTTCATGAGACGCGTGGAAGAGAATGGAGACTGGAGTTTATTCTGTCCGCATGAAGCACCGGGTTTGGCCGATTGCTTTGGTGAAGAGTTTGATGCTTTATATCAGCGTTACGAAAATGAAGGGCGCGCCCGCAAAACGGTAAAAGCACAGGAATTATGGTTTGCAATCCTTGATTCACAAATTGAAACCGGTACCCCCTACCTGCTGTATAAAGATGCTGCAAACAGCAAGTCCAATCAGCAAAACCTTGGAACAATAAAAAGCTCCAACCTTTGTACTGAGATCATCGAGTATACTTCTAAAGATGAAGTGGCCGTTTGTAACCTGGCATCGCTGGCATTACCAAGATATGTGATCAATGGAGAATTCGATCATCAGAGATTATATGATGTAACTTATCAGGCGACTTTGAACCTGAACAAAATCATAGATTACAATTACTACCCGGTTGAGGAAGCTAAAAACTCCAATATGCGTCATAGACCAATCGGATTAGGTGTTCAGGGTTTAGCAGATGCGTTTATCTTAATGCGGATGCCTTTCGAAAGTGAAGGTGCGCGGATATTAAACAAAGAGATTTTTGAGACGATCTATTTTGCTGCCATGAATGCTTCTCATGACCTGGCTGTAAAAAATGGCCCTTATCAAACTTTTGAAGGCTCTCCGTTATCGAAAGGTAAATTTCAATTCGATCTATGGAATGTAAAGCCTGACAGTGGACGTTGGGACTGGGAAACTTTACGTGAGAAAGTAGTAAAAGATGGTGTTTACAACTCTCTACTTGTTGCACCTATGCCTACCGCTTCTACATCGCAGATCCTGGGTAACAACGAATGTTTTGAGCCTTATACCTCTAACATCTATACAAGAAGAGTGTTAAGTGGTGAATTCATTGTAGTCAACAAGCACCTACTGAAGGACCTGGTAGCTTTAGGATTATGGACACCAGCAATGAAAGACAGGATTATCCTTGCAAATGGTTCAATCCAGGACATAGCAGAAATCCCTGACTATATCAAAGAATTATACAAAACAGTTTGGGAGATCAAAATGCGTAGTATCATTGATATGGCGGCTGATAGAGGTGCCTATATCTGCCAATCACAATCCCTGAACTTATTTATCAATGCGCCAAATACTTCAAAACTAACCTCAATGCATTTTTACGCATGGAAAAAAGGATTGAAAACAGGTATGTATTACCTTCGTACTCAAGCCGCATCTCAAGCAGTGAAGTTCACTGTTGAAAACCAGGCAGGTAAAAATATGGAGCCAGTGATTCCGGAGCATATCGAGCAAAGTGCTGAAGAGATAGCTGAAGGTCCGGTTTGTTCAATGGAGGAAGGCTGCATTAGCTGCTCAGGATAAAAATTAGATTAAATTTCCATAGAAAGGAGTAAGCGCACATGGCGCTTACTCCTTTTTTTTATAAAATCTGATCGTAGTCTGGCATCGGTCAGGAAACGCTTCTTATACCGTTCTTATACGAATACTATACGGGTTTATCCGTAAAGCAGCCAATTAAGAGGCGTTCAATATCCGTGAAGTATCCGCAGAGTCACTAGATGCTATCCAAAAAATATTACCTGGCGGTGAAACGCAACTCAGGAACTTGCGCTATCTTTACCGCGATGCCAAAACATGAAATCATACCATGCGAGCGTTGTGGAACCCCGATAGAATGTAAAGCAAATTCCTACACTAAATGCCAGTGTAGTGTTATTCAGCTTGATCTAAATGAGGTGCAGTATATTAGTGAAAACTATGATGGCTGCCTGTGTGCCAAATGTCTGTTTGAGTTGCAACAAGAGTACCGGGAAAGTATTACATCCTGATTTATTTTTTTTGGCTAACTTTGCACGAAATTATTAGTTGATAAGAAATGGCTAAAGTAAATGTGGGAATGGTGCAAATGAATTGCACCGGAAATAAACAAGAAAATCTAGATAAGGCAATCCTAAAAATCAGAGAGGCGGCAGCTAAAGGTGCACAGATTGTGTGCTTACAGGAGCTTTTTACCTCGCTTTATTTTTGCGATGTGGAAGATTATGATAATTTTGATTTAGCGGAAGCAATTCCTGGCCCTTCAACTGACGCATTACAAACTGTAGCAAAAGAGTTGGGCGTTGTCATTATAGCTTCTTTGTTTGAGAAGCGTGCAGCGGGGTTATATCATAATACCACGGCAGTTTTGGATGCTGATGGTGCATATTTGGGAAAGTACCGAAAGATGCACATCCCAGATGATCCTGCTTTTTATGAAAAATTCTATTTTACTCCCGGAGATTTGGGTTATAAAGTATTTCAAACAAAATTTGCTAAAATCGGCATATTGATCTGCTGGGATCAATGGTACCCCGAGGCTTCGAGGATTACCGCATTAATGGGGGCAGAAATTATGTTTTATCCGACTGCCATAGGATGGTCGACCGACCAGGATGAGCAAACAAATAATGATCAATATAGTGCCTGGCAGACTGTTCAGCGTTCACATGCTATAGCCAATGGTGTTCCGGTAGTGAGTGTCAACCGCGTAGGCTTAGAGCAAAATGGAGCGATGAAGTTTTGGGGTGGTAGTTTTGCAACAAATGCCCAGGGGAGAATTCTTTACTTAGGTTCGCACGACAACGAGGAAACTGAAGTAGTAGCGCTGGACTTGTCGGAGTCAGATTTTTACCGCAAGCACTGGCCTTTTTTACGGGATCGCAGAATTGATTCCTATCAACCTATCACTAAAAGATTTATAGATGAAGACTAGTCTATTAGTAACCCTACTTTTCCTGAGCCTTTCTGTTTGTGGACAAACATTGGAGATTACTCGCCTTAACGAAAAGCTTTATGTTTACACCACGTATCATACCTATAAGGGGAAAAAAGTTTCGGCAAATGCGATGTATCTAATAACCAGCAGAGGTGTGGTGCTGTTTGATTCGCCCTGGGACCAGTCTCAGAATCAGCCGTTATTAGATTCGATCGAAAAAAAGCATCAGTTAAAAGTAATTAGCGTTTTTGCTACACATTCGCACGAAGATCGTGCAGGGGGATTTGGTTTCTTCAATAAAGTAGGAATTCCGACCTATGCATCGGAAGAAACGAACGCAATTTTAAAACGGGAAGGCAAACCTACTGCGTTAAAGATCATTGATAAGAGATCGAAATATAAAATTGGAGGGGAAAAATTCTATGTAGAATATTTCGGCCCGGGCCATACCAAAGATAATTTAGTAGTGTGGTTTCCTAAATACAAGGTGCTGAATGGTGGGTGTTTGATTAAAAGCGCTGAATCTAAAGACCTGGGTTTTGTGGGCGAGGCTGATGTAGAAGCATGGCCAGGCACGATCATGGCAATCAAAAACAAACATAAGCAAATCAATAGTGTAATTGCCGGTCATGATAACTGGGAAACACCCGGTGCTTTGGACAAAACTTTGGAACTATTAAAATATAAAAATTGATTCATATAGACTTTTCAGCATCTCCGAAGAGACAAGGTTATTCATTTCCCGCAGAATGGGAAAAACATGAAGCTACATGGTTAAGCTGGCCACATAAAGAAGCTTCATGGCCAGGCAAACTGGAAACTATTTATGCACCCTATAGTAATTTCATCAAAATAATAGCAGAAGGGGAAAAGGTTCGCATCAATGTAAAGGATGAGGCGATGGAATCCGATGCAAGGGCACACCTGCAAAAAGCTGGTGCAGATTTAGATCAGATCGAGTTTTATTTTAACGAGAGCAATGACGCCTGGTGCAGAGATCATGGTCCTGCTTTCTTATTGAATAAATCCGGGGATAAAAAGGTGGTCGTCGATTGGGACTACAATGCCTGGGGAGATAAATATCCTCCTTATGATTTGGACGACATTATTCCAACGAAAATTGCGGATCAGTTCCATCTACCGGTCTTTCATCCCAAAATAGTTATGGAGGGTGGCTCTGTGGAATTCAATGGCGCAGGTACCATCCTAACTACTACTGCGTGCTTGTTAAATGAAAACAGGAACCCACATTTAAGCAAATCGCAAATTGAACAGTATTTGCTCGAGTTCTACGGGGCGGAACAAGTACTATGGCTAGGTGAGGGAATTGTTGGCGATGATACGGACGGACACATTGACGACATTACCCGGTTTGTCAATGAAGACACCGTACTCACTGTAGTCGAAAACGACCCTTCAGATGATAACTTTCTTCTTTTGCAGGAAAATCTTGAATCTTTGAAATCGATGCGTTTGCGGAACGGCAAAGCACTTAATATTGTGCAGCTTCCTATGCCCTCAGCAGTTATTTACGATGGAACACGTTTACCGGCATCTTATGCAAATTTCTATATCGCAAATTCGGCTGTAATCGTACCTACTTTCAGAGATAATAATGATGAGGTAGCACTAAAAATAATTCAAGAAATTTTTCCAGATAGGAAAGTGGTAGGAATAGATTCCACGGACATTATTTGGGGATTGGGAAGCTTTCATTGCTTAAGTCAGCAAGAGCCCGCATTAAAGAAGTAAAAGATCATAACCAAACATATATGAAATTATTAGAAGGAAAAACAGCACTCATTACCGGTGCTTCTAAAGGGATAGGCCGTAAAATAGCGGAAAAATTTGCAGAACAAGGGGCTAATGTAGCTTTCACTTACCTTTCATCTGTTGAAAAAGGACAAGCATTGGAACAGGAATTACAAATTTTTGGTACGAAAATCAAAGGATACCGTTCGGACGCTTCAAAGTTTGGCGAGGCAGAACAATTAATCAATGACATAGTAGCGGATTTCGGCACGTTAGATGTCATCGTAAACAATGCCGGTATCACTAAAGATGGCTTATTGATGCGCATGAGCGAGGAGAACTGGGATGACGTGATCAATGTGAACTTAAAGTCGGTATTTAACGTATGTAAAGCGGCTTCGAAAGTGATGATGAAGGCGCGTAAAGGCTCTATTATCAACATGAGTTCGGTTGTTGGTGTACAAGGTAATGCAGGACAAGCCAATTACGCGGCTTCGAAAGCAGGCATCATCGGCTTTTCAAAGTCATTAGCTAAAGAGCTCGGTTCGCGTAACATCCGTACCAATGTCGTAGCGCCCGGATTCATCCGTACAGAAATGACTGAGGTTCTTGATCCCAAGGCTGTAAAAGGCTGGGAAGAAGGTATTCCCTTAAAAAGAGTGGGTGAAACCGAAGATGTAGCAAACGTTTGTGTGTTTTTGGCTTCAGATATGAGTGCTTATGTAACCGGACAGGTCTTGTCTGTTTGTGGCGGATTGTTGTAGATACTTTAAAGCATACAACTGCTGAATATTAAAAATGCCCCTATGAAGTGATTTGCTTTTTAGGGCATTTTGTATAAACACGTATTCCAAAAAGAATCTTAGCCAAATGCTTAGTAGGTTATTTGAAAATTTAGCATCTTTATCAAATACCTATGGGCGATTTTTTTAACCTTTACACCTGCTTGTCAATTTTTCTCTGCCTACTTACAGGTGGACTATTTGCCTGGTTATTGTATGGGAAATCGAAGCATATGGAGCCGAAATGGCGCCTTGTATTAGCCCTGATTCGTACGCTGGTAGTCGCGTTAATTGGATTCCTGGTGTTTGCTCCCTTGGTCAAAACCGTTTCTTATAAGGTTGAGAAGCCGATTATCGTCATCGGGCAGGATAACTCTCTTTCCGTCGGTAATTTCACACCAGCGAATTTTAACAAGCGTCTTTACGAACAACAAATGCAAAAGTTGGCCGATCTGCTGGCTCAGGATTTTGAGGTGAGAAGTTATAATTTTAGCGATAGTGTCAGAACTGGTTTTGACTTTTCAAATAAAGGTAGATTAAGCAATGCGGCTTCGCTGCTCAGCAGGTTAAATGATGAATATTTAACTCGAAATGTGGGCGCAGTGATCCTTGCATCCGATGGAATCTTTAACCGGGGAGGGGACCCACTCCACGAACTGAATAAATTGAAAGCTACGGTTTACACCATCGCCCTCGGTGATACCGTTCCTAAAAAAGATTTGCTCATTACCAATATCAATCACAACAGCCTTGCTTACCTTGACAATGAATTTATGATAGAGGTGCAAGTACAAGCTTTTGAAGCAGGAGCAGCCGAAAGTTTACTTTCAGTATCAGCTAATGGTCGACAACTATATCAGACACGTCTGTCGATCAACTCCAATGCCTTCGTTAAAAATGTTCCCATAAAGCTCAAAGCAACGAAGCCTGGGTTGCAAAAATATACGGTCAAAATTGGTGCTGTAAATCAAGAAGTCTCCCAAAAGAACAATGTAAAAAGCTTTTTTGTCGATGTTATTGACTCAAAACAGAAAGTTCTAATTGCAGCCGCAACCCCACATCCAGATATTACTGCGTTGAAACAGGCCATTTCTTTAAATAAAAACCATGAGACAAAGCTTGTTCTTGCAGAAGAATTGAAATCAATAAACCCTGGGGAATTTAATTTAGTCGTTCTTTATCAGCTGCCTTCAACTGTATATGATGGAACGGCATTTCTTAATAAATTAGGATCGGTAGATGCCGCTTTGTGGTATATTGTTGGCGCCCAAACCGATCTAATCGGATTAAACAAGTCTCAAAGTCTGGTGTCTTTCAGTTCAGGCAATAAGACACTGAAGGAAACCTTTAGTTACGTCAATAGCAGGTTCACGCAATTTGACATGAACCAGGAAACTGTCAGGCGCATCGAAGCGTTTGATCCGTTGCAAACACCTTTGGGTAAGGTCGCTTTGAATGGCAGCAACTCGACTGTACTGAACCAGCGTGTCGGAAAAACCAACACCGATCACCCGCAGCTGTTTTTCATGCAGGACAAAGGTCGAAAGATGGGTTTTTTATTGGGCGAGGGAGTCTGGAGATGGAAGCTTTCTGAAGCCGAAGCGTCACAGGAAGAACCATTTGCATTCAATAGTTTAATTTCAAAAGTAGTTCAATATCTTTCGGTCAAGGATGACAAACGGAAATTCAAAGTTTATACATCTAGAAATACTTTTGATGAAGGCGAAAAGGTAGTGTTAAATGCAGTTCTGTATAATGACAGTTATATTCCGACCAATACTCCAGACGTAAATATTATCATAGTAAATGAAGCGGGGGCGAGGTTTAATTATCTTTTTTCAAGAACAGATGCCGCTTATCAGCTTGATGCTGGCGTGCTGCCTCCAGGTAATTATGCTTATACGGCAACAACCTTTCTCGGAGAAAATAAGCACCTGGCGAAGGGGAACTTTTATGTGGATCCGGTGATTGCTGAATACCAGCAAACAGTAGCAAATCATCGGCTATTGAATACGATGGCTACACAGACCAGTGGAAAGATGTACATGCCAGCGGATTTGTTGAAAATAGCTGACGCCATAAGAGCGAATGATGAAATCAAAACTTTGAGCCATGAAGATCGACGATACGAAGAAATGGTTAACTTTAAATGGCTGTTTGCGTTAATCCTGCTCTTGCTTTCTACCGAATGGCTATTTCGTAAAAGAAACGGAGAAATTTAACCCTGGACGCTATGCAAATTGATACAATTAAAACTATTGAGATCCTGGGGACAGTTTCATTTGCAATATCGGGGACATTCGCCGCCATGCAGAGAAGATTGGATCCGTTTGGTGTATTGATCATTGCTTTTGTAACGTCAATTGGGGGAGGGACATTGAGGGACCTTTTATTGGGTGATACACCTGTTGCCTGGATGAGAGATGTAAATTATTGTCTGCTGATCTTATTAACCAGCATAGCAACCATCTTTTTCAAAACTCACATCAAAAAGTTTAAGGTTACACTTTTTTTGTTCGACTCGCTGGGCCTGGGCTTGTTTACAATGCTTGGTATTCAAAAGGGGATTGCGTTTGGTTTAGGCCCCGGTATTTGCGTAGCACTTGGCACGATTACGGGATGTTTCGGCGGAGTGATCAGGGACACATTATTGAATACCATCCCGCTTATCTTTCACAAAGAAATATATGCCACCGCTTGCATATTAGGAGGTGTGCTGTATTATACTTTAACTTATTTTGATTTTACTGATAATGTTGCTACGATTGTAGTCATTGCCTTTATCTTTATATTGAGGATATTAGTAGTCCGATTTAAGCTGGCCTTACCAAAGTTTGGTTATTAATCCTTCTTGGCCTCTTTAATGATGACAAAGACATCTTCATTGTCTTTCTTCATAAAATACTTCTCCCGGGCAAATTTTTCCGCGGTATTTAAATTGGTATTCAGCTCATTCAGATCCGTCTTAACCTGGGAAATTTCCTTGACATAAAAGTCTTTTTCTTCCTGTAGTTTGTCTACTTCAGACTTGAACTCATATTGGGATATCATATCGTTCCTGTCAAAAAATAACATCCATACAACGAAAGCTGCAACCGAAAGGAAGTATTTATTGCGAACAAGTTCTAGAATACGATTCATGATACAACAAATATATAAAAAAATAACTGTTGGTTTTCAAATAAAAAGCCCCGTCCAGTAAAGGCCGGGGCTTCCTATCTTATATTGTTTGCTTATTTTATAGCATACTTAAAGTCTTTACCGATGAACCTCGCAGCAGCACCTAATTCTTCTTCAATACGTAACAATTGATTGTATTTTGCAACCCTATCCGAACGTGAAGCAGAACCGGTCTTAATCTGTCCGCAGTTTAATGCAACAGCAAGATCCGCAATGGTAACATCTTCAGTTTCTCCTGAACGATGAGACATTACTGATGTATAGCCATTAGATTGTGCTAAAGAAACCGCATTGATGGTTTCAGTTAGAGACCCGATTTGGTTCACTTTTACCAAAATAGAGTTGGCTGTATCGGTATCAATTCCAGTTTGGAGTCTTTTAACATTTGTAACGAATAGATCATCACCAACCAATTGCACACGGCTTCCGATTTTCTCAGTTAACAACTTCCATCCATCCCAGTCATCTTCTCCCATTCCATCTTCAATAGAGATGATCGGATATTTTTCAGTTAAAGAGGCAAGGTAATCGGCCTGTTCAGCACTTGTGCGGATAGCACCTTTATCACCTTCAAATTTAGTATAATCGTACTTGCCATCTTTGTAAAACTCAGAAGCTGCACAGTCAAATGCCAGGCAAATCTGTTTGCCAGGTGTATAGCCTGCTTTTTCTATAGCTTGCAAAATGGTTTCTACAGCGTCTTCAGTCCCATCAAATGTTGGAGCGAATCCACCTTCATCACCAACTGCGGTTGAAAGACCTCTGTCATGTAATATCTTTTTTAAATTATGAAACACCTCAGTTCCCCATCTCAAAGCTTCTGAGAAAGAAGATGCGCCTACTGGCATGATCATGAATTCCTGGAAAGCAATAGGAGCATCGGAATGAGATCCACCATTTACAATGTTCATCATTGGGATAGGTAGCGTGTTTGCATTAACACCTCCAATATAACGATACAATGGCTGACGACTTTCCTGAGCAGCAGCTTTAGCAACAGCTAAAGACACGCCTAAGATTGCATTAGCACCTAAATTGCCTTTGTTTTCAGTTCCGTCAAGTTTAATTAACAAGCTGTCGATCGCATTTTGTTCAAATACATCAACACCTCTTAATTCCGCAGCAATTTTATCATTAACGTTAGCGATAGCTTTCAAGACACCCTTACCCATGTATACAGTTTTATCGTCATCGCGAAGCTCGACAGCTTCGTGAATACCAGTTGAGGCACCTGAAGGCACCGCAGCGCGACCAAGGACACCGTTTTCTGTAATTACATCTACTTCAATTGTAGGATTGCCGCGGGAGTCAAGTATTTGCCGCGCATGAACATCGATTATTAAACTCATTTTTGTTGGTTTTTATTAGTAAATCAGCCTTAGTGTATAAAGTACAATTACTAAGGCAACATCCAAAGTTATAATAAATTTTAAATTATCAGCAAAAAAGGCCGTAATTACTTACGGCCCTTTTGTTTAAGCTTTTGTTAAGAAATATGTTGATCTTTTACTGCGTGTTATACAGTTTCAGATTTCTCAGCAAAAAATGATTTATATACGATTCCGGCTAGAATTGCTCCTGCAATTGGGGCTACCCAAAAAAGCCAAAGCTGACCTAAAGCATCGCCACCGGCAAATATTGCCTGACTTGTACTTCTTGCTGGGTTAACTGAAGTATTGGTTACTGGAATACTGATGAGGTGTATTAAAGTTAAGCACAGGCCAATTGCTAATCCTGCAAATCCTTTTGGTGCCCTACTGTCTGTAGCGCCAAGTATCACCAGCAAAAAGATAAAGGTCATAACGATTTCACATACTAAAGCGGCCATCATGCTGTATTTACCAGGTGAAAGTGCTCCATAACCGTTACTCGCAAATCCGCCAATTGCACTTCCATTGCCCGTTGCAATGACGTAAAGGACTCCAGCCGCAGCAATTCCTCCTAAAACCTGAGCAACGATATAACCAACCAATTCCCGAGCATCGAAACGCCCGCCAATCCACAAACCTATAGAAACTGCTGGATTCAAATGTGCACCGGAAATGTGTCCAAGGCCGTAGGCTATCGTTACGACTGTTAAACCAAAGGCAAGGGAAACACCCAAAAAGCCAATGCCGGCGTCGGGGAAATTACATGCTAATACGGCACTGCCACAACCGCCTAACACCAACCAGAAGGTTCCAATAAATTCTGCTGCTAATTTTTTCATAAAAAGTTTTTTAATCTTTGAAGCAGTTGTTCAGTGCCGCTTAAAATGGCCACCTACAAACCGCCTCGAGCTTAATTTGTTTTGATAATTGTTAATGAAATGAACATTTTTTCAAAACAAATTAACCACAAATATTTTTAAATCCTAATACGAAAATGCACTAAACTGTTCTATTCCCACTTAAATACCTTAACGGCAGCGGCATATATAACTACACCCCAGATCAACAAAATCAAGATCTGCTGTTTTACGTCCCATAAACCTGCACCTTCGAATGCCACTTTTCTCATCGCATCATTTAAGTAAGTTAAGGGTAACATATGACTGATCTGTTGTAACCAGGAAGGGAAAGCATCGACCGAGAAAAATGTTCCAGACAGTAAGAATTGAGGTAGCGTAATGATGTTTGAAATGGGTGGAATGGTACTTTCACTTTTAGCGAGGCCTGAAACCACAAAGCCAAAGCCCATGAAAACGATTAGCCCGATAATGGAAAGTAAAAGCATATTCAATACCGTTACCACGCCGTTAATCAGCGTAAACTTGAAAAAGAAATGTCCAAGGAGTATGATAAAGATCGCACCCAATAAGGCAAACCCGATCCGGGCAAGACCTTCACCGAAAACAATACTCGACTTTTTTACAGGTGTAGCAAAAAAGCGTTTGATCACCAGGTTTTGCCGTAAATTGAAAAAAACGAAGGCGGTACCAAAAACGCCTGTACTCAGCAATGAAAACCCTAGTTGTCCGGGTAAAATAAAGTCAATAGTTCGATAAACTCTGCCCTGTACGGTGCTTTCCCGCAATTTAGCAATTGCCGGATCTGAATCTTTGGTGTTGATGGTGTAAAGGAGGTCGTGCAACAGCGATTTGACAATGCTTCCTTTATCTATTGAAGCAGAGGTGTACTGAGCTTCTGCCAGATAAGCAGGTATACCAGTGGGGTTTTTCTGTACGGTGATTACCGCATCAATCTGTCCCTTTTCCAGTTCTGTTCTGATATATTCATCGGGTTTGTCTAAGATGAGATGTACCAGGCTATGATTCTTCAATCCCTTTATTACCGGGTTGTCAAGGTCAGATCCAGAAGCGATCGCTACGTCAACTTTTATGCCGTTTCCACCTAAAAACCCGAAAACAAGGATGAAAATCAATGGGAAAGCCAATGTGAAAACAACGGCTGAGGGACTGCGTGTGATTGAACGGAAACTCGCTTTGGCAAGTGCCAGCGTGGCTCTTGTATTATTATATCGTTTACTCATATGATCTAATTGTCTTCGCGCCATTCTTTGCCGGTCAGGTTAATAAAGACATCTTCAAGATTGGCTTTTTTAACCTCTTTTTTCCTTTCAAAGCCGCTATTCACCAGAGCGTCAATTAAACTGTCGGGCGAATCTAAAGCAATTATTTTTCCGCGTTCTACAAATGCAACGCGGTCACATAGTTGTTCAGCTTCATCCATGTAGTGGGTAGTGATCACAACTGTCGTCCCATTATTCCGGATTGTACTAATCAAGTCCCATAAATTACGGCGTGCCTGAGGATCCAGTCCGGTAGTCGGTTCATCCAAAAATATGATCTTGGGTGCATTGATGAGCGTCGTGGCTATGGAAAAACGTTGTTTTTGTCCCCCGGAAAGTGCTTTATATTTTGCTTTGGCCTTATCCTGTAGATTTACTTTTTCAAGCATCTCCATGGGTTTGATACGCACGCCATATAGGCCTGAAAATAATTCCATCAGTTCAATGAGGTTAAGGTTCGGGTAATATCCAGCTGCCTGGAGCTGCACACCTATAATCCTTTTAATTTTATTGGCCTCTTTTTCAATAGAGAAACCGTCTACAAAAATTTCCCCGGAAGTTTTTTCGCGAAGTGTCTCTAAGATCTCCAGGGTTGTGGTTTTTCCTGCTCCGTTAGGCCCTAATAGCCCAAAGATCTCATTTTCGTAAACATCAAAACTAATACCCTGAACCGCTGTAAAGTCGTCATATTTTTTTACCAGGTCCCTTACACTGATAATGGCATTTTTGTGATCCATGTTATAAATGTAAGAAGGTTTAGCCAAATAGGAAATACTATCCTGCTAAACCTTCTAAAATGTCAAAGATATAATATTTTGATGGGTGAAATGGTACGATCAGCTCAAACTGATTACCAGTTCAGTTCACCTTTGATCATGCTGATGAAATCATCAAAAAGATACCTTGAATCATGTGGGCCAGGAGAGGATTCCGGGTGGTATTGTACGGAGAATGCCTTTTTACCTTTTACACGAATTCCTTCGATCGACTGGTCGTTTAGATTAAGGTGCGTGATCTCAACCTTATCAGATTTTCTTACCTCGTCTGGAATTACTCCAAAACCATGGTTTTGAGAAGTTACTTCGCAGTGATTTTTAATGATATTTTTTACTGGATGATTCAAACCCCTGTGGCCATTAAACATTTTCATCGTTCCAATATCGTTGGCTTCAGCTAACAACTGATGGCCAAGACAGATGCCAAACATAGGTTTGTCTGCCGCTAAAACATTTTTAACCGTTTCAATAGCATAAGGCATCGCCGATGGATCGCCAGGACCGTTGGATATGAAATAACCATCAGCACCCCACTTATCCATTTCTTCGAAGCTTGTTTGCGCGGGAAATACCTGTACATAAGCATCTCTTCCATCAAAATTGCGAAGAATATTCTTTTTGATACCAAGGTCCAGTGCTGCAATTTTATAAGTTGCTTCTGGAGAGCCGTAGAAGTAAGGCGTTTTGGTCGACACCTGTGATGACAATTCCAGACCGTCCATTGATGGTACCTGAGCCAACTTCTGCTTCAACTCTTCCAGGTCTGTGATCTCTGAAGAAATGATCGCATTCATTGCACCTTTGTGTCTGATGTGACGAACTAACGCACGGGTGTCAATGTCTGAGATGCCAACAATATTTTCATTTTGAAAATAATCCTGAATCGATTCAGAAGCTTCTTTCCTGCTATAACCAATGTTGTAATTTTTACAAACCAGACCAGCTATTTTAATGCTTTCTGATTCGGTCTCTTCTCTATGTATCCCGTAATTCCCTATGTGAGAATTGGTGGTCACCATAATTTGACCAAAATAGGAGGGGTCAGTGAAAATTTCCTGATACCCTGTCATGCCAGTATTGAAACAGATCTCGCCTGTAGTGGTACCTATTTTTCCGGCAGCTTTACCATAATATACGGTGCCATCGGCAAGTAGCAGGATAGCTGGTAACTTGGTGTAATTAGTCATTGTATTTATAATGAGAAATAATTGGTTTAAAAAAAGGGGAAAAAGGGGATTTGACTGCGGTTTTAATACCGTTTATGATTTTAACAAATGTGCTGTTAATTAACCCCTTCATTTCAGGGTACAAAGATAGGAGTTTAGCCGGTTTTTTTCAAGATATTTTTTGAGTTTGTCAAATGGAGAATGTCACAAAAAGAATAAAAACTCTATATTCCAATTGTAAAACCTAATTTTGCTTTAACAAATAACTAAATCATGTCGGTAAACAAGGAAGTTAAAAGAATCACTACCCATATATTACAGGAAATGAAACAGCGAGGCGAGAAGATCTCTATGCTAACAGCATATGACTATTCTATGGCTACCATACTGGATGATGCCGGTTTGGATGTGCTGCTTGTAGGCGATTCTGCTTCCAATGTGATGGCCGGTCATGAAACAACGCTTCCCATTACGCTCGACCAAATGATCTATCATGCACAAGGTGTTGTGCGCGGTGCATCCCGTGCTTTTGTAGTAGTAGATTTACCTTTTGGCTCTTACCAGGGCAATTCAAAAGAAGCGCTGAATTCAGCGATTCGCATCATGAAAGAATCGGGCGCTCATGGAGTAAAGCTGGAAGGCGGTGCCGAAGTCGCAGATTCTATACAACGGATCATTACAGCAGGTATTCCAGTAATGGGACACCTCGGACTAACCCCGCAGTCTATCTATAAATTTGGCACCTATACGGTTAGGGCAAAGGGAGAAGAAGAGGCAGACAAATTGAAAAGTGACGCACTGGCGTTACAGGACGCCGGTTGCTTTGGAATCGTCCTGGAGAAAATCCCGGCTAAATTGGGTAAAGAAGTTTCCCAGAACCTACATGTTCCAACTATTGGAATTGGTGCAGGCCCCGATTGTGATGGGCAGGTTTTAGTGGTAAATGATATGATCGGTTTAACAAAAGGGTTTAAACCTCGTTTTTTACGTCAATACCTGGATCTATACGAAGGGATCAAAGGTGCTGCGGAAGCCTATATCAGGGATGTGAAAGGAAATGACTTTCCAAATGAAAAAGAACAATATTAATGCCGGTAACTGATAGGGATATACTTTACGAGGACAACCACCTGATCGCTGTAATGAAACGTGCGGGGGATATCGTTCAAATTGATGAAACGGGTGATGAGCCATTGGATGAACAGGTAAAAAAATACCTGGCGGTTAAATATGATAAGCCCAATAGTGCATTTCTAGGTGTTGTACACCGGCTGGATCGACCGGTAAGTGGCGTCATACTTTTTGCAAAGACCAGTAAGGCCCTGGAAAGGATGAATGCCATGTTTAAAAACCGTGAAATAAAGAAAACATATTGGGCAGTAGTCCGGAATAAACCTGCAAAACCTTCTGGCACTTTGGTTCATTGGTTGATTAAGAATCCACAGAAAAACGTAGTTACGCCTTACAACACTGAGGTGCCAGGTAGTCAGCGTTCAGAATTGAGCTATAGACTTATTGCTGAATTAAACGGCTATTATCTTATTGAAGTGGATCCGCTAACCGGGCGTTCCCACCAAATCAGAGTTCAGCTTTCCACTTTGGGTTGTCCAATTGTGGGTGACAACAAGTATGGCTATCCCAGGGGTAGTCGGAAAGGCAGTATATGTCTGCATGCACGCCGCCTACAATTTATCCACCCGGTAAAAAAAGAACCTATTAACATCTTTGCAGAACTTCCAATTGATGGGTTTTGGGAAAAGTTCGAGAGTTTTTAATTAATTGCCTGATTATTTACAAGATGTCTTAACAAACATCATTGTTGGATTAAACTTCAAAGCCGAACGGTCTTTAAATACCATTTTACCCTGTTTTTCTATTACCTCACCCGTACCTTCATAGATATTTCCATCGTCTTTCTTCACAAAAATCACCTCCCTCACCGATCTCAGGCCTTCTGAGTCGAAGATATATTCTGCAATGATGGTGTCACCTTTTAATTCTCCAGCAATTTTACCAGTGTTGCTATCCTTCTCGAAGAATTTGTAAGCCAGTAGTCCTGTAAGTTCTTCGCCAGCTATATTTAGTTCCAAAGTTGCAGTGTCCCTGTTTTTAGTGTAGATATAACAATTCGGACCGACTTCTTTAGGTGTCGCTGCTGTAAATGTGGTGTCGACCGCTATTACGCTTGTGCTATCACCTGTTTTTGTTTTGGGCTCACTGGTACAGGATGCGGTAATAATGATCAGCAAAGCTGACGTTGCAAGGGATAGTTTCATATAATTGTTCTTCTTCTGCAAGTTAACAATAGTTTGGACAGATTGTTTAACCGGCTGCGTAAAAAGCGTGCTAAAAACAAGTATATCGCCGCTGTATTTAGGTAGTTACCGCAGGCTTGGTTAATTGTAAACTTGCTATCTTTCACCAAATAGAATTATAAGATAATGGATCTAAAAATGCTATGGAAAATAGAGAACGATCACAAAACCAGTGTGGTTGCGCTTAGTAATGCAACTGAAATTGCGGCCACACAGCACCACTGCAAGGAGTACATGTTAATCAGTTCGGATCGCTCAGTTGGTACAGAAGTATTACACGCTCACGGTCTTCGCGACGTTTCGGCAATACTTGAGGAAAACCAAAAGAAATCCGATCTGCTACTGGATCTCGAAAAAAGCGAAGCCCGGTTGAGGATGGCAATTGCTTCTGCAAGTTTGGGTACCTGGGATTGGGATCCGTCAACAAATAGTCTATATGCTTCAGATGAATGTAAGAAGATTCATGGTCTTCATTTTTGGCAGTTAGTTGATCTTGATGCTTTCGAAAGTTGTGTCCATCCGGATGACAGACTTTATGTACATCAGGAAATACAGAAGTCATTGATACGAAACAGCGACAAACAATACAGTATCATTTACCGCATTATACGGTTTAATGATTATACCGTTAGATGGGTCAAAGTACAAGGCAAGATCTATATAGACGATGAGGGAATGATCAAAAGGTTTATTGGTACGGTAATGGACGTGACGGATCTGAAGGAAGCAGAGGGGAAAAGCGCAAAACTGGCCGCAATTATTGAATCCAGCGACGATGCCATCATGAGCAATACGCTTGATGGAGTTATTACAAGTTGGAACAACTCCGCCGAAAGGATCTTTGGCTATAAAGCGGAAGAAGTAATTGGGCAGACGATTTTGCGATTAATTCCGTACGACCGCCAGCACGAAGAAGCCTATATAGTTTCGAGGCTTAAGAAAGGTGAGCGGGTGGAGCATTTTGAAACCAAGAGATTAACCAGATCTGGAAAATTGTTAGATATCTCCCTCACTATTTCGCCGATCAAGGACCCGCACGGCGCCATCATTGGCCTGTCAAAAGTAGCCCGGGATATCAGCGAGAAAAAACAAGAAGAGCAAAGAAAAAACGACTTTGTTGCTATGGTCAGCCATGAACTGAAAACACCATTGACCTCTATATCAGCCTATCTTCAGTTGCTGGCAAGGAGAGACACAGATGAACACAATAGAAATACCATACTTAGGGCTCAGGGACAGACTAAGAAAATGATAGCGATGATCCAGGATTTCCTAAATGTTGCCAGGCTGGAAGAAGGCCGGATGCAGATTAATAAGGAAGTATTTGCATTACAGCCGCTAATGGAGGAAATTGCAAAAGATGCGGAATTTTTAACAACAAGGCATGCTATAAGTCTGCTGGATTGTCAGGGGATAACGTTGAATGCAGATCGGGATAAATTGGGTCAGGTATTGACAAACCTTCTAAGTAATGCGATTAAGTATTCTCCTAACGGAGGTTCCATTGCAATAGGTTGTGAGAAGCATAATGGAAAGGTTAAGATCTTTGTAACTGATCAAGGTATAGGGATCAGTAAAGTACATCAGCAACGACTTTTCGAGCGATTCTACAGAGTGAAGGATGAGCGCATGAAAACCATTTCGGGATTTGGCATAGGGCTTTACCTCGTTTCAGAAATTTTGCGGTATCACAACAGTAAAATAGAAGTAGAAAGCAAAGAAGGGTTAGGCTCAACATTCCACTTCTGCCTGGCGGTAAATTGAAGGGCATCTAATGCAAACAAATTCTCTTGATAGGCTGCTTTAGCATTTCTTGTATCTAAGATATTGTGTTAGTTTTGCATCAATTGCAAATTGACGATGCCTAGAAAAATCATTAGAAAACAATATCGTAGAGCGCGATATATACTATACAGGGAAACATTAATTGACGCAAAAGAACACATACTCACCTTTTTTGGTTCTTTTGTTGGTGTTGGATTAATTGGATTGTTAAATAGCAAATATCTTATTGCCAGTGACAACCTGTTTCTTATCGGCTCCTTCGGAGCTTCGTCGGTTCTGGTATACGGCCTTATCAATAGCCCGCTTGCTCAACCTCGCAACCTTATAGGCGGTCACGTCATTTGTGCAATAATAGGTGTTAGCGTTTTTAAGTTATTTTCCGAGGAACTCTGGTTTGCCTGCGCCTTGGCGGTATCGTTATCTATTGTGGCTATGCAGATTACCAAAACACTACATCCACCGGGTGGGGCAACCGCTTTAATTGCGGTTACCGGTGGCGATAAAATAAAAGATCTGGGCTATTTCTATGTGTTATCGCCTGTGCTATCCGGAGTCTTGATTTTATTTGCGGTAGCACTGGTGTTTAACAATTTAAGACACCGGAGGTATCCGGCAAAAACGGCTTATCGACGAAAGGCTCGATTGTGATCGGGACTACAGCAACCGTTTCTATTCGGGTTAAGAGTTTTTACAGCCCGTTACGATTGATCAGCTGGGTTTTTAGAGGGCCATTTGCTTCAAACCCATGGCATATTCGATTCCGCCCAGAATGTGTTTTATAAAAAGTGGATCAGAAAAAGATTCGTCAACATGACCAAGCGCCGTATAAAACGCGCGTCCACCATCAAAGGCATGATACCAGGACATTGGGTGATTGTCTCCATTTTCACCGCCTTTGTAACTATTTTCGTCTATCTTAATCAACACGTTCAGGTCCTTACTGATCTCTTTGAAGTTGTACCATTCGTCTTTTCTTTTCCAGACTTCCGGTAAATGTTTTGTCGCAATGGTATTGCTATTGACCACATTCAAAATAGCCTCTTGTTGGGCCGGGTGATTGATAAACCAGGCTCCAGCCAGCTTGCCATACCATGGCCAGCCATATTCAGTATCTGTAGCTGCATGAATCCCTGCATATCCACCACCAGACCGGATGTACTTTTCGAAGGCGCTTTGCTGTTCTTCATTGAATACGTCACCAGTGGTACCCAAAAATATAATAGCAGCGTATTTTTTAAGGTTTTTGGTGTTGAACAAAGCAGCATTTTTTGTAGTATCCACTTCAAATCCATTCTCTATTCCAAGTTTCTGAATCGCGGCAATGCCTGCAGGGATAGAAGTATGATAAAAACCTGCAGTCTTTGAGAAAACAAGAACTCTTTTCTTTTTTGCGGCTACTGGGTTAATAAAAAATAAGGTCAGTAAGACAGTGCAAAATAAGTACAATATTTTTTTAGGCATGATCATATATTTTCAAAGCTAAGATAATAAATAATACGTTCCTTGATGAATACTCCCTTGAGAAAACCCTTACATTACTTTGCGTCAGAGTTTTTGATCAGCAAAAATTCATCGTTATTTAACGCTCTGAAACCATAATCATAGCAAAAGCTGTATGATTCTCCTTTTTGGTTTTGATAGGTATGGGTATGAAAGTGGAGGGCAAATCCGGCAATCAGTAATTCTACACGAGTTAATTTTGTCTCCCCATTCAAGATACAATTATGCAGAATATTTCGGTTTCGTTTCAAAACTTGATTAACTGACTTAACGATATTGTTGGATTCAGCCTTGATCTGATTGTTGAAATTACTCCTGCACTGATCATTACAAAATTTTTTGTCAATTCTTCCAAATAGTGGATTCCTGCAGTCAAAACATATACGATCCATCGCTAAAATTGCTTTTAAAGGTACAAGTGAAATGTGATGGCACTTAATTAAATGCGGTTAGTGCTAAGTTATATTAAACTCAAATGTAATTGGTTAAAAATGTTTGTCGCTCTCTTTCTATCGTGAATGGAAAATAAGATCAGTTAGTTTACCCGGATATAAACGGATATATCCGGGTAATAAAGGGGTAAATGTGCCGATCCTTATCACATTTGTCTCGTTGGCTAAAGAACATATTAGTGTTGCCGATTAAGTAGTAACTATTATATCAAAAAAATGGAAAATGTAAAGAACAGTGTTCGCTTAACAGGATTTGCAGGTGCTGACCCGGTAATTATCACTTTTGCAAATGAAAAAAGAATGGCGCGGATCAGTATTGCGGTGAATGAATACTATAAAAATAACGCCGGGGAACCCATTGATCAAACCCAATGGTTTAGTTTGGTTTTTTGGAACAGGAAGGTCGAGTTGGTGGAGCACGTGGTCAAAAAAGGCACCCGGTTTAGCATTGAAGGGAAGCTCAACATGCAAAGCTATACCGATAAAAAAGGGGAGCAGCGATATACCACCGAAATCGTTGTGAATACAATAGCGTTGTTTGACAGCGCGGAAGAAAATCCAAAGTAATTGTCTGCTATCATTTTCGGTTCAAGCGTACGGTTAAGCCTGCATAGAAACTTCGTTTTGCTGCTGCATTGAAATACCGCCCACCCATCGCATTAAGGTCGTTGCCCAGACTGTAACTTTCGTTTAACAGGTTGTCTGCCCCAGCGAAAACTTCAAATGGAATCCGACCAAGTCGGAGGTTCTTACATCCAACTTTCATTTGCAAAATATGGTATGCTTTAGCATAAACTGTATTCGCATCATTCAGCGGGATCCGGGAGGTGAAATTGTGTTGCAGAAAAAGATAAAAATCCTTGGGTAATTGTAAGTCAGCGCTGCTTACCAGTACTCTTTTTGGAACACCGGTAAGGTGATTCCCTGAGTAGTTCGCTGTATTGTCCAGGTAACGATCGAATTTGAAGTGAGAAAGGGTGAATGCATTTCGCAGTTCCAAACCTCTAAGCAGATTCGACATATTTTTGGGAATGATCCAAAATGATAATGTACTTTCCAACCCCCATTGTTTAGTCCCCCCGGCGTTAATAAAGTAATCAGAATCATCGTCATTCAGGCGCCTTACAATAGCACTTTTGAGGTGGTAATAAAATCCTGAAACATCGAGATAGAGCCTGCGATCAAGGGATTGGTATCTCATTCCAGTCTCATAATTCCAACCATATTCTGGTTGCAGATCGACATTGATCAGGTTGTCTGAAGCCCTGACTTCCGGGAGCGTAGGTGGAGAATAACCTTTGCTGACAGAAGTACGGATAGATAAACGGGTATTTGCCAGATAGGAGAGCGCGGCTCTGGGCATGACCTGAACATTGAAGCTGTTTGTTTTCTTTGCAATAACTTCCGGAAATAGGCTTTTATAACTATATTCATATAGATTGGCACTTGCAGAAAGTTCCAATAACCACCGATCGAAAAGGTCCGCATTGAAATGTGCAAATGCAAAATTAGAGGCGGCCTTGAGTTCATCAGATACCCTCAACGCTGCTCTATTACCCGAATTATTTGCATAATTATCGAAATCTGTCGCTGTTTGCATACTTTCAGCACCAATATCTAACTTCCATTTCAAATATTCGTGTTTCCGTTCATATTCCAGATAGGTTCTAACGCCAAGAGTTAACTCTTTACGCTTTTCATAATTTGTAATGAAGGGGTTTTTAAAGTCGGTATAAGACGAAAATACCGCCACTACATGTTTAAAGTTTTTGTTGATTTGCCAGTCGTGTGAAAGGCCTGCATATGCGGTCTTACTGTAAATTCCTGCATTTTGTTCGATTGCACTTTTCAATCCATTCGCACCGGGCCGGGACATTTTAGGATTTTGCTCGTATTGCGCAGCCGTTAAACCTCCAGGAGTATTGTAATGTAAGTCTGAATAAAATAGCAGTGCCTTTAATGCAGCGTTTTTTGCATACTCCCATTTATGATAGGTTTGAAAGTATTTGCGGTTCATTCCACTGTGGTCACGATACCCATCACTACGATGATAGGCTTGTGTAAAGTTCAAACTATATTTTTCGAAACGCTGGTTAAGTACAAGGTTTTCCCTGAATGTACCATAGGAGCCACCTTCAATTTTAAGCGCGAAGTCTGTACTGTCGGTCAACGATCCCTGAGGCTGGATCAATATCACACCACCAGAATTGGCACCAAATATATTCCCATGAGGACCTTTTAAAACCTGTATGTTCCCAGCTGCTGAAATATCCAATGCATTAAAATACGTGTTTCCTCCAGCATCAGTCAAGGGGAATTCGTCAAAGTAGACCTTCACATTTCTTACACCAAAAGGAGAGCGGAGCAAGCTGCCACGGATCGAAAGGCGGTAACTTCCTGGAGACCGTTCTTCCATGCGTACACCAGGCAATGTGTTCATGGCCGAAACAAATGAAGTTGCAGGTTGTTTGTCCAACGATGCCTGATCAATCAAACCTATTGTGGCGGTCGACCTTAAAAGAGGTTGGGCAGAAAAATACGGTCGGATCACAACCTCACCAAGTTTTTTTGTCGTATCAACGTTTATCTGTGCAAAGCCCGAAAAACATAGTAACGTCAGACCGCTGGTAAAAAATTTTTTCATCGGGGCAAAGCTATAGATTATCATGTAAACTGCAGTTCATGATTTGGCTATTTGCTCTTAAATATATTCAATTTATATTGATAGGTTAATAGTATATATCTTTTTAAAACTTCCTGTTGATTTACCCTAACTGCATTAGCGTGAGCATATCGCCACACGGAGATGTTTTCGTCAAGCAAATCATACACCGACAGCTTAATTTGCCCACGATCTTTCTTTTGCATCTGCAGGGCTACGGAAAGGTTTAAAATGTTTGAACTTTTTGCAAAGCCTTCTGCCACCTGTGGATTATAATTGAAGCTATATTTCCCATCGATAATCATTTTTTTTGGCCATCGCAAGCTCATGTCCGCACTTAACGTATGAACATTGGTGTTGATCGTACTGTAATCAACTTCTTTATAAGCTGTTATTGATTTTCTGAAAGAATAGCTACTACTGATGCTTAAAAGTTCGTGATAATTGAAAAATATACTTTGATTTGCATTTATGTCGTAATTGTATTGTATTCCTTCATCTGCATTTAAAAAAAACGCGCTTTTCCGTATATAGCTATTAAAATTTGTGTTCATACCGATCTGCCAGTTTTGTGATTTTTTCAATTGTTTACCCACATTTCCCCCGAAAGAAGCACGCATGCCGCCATTTCTATTTACAAAGGTAGTTGTAGTGGCATCGTTACCATCAATAGTCGATCTTTGTACAATATTGTTTTCCAAAAGCGTAATGGAAGCGTTAGCGTTGTAGTTAAGCTGCTTACTGTGAATATATTTATAGAGATTTCCTGAAAACTCATAAACGCGTCCAGCTTTAAGGTCAGGGTTCCCGATATATTTGTATAGTTGGCTATATTGCCTCACGATTGGTTGCATCTGCGATATGGCTGGAAGCTCCAGACGCTGGCTATAACTTATCGAAAAGCCTGGACCACGCATTTGAAGAGAAGGAAAGAAATTATAATACTTCTTTTTGATATCACTTATTGTACTGTTAAACTGATTGTTAATCCGTTGATATTCTATATTCAGACCCATTCGGAAGCTATATTTTTGGCTTAGCTGATAATTCAATTGACTGTGTAAAGATTGCAAAAATGCGTCCCTGACCAACTCATTACTTTGGTTGGATAGAAATAGATCGTATACCCCCGTCTCTTTATTCTTATCAAACGTCTTCAAAAGTTCCGTACTTGACGAGAACCGGCTGTTTGACGTAATTTCTGCTGTTAACTTTTTATCAATTGGGTAATTGATGTTAACAGAGATGTTTCCTGTGTTGTTTTTCGTAGAATTATCGGCAAATCGATCAAGTTCTTCAGACTCGAGGTTACTCGTGAAAGAGATTAAATCGTTATAGGAGTAGTTATTGGAAACGTTGCTGTTTAGGTTCAATCCCTGATTGATGTTAAATGATGCGCCTTTTTTCTTTAGTCGCCGGTGATAGGAGAAATTGTGTGAGAAACTGTTATTGCTTGTTTTACTACTTTCGTTTCGATTGGTCTCATTAAGTTTTGGAACGAAATTATTGGATGTGCTACTGAAACCGGAATTTGAACTGTTGACATCACTAATGTTCATTCTGGGTTCATACCTCAATCTTGCAGTTGTATCCGGATTCCATTCGAAAAGTCCACCGATACTATGTTTACCTTGAGTTTGGTTTGAATTATAGTTGGATGAAGTGGACAGAACTGTATCGGTAATTGTTCTTTCCTGAAGATTATATTGGTTGTTTACTGTATTGGTATTCGTGTAAAAATACACCAGGTTTAATTTAAGTTGTGTGCCATAGTTATTATTAATGTTAAACCCTCCAGATGCTACCTTTTCCAAAC
>JAPSHM010000131.1 GCA_031179845.1 Pedobacter sp.
AGGCTAACATATCGCCTGATCTGGATGCTGTGATTCTGGGTATGCACGCATTCACCGATAACCCTGAGTTGTTAAAGGCGCAGCAACTTGGGCTCAGGATATATTCCTATCCGGAATACATTTACGAACAAACTAAAGACAAGCAGCGGGTTGTAATAGGAGGAAGTCATGGTAAGACAACCATTACTTCGATGATCCTACACGTGCTTAATTTTTATCAACGTGATTTCGATTACCTCGTTGGTGCGCAGCTGGCAGGTTTTGATACGATGGTAAAGATTACCAGTGAAGCGCCATTGATCGTTATTGAAGGCGATGAATATTTAGCCTCACCGATAGATCGCAGGCCGAAATTTCACCTTTATAAAGCAAATCTGGCGGTAATAAGTGGTATAGCATGGGACCATGTAAACGTGTTCAAAACTTACGAGGATTATACGAGGCAGTTTGAATTATTTATAGATACCATTCAACCCGGTGGAAAGTTGATCTACTGCAATGCGGATGAAGATCTAAAGGCTATAGTAGAAAGATCAGTTGCCGATGTGGAAATGATCGGCTATGGCATACCACCCCATATCGTCAAGAATGGTGTTAGTTATCTGCTACCGGAGGAAACACCGCTCAAGGTATTCGGCAACCATAACCTCATGAATCTGAATGCTGCTAAACTGATCTGCGCGCAATTAAACATCGATAGCCGGCAATTTGATAAGGCTATTGAGACGTTCACAGGGGCCGCAAAGCGTTTAGAGCTTTTGTTAAGTGAACAGGAGACAAACGTTTACAAAGATTTCGCCCATTCACCATCTAAACTGAAAGCGACGATAGAAGCCGTAAAGGCTCAATTTCCGGAACGAAAATTGATAGCCTGTATAGAGTTGCATACATTCAGTAGTTTGAACAAAGCTTTCTTATCGCAATATGCGGATACCATGAAGGAGGCCGATTTAGCGATTGTGTATATTGACGAAAAAACTTTTAAGCAGAAACAACTGGAGCCTTTCTCTCACAAGGACGTCCAGGAAGCGTTTAAGTGCAATAATTTGCACTATTTTGACACACCCAAGCAACTAACTGACTATTTACATCAGGTAAACTTTTATCGCAAAAACTTACTGTTGATGAGTTCAGGTAATTTTGGGGGAATAGAACTTTCCAAATTGGCACGCGAGTTGACTGTTGGTCAACAAGAAATTTAATAAAGATTACACACCTAAATAAATAATATGAATATCATTGGAAAAAACATTAGACAACTACGCCAAAAAAACGGCTGGAGCCAAGGGGAAGTGGCGAAACGTCTAAATATTTCAATCCCTGCGTTCTCAAAAATCGAAACTGGTATCACTGATATTAACATTTCAAGACTTGCTCAAATTGCAAACCTTTTCGAGGTTTCGACAATGGATATTATCTCTAAAGAAGGAGAAAACCCACAGTCGCTAAATTTCGAAGAAATTAATACCCTAAAGGACAAACTTTCCCAAAGGGAAGAGGAGATCATTAAACTTCAAAAGAAGGTAATTGATCTTTATGAAGAAATCAGAGAAAGATAACTAAAATACTTTACGCATTGTCAGGTGTCGCTTTCCGAAAGTGGCACCTGTTGCTTCATGAATCGAGAGCATCTTATCATTGAAGTCTCCAACCCAGGAAAGTTCCAGTTCATCGTATTGATCAAGCGGCAACACATATTCTTTGAGCTTGATGAAAAGGGCCGATTCCAGCCCTAGCTTTTGATAAGCTACCTTTGTACCCATCACGATTGCTCTCATGCGGTTAACTCCAACCCAGCGTCTGTACACAAATTTAAGTTTCTCTATAGGGCCTAATTTGCCATTGAATCCCTTGAGCATTTGGTTCGCGTCTGGAATGATGACTACAAAAGATGCTGGCTCACCATTGATATAAGCAAACCAAATTAATTTCTCATCCATTATCGTTTCCATTTTCTTGAAACTTTCTTCCAGTGTCTCTTTTTTTATAGGGACAAATTTCTCAAAGTCTTTCCAGGCATCATTATATATTTCCATCAGGTCTGCAACATATTTTTCTGAATTTTTCTTGGAAAAATGTTCGAATGTATAGCCCTGTTTGTTTGCTACCCAATTTGCGATCTTGGTGAAGCGTTCGGGGAATGGATTCCTGACCGCCAGGTGATTTGTGATCTGTTCGTATTCTGTTTTAAAGCCGTATGATGTAAACAACTCATGATAATAGGGATGATGGTAATTCATTCCATAGGAAGGAGGGCTAAAGCCTTCAACGAGCAGTCCCCAAAAGGAATCATTTTCTCCGAAATTAATCGGGCCATCCATGGCCTTCATTCCTTTTTCCTGAAGCCAGACTTGAGCAGTATCAAACAATAGATTGGCTGCTTCCTTATTGTTAACACATTCAAAAAAGCCCATTCCTCCCGTTGGTTGGTCGTACTGATACGCTTTTTTCTCATTGATGAAAGCGGCAACTCTTCCCAGGTAGCCACCATTGTCGTCTTTCAATACCCATCTCTCACACTGACCATGTTTAAAGAATGGGTTCTTTTTAGGGTCAAATATGTTTTCAATCTCCTGATCCAGTGGGCAGATCCAATTAGGTTCATCTTTATATATATAACGGGCAACGGCTAAAAAATCTTTTTTGGAACGAGTCCCAGATACGGTGGTTATTTGCATTTTATCCTAAAGGAAATTAACATAAAAAGCATCCTTAAAGGATGCTTTATCAATAAAAAATTGTCTACGTGTTAGAAGGTGTCGTCGTCGTCATCATCATCCGAACCAAAATTATCAAAGGTGTCCAGATCATCTAATGGCACATCAAGGTCATCTTCATCATCATCATAGGATAGCTTGCCTGTTCCTTCATACGAATCTTCCAGGTCATTATCTGGATCTTCTGCTAGGCTTTTGTTAATTGGTTTTTTTGGAGTTTTCATTACAAAAAATATAATTCCGTAAGGTTTGTACTGGATAAGTTAAATTTACTAAAAATCTTTCTAAATCAAAAGAACGATGTTTTTTTAAATTTCTAGCTGATCAAAAGTAAGACAAAAAGAAAATTCTTGAAGAATCTTTTTGAAAAAAACTTAAAAGGTTTTTTAAACAAAAGTGGAAGGAATTCCACGTTGAATTTTACCCAAAAAAAAAATGGTAAAGCTATGAACTTTACCATTTTTTAACACACAAATGAAACCTGAATTGAGATATAGTTTAGGTTAGGTAAAAATATCTTGATCAATTCTCTAAGAACGTCTTTGCAAACTTTCTGTTTGCTTTAATATCTATAACAAGTTTAATGCTATTTTAAGATAGATTAATCTAAACTTAGTGTATGGTATATAAAATTGAGTTAACGGTAATTTATTGATTTAAGGGGACCAATATGGCTATATAAGTACCCGAAACACCGCTTTGTCTGATGTCCAACTGTATAGGATTTGCTCCAATCTGATTCAATAAATTGATACGCTCTTTAGTCAGACTCATTCCTTTACTGACGTGATGGCCCGACTTATTCCTTAAGGAATTATCTATACCAATGCCATCATCTATGATTTCGATCAATAAATGCTCCTGACCTTTCAAGTTAATTTTAATGTTGAGGGTACCGCCATTTTCCTTAGGCATCAATCCATGCCAGATCGCATTTTCTATGTAGGGCTGTAAGATCATGGAAGGAACGAGTGTTTCTTCTTTATCGATCGCATTGCTTACCTGGATCATGTAATGAAACTTTTCTCCAAATCTTTTTTTCTCGAGACTTAGATAGAGCTCAAGATAGTCGATCTCTTCTTCCAGGCTGATAAAGCTTTTGGTACAAATTTCCAGGTTTTTTCTGATCAGCTTCGCAAACCCGGTTAGAATTTTATTCGCTGAATTGGTATCCTTGGTATTGATGTAATGCTGAATGGAATTCATGACATTAAAAACGAAATGTGGATTCATCATCGCCTGTAATGCGCGTTGTTCCAGCATCAGGATCTTATTCTTCAATAGCAGTTGCTCCTGCTCTTTATTTTTTTGCCTTTTGGTGACTACTACAGCCACTTTGTAGAAGGCAAAGCCAGCCAGGAGAAATACACCTATGATGAACCATGCGGTTTGCCAGAACTGGTTCTTCAGTATAAAGTTCACCCTGGTCGGGCTGCTCCAATTGCTGTTGTTAAATCTTGCGCTTATTTCGAAAGCATAATGACCAGGTTCAAGTGAAGAGAATTCAAGTCTACGGCTTTTGGTCTCCGTCCAATTTGCGTCTGATTTTAACCGATATCTGTAGATAATGCTCCTGTTCTGAAAATTAATAGCGCTGTAAGTGAACGTGATGTTGTTATTTGACGGCAACAACGTATGTGTTGGCTCACTAAGGTCCAGTTTTCTTTTGTTGTTGATTATAGCGGAGATCAGGACTTTTGGAGTCTCAAGATTGCTGTTGGCGATGTTATAATTAAAGTATATCAGTCCGTTGTTGGTTGCAAAGTAGGCATTGCGGTCATCAATGTATAAATTGTTAACATCGTCAGCCAACATTGGGTTCGTATATTCAAAAGACTCTACCTTCAATTGATTATCGATCGATGAGATTCTGTTGATTCCGTTGTTGGTGATGGCCCATAAATAATTATCCTTTACCAACAGTCTTTTACAAATGTTGTCTGCAAGACCGTCCTTTTGGGTAATAATGCTGATAATTCTTTTGTCCTTCAAAAAGATAATACCATAACCGTCTGTAGCCAGGACGATAGTGCCATCTTTCAATTCCTGTATGTCATTGATTCTTTTGGTAAGCAGGTGGTTCCCATGGTAGTTAATAAGGTTCCCATCTGCATATTGCGATAGGCCATTGATATTTGAAAACCAAAGGTTTTGCCGGCTGTCATAGAAAACGCAATAGGCCCTGTTGGTGAAAAAGTCAGAGCCCTGCTTAAAGTTTGAAGAAGTGAACTCAAATTTGTTTGCCCAGTTTGGTAGAATTGAGACACCGGATGATAGGGCAAGTGCCAATGTTTGATCTTTACGAACACTAAAACTTTTGATGACAAACATATTGTTGTTTGTCTCCTTCAGGTAATCGATATTTTTCTTTCCGTAAATATCATTGATCTTTCCGAGGCCATAGTCGGTCGCAAAATAAATAGTCTGCCTGGTGCTGTCGTAGACCAATTGTTTGATGAGGTTATATTTCTTCTGGTCTGGAAGAAGAATTTTACTGACCTGATTGGTACCGGGGTTTAGTATATCTAACCGGCCTTCATCCAAGCCTAACCATAAATTATTCCTGCTATCTTTAACAACACTTTTTACCAGATCCGTGCTCAGACCGTTGTTTTTATCAAAAAAGTACAGGCGCTCATCTTTCCGTGGCAGCATGTAGATTCCACTGTTCGTGGTAAACCACATATTGTTCTTTGCGTCTTTGATCGTCTGACTGCTCGGAATATTCCTCAAGTACGATGTAGTTTTTCCAGTAGCCTCAATATGGTAAACACCCGTGCTGTTACTGAGCCATAGATCGTTGTTCTTATCGAGAAAGAAATAGCCTGGATCATTGTACAAAAGTGCTGCATTCACTTTTAAGAATAGCGTCTGCTTTTTGCCATCTATGATGTTCAGTCCCACTTTATCCAGAAAACCAAGTTTCTTGTCTGGCAGACTCAATATCGTTTTATAGGAAAGTGGCAAAGCACGGTAAGATTCGTTGATAAACGTTTGGTTATGGAATACACGAACACACTTATTGGTATATGCTCTTATTGTCCCGAACCTGTCTTCATGGACAAATGTTCCGGTATATTGTAGTTCCTGATCAGCAGATATGTACTTTATAATGGACTTACCATCCCACATGACCAGTAAATTTTTATTGGTACCGAACCAGATCCTTCCTTTGCTGTCTTCGAAAAACGATACAACTACGGCATTGAACTTGAGTAGCTTCAACAGCTTGTCATTACTTTCGTTATAGATCTTACCATTTAAGAAGTAGCTGAGCTGACCGTTCAGGGCCAGGAACCAGATCTTGCCGCTTTTGTCCTCTTTTAACTGTAGTATCTGGTTATCTGGCAATCCATCATCAATAGAAAAGTTTTCAAATACCTTACCGTCAAACCTGCTGACACCTGCATCTGTACCAATCCATATATATCCTTTGGAATCCTGCAGGGTATAATAGCAATTGTTGCTGGGCAATCCGTCCTTTGTGCTAAAATGCTGCAGGTACGTCGTTTGGCTATGCGCAGGAAGACTGATTGCCAGCAAAAATACTACTGACGTGAAAATTTTCAGGAACAGATGGAACCGTTTATTTTTCACCGGCAAAACTGGTATACAATTTAATTTTCTCCGCAAAATCACTGGCACGTCTTCGTGACACTGCAATTTTTTCCCCATTTTTAAGGATCACTTCCAGCCCGTTGCGGGAATTGTATTCTTTTACATAGTTCAGATTTACGATGCTGGACTTATGAACCCTTACAAACTGGCTGTCGGGCAATATTTCCTCATATTCCTTTAAAACTTTTGAGACGGTTATTTTCTCTCTATTTGTTAAAAAGAAAATAGAATAATTGCTATCGGCTGCAATGTGAATGATGTCATCAATGTTTACCAAACTATATCCTTGTCCGTTTGGTAGGCTAATCTTCCGAATTTCGCTTCTTTCAGAAAGGTTTAGCCCGAGGTTTTCCATGATTTCATGTCGGCTTTTGTCCTTATGATTCAAGGCGATATATTTGGCCGCTTTGTCAACAGCGAATTTAAGCTCGTCAATGTCAATCGGTTTTAATAAATAATCCAGTGCGTTAGCTTTGATCGCTTTTAAGGCATACTGATCATATGCAGTGGTAAAGATCACATGGGCATTGCTTAGCTGTGCATGTGGAATCAATTCAAAGCCGTTTTCTCCGGGCATAGCAATGTCCAGAAAGATCAGATCTATCGCATTACGATCCAGAAGTTGGCGCGCTTCGGCAACAGATTTGGCTATGCCTGCAATTTGTACGTTTTCGCAATTCTCCTGCAACAGGAAGTATAGGGAAGAACGGGCAAATTCCTCATCGTCTACAATTATGGTATTTAGCACGGTTGTCGATTTAATAGGGTGAATTTATGAAAAAAAAGCTTCATATAATCACCTAAATGAATACCAGGCTAGTAATCGATCACTTGCTCTTCCAAATGGTCAGGCAAATCCCGGTAATTGTATTGCTGTCCACGAAGCTGCGGCTCAAAGCCTGCTTCCCTGATGGCATCCTGGATGCCTTTCGCTGTAAAACGATGCGGAGCACCAGCAGCAGACACCACATTCTCTTCAATCATGATCGAACCAAAATCATTTGCGCCGGCATGGAGGCAGAGTTCAGCAACATTTTTACCTACCGTAAGCCAGGAAGCCTGGATGTTTTTGATATTTGGTAGCATGATTCTGCTCAAAGCCAGCATCCTGATGTATTCATCACCGGAAACGTTGTTACTGATCCCTCTTAATCGTTTCAACAAGGTCCCGTCATCCTGGAAAGGCCATGGAATAAATGCGAGGAAGCCATTTGCATCGGCCGGTTTTTCGCTTTGCACTTCCCTGATCCATACCAGGTGCTCAAAACGTTCTTCAATGGTTTCAACATGACCAAACATCATCGTTGCCGAAGTTGTGATGTTTAACTGATGTGCGGCTCTCATGACATCCAGCCATTCTTTTCCGCCACATTTACCTTTAGAGATTAATCTTCTAACCCTGTCGTTCAATATTTCTGCGCCAGCACCTGGCAAGGAATCCATTCCCGCTGCCTTCAAAGCCGATAATACCTCAGTATGAGACATTCCCTCCAATTTTGCAACGTGGGCAATTTCCGGCGGGCCTAAGGCGTGAAGTTTTAAATCCGGGTATAACCCTTTCAGCTGTTTGAAGAGATCAGCATAGAATTTCAGGCCCAGGTCAGGATGGTGACCACCTTGTAGCAGTAATTGATCACCACCTAATCTAAAAGTTTCTTCAATTTTTCTCTTGTAGGTCTCAATGTCAGTAATATAACTATCCTCATGACCAGGCCTTCTAAAAAAATTACAGAATTTACAGTTTGCAATGCATACGTTGGTCGTATTCACATTCCGGTCGATTTGCCAGGTTACTTTACCACTCGGCACCTGTTTTTTTCTCAATGCGTTCGCTACATAAGCCAGTTCGGCAGTTGCGGCATGATGGTATAAAAAAACACCTTCCTCTTTTGTTAAAAAATCGAAATTCAGGGCCCGGTGTAATAAGTCGGCAGTATTCATACCACAAACTTAGATAAAATTGCTCCCCAGCGCAAATTTTAGCATCGGTCCTCTGTCATAAAACGATATTATATCTGCCAGTTTATCCGAAAAGTTGTTTCGGAATAGCAATTGTGTATATCGTATATTTATAAATATTTTTAATGATGTTCATGATTGCTAACACGGATTTCTCTAAGTTTGGCGCAATAATTTATTTTAATATATGGTAGATTTTAACCGTTTTACACTAGCCAACGGGCTACGTGTATTGGTACACGAAGACGATACGACGCCTATGGCGGTGTTGAATATTTTATATGACGTTGGGGCCAGAGATGAAGAAGAAGATAAAACTGGCTTTGCACACCTATTTGAACACCTCATGTTTGGTGGTTCGGTGAATATCCCAAGTTACGATGAGCCCCTTCAACGGGTCGGGGGAGAAAACAACGCCTTCACGAGCAACGATATCACCAATTATTACATTACCTTGCCTGCGGTGAATCTGGAAACGGCTTTCTGGCTGGAGAGCGACCGCATGTTGAGCCTTGCTTTCTCAGAAAAAAGTTTAGAGACGCAACGAAACGTAGTTTGCGAGGAATTTAAGCAGCGTTATCTGAACCAGCCATACGGCGATGTATGGTTAAGGCTGCGTCCACTTGCCTATCAAAAACATCCGTATCGTTGGGCAACGATCGGACAGGACCTGAAGCAGATAGAAAATGCTAAAATGGAAGACGTTAAAGCTTTTTTTCATAAACATTACAATCCTCAGAACGCGATTATGGTTGTAGGTGGGAATGTAAAGACTGCTGATGTGAAAGTGCTGGCTGAGAAGTGGTTCGCGCCAATTCCAGGTGGCCAGAAATATGATCGGAATCTTCCGGTTGAGCCTGCACAGACGGCTGAAAGAAGGGAAATAGTTAAGGCAGATGTTCCGGTAAATGCCATTTACATGGCTTTTAAAATGCCGGAAAGAAATGATGAAGAATATCAGACCTATGATTTGATGTCAGATGTACTTTCTCAAGGACAATCTTCCAGGCTTTACAATAGTCTGTTGAAAGAACAGCAGTTATTCAGTGATGTTCATGCCTATATCACCGCCAGCATTCATGAGGGATTGTTTATCATCGAGGGGAAACTGGTTGACGGTGTGAGCGTAGAAACGGCGGAAGCTTCCATCTGGAATGAGTTAAATAAGCTGATTGATGAGCCGGTAACCGATGAGGAAATTACGAAGGTTAAGAACAAGTCGGAATCAATAATGGTGTTTTCAGAGATGAGCCTGTTAGATAAAGCGATGAACCTTGCGTATTACGAACTTTTAGGAGATGCCGACAGACTCAATTCCGAGATTGACAAGTACCTTGCTGTTACTCCCCAGCGGATCATGCAAGCTGCGAAATCTACGTTTGTAAAAACGCAATGTTCTATTTTACACTATTTAACCACCCAAGATGCTTAACCGTACACTAGCCCCTGAATCGAAATTGGTTGATGAGATTCATTTTATAGAACCTTTAAAACAAGTATTGGACAATGGAATTCCTGTTTTTACGCTCAATGCGGGTAAACAAGAGCTTGTCCGCATAGAGTTTGAGTTTGAAAACGTAAACTGGGTTTCCCAAAACCCGCTTGATGCAATTACCGTTAGCCACTTGGTGAACAATGGTACCAGGACACTTACTGCAAAAGAAATCGCGGAAAAGGTAGACTATTACGGCGCTTTCCTGCAAACAGAATATGGTGCCGACCAGACCTGCATAAAGCTGTATACATTGAATAAACATTTGGCAGAGGTATTGCCAATCTTGTTTTCTGTTTTAAACGAAAGCACTTTTCCG
>JAPSHM010000132.1 GCA_031179845.1 Pedobacter sp.
CGTTTTGAAGGGCACCCTACACCAAAATTTGCTTATGCAGATGCGGCTACAGGATCGTTGGGCCAGGGACTTTCTGTGGCTGCGGGACTTGCGCTGCTGGCCAAAAGGGAGTCGCTTCCAGGAAAGCATTATGTGCTACTTGGAGATGGAGAACTGGCGGAAGGCCAGGTATGGGAGGCTGCAAACTTTGCGTCTTATCACCAATTGCATAACCTTGTCGCCATAGCAGATATCAACAGGTTGGCGCAAAGTGGAGAAACGATGTTTGGATGGAATGTAGACGAGTATGCGCAACGGTTTCAGTCCTTCGGCTTTGAAACGATTGAAATCGATGGACATGATTTTAAAGACATACACATCGCCTTTGAACAAGCATTCTATCATCAGGGCAATCAACCTTTGGCCATCATTGCCCAAACTATCAAAGGAAAAGGGGTCAGTTTTATAGAGAATAAAGACGAATGGCATGGGAAGGCGCTGAATGAGGAAGAGCTGCAAAATGCATTGGCAGAGCTGGGAGAATTAGATGATAACCTCCAATTGGATTTAAGTTTGCCGGAATCAACAAGTTTGCCAAACCCGCACACTCTAAATCTGGAAACCGGACTATCTTTTGAAACGGATGGCAAATACGCTACACGGGAAATCTTTGGCCAGGCGCTGACTGAACTGGGTGCTCAAAATAGGGAAATCTATGTGTTGGATGCAGATGTAAAAAACTCAACGTTTACTGAGGCTTTTTTTAAGGCTTTCCCGGAGCGTTTTGTGGAATGTTTCATTGCAGAACAAAATATGGTCTCTGTCGCAGCGGGGTTGTCCAGATTAGGCAAGATTCCGATCGTTGCTACTTTTGGCGCATTTCTGACCCGAGCTGCAGATCAGATTCGTATGGCCAGGGTATCGGAGGCCAACATTAAATTTGTCGGTTCTCATGTGGGGGTTTCTATCGGTGAGGATGGCCCTTCGCAAATGGGACTGGAAGATATCGCCTTATTTGGCGCTTTACCGGATACGGTGATTTTTCAACCTGCAGATGCGATTTCAACGATGAAATTGACTGCTCAAATGGTTGCGCATACAGGATTCGTCTACATGCGAACATTGCGCCCTAAAACGCCCCTGATCTACGAGGAAGGAGAAACATTTGAGATCGGCGGCTCCAAGCTTTTACGAGAGTCACCAGAGGATCAACTGACCATCGTTGCTACCGGTATCACCGTTTTTGAGGCGCTAAAAGCGGCAGATAAGTTAAGAGAAGAAGGGATCAGTGTACGTGTACTCGATTGTTATTGCATCAATCCGATCGATCAGCATACTTTGACTAGATGTGTCGAACAGACGAGGCACCCAATTTTGGTTACCGTTGAAGACCATTTTTCCCATGGTGGCATGGGAGACTATGTTCTGGCGGCTGTAGCCACGTCAGACAAAATTGCCTACGTGAAAAAAATGTGTGTTAACGAAATTTCTCAATCTGGTAAGAAGGATGAGTTGTTACAATTAGCTGGTATAGACGCGGCGTCTATTGTCAGCCAGGTTCATGACCTGATTCCGACTGCGGTTTTGAATTGAGCAGTCTACAGCAAGGGCATAAAGCGCCCAGATTGAAGTAGCAATAATAAAGATTCAATCGAATACCAATACGTAGATGATAAAAGAGATACGTTTATGAAAATATGGACCCTATCATTGATTCTATTGATGGCAAGCAGTGTTGTTTTTCCAGGTTGTCAACCGGCCGATAAGAACACGGAAACCCGCGATACTGCAAAAGTTGATCGTCCCAAAACAAATCAGTCAGGAGAAACGAGCAGAGCTGCCCTTGAGAATGAGATTCAAACTGCTATGTTCATTGAAACGGCAGCCCAGGGAGGAATGTTGACCGTTGCTCTCGGAAAGCTTGCTGCTGACAAAGCAAACCATCGAGGTGTAAAGGAATTCGGAAACCTTATGGTAAAAAGTCATACTGAGATAAACGATCAATTAAAGGTTTTGGCTTCTGCAAAGAAATTCAAGCTTCCCTTCACGCTGGCTCCGGCGCAATCAAAGCAGGTGCGGCAAATGGCTAAGATGAAAACTGCTTATTTCGAAAAGCTATATATGAGAATGATGGTCCAATATCACAATAAGCACATCGAGCTTTTTAAAGGCGCGGGCAGTAGTCCGGATACGGCCGTCAGTAACTTCTCCAGAAAGTACTTGCCTGTATTGATGAAACACAGAGTTCAAGCTTTAAAAATCCGTGGAGAGATCAATTAGCTAAATTAAATCACTGTACTTATGGAATACCTTGGAGTTTTGTTCTCTCTCTTTTTTGCCATTGTCATTACTGCGATCTTCAGCATTGCGCTTAAGAAAACTGGCCCCTGGGGTGGATTTTGGGTTTTCTTCATTTTAATGTTCTTTGTTTCCCTTGCGGCAGGGGAATGGGCTGCCCAGCGCGGACCATCTGCCTGGGGTTACTATTGGGCACCGGGATTGATGGCTGCAATTATAACTGCATTGATCCTGGCCGCAGCCACACCCGGATCGCATAAGGAACGGGCGAAGTCAAAGCTCCATTCGGATTCACACATCAAAGAAAGTACCGAGGTCGCTGTTACAACAGCGATATTTGGTGTTTTTCTCTGGATTCTGATTGCTCTTCTTGCATTCATAGCTATCGCTGGTCTGCTGAGTAGAATGTGAGCGAAAAAATAAAGAAAATTTTATAAGATTTTTAAAGTTAAAGTAGCGAAGTATTCTTTATATTCAGCTATTGTTTGTTGGAAGCACGAATGATAACAAGGTAAATCTGTTTCCCCAAAATCGACGCCATAAACCAAAAGCCATAAATAAAAAGATATGGGCAATAACTTAATAGCCATGCATCGCCTGTCAGTTATTTTATTCGCTCTGATTATTTTTGGCCGGCCCACTTTGTCGCAGGCTCAAATCAATTGCAAGGTAACGCGGTATGCCAGTGAAGACGGTTTGTCCCATGATCGTACCAACGTTATTATGCAGGACCAGGATGGTTATATCTGGATTGGCGGATGGGGTGGAATCAATAGGTTTGATAAAAGAAGCTTTACTTCCTTCAAACATGGCGCGGGTGACCTCGCAGGTGTGAGGACTAGTCGCATTGATTGCATCATTGATGATAGAAGAGGCAACCTTTGGTTGAAAGGTTTGGATAATCGAATATACCGTTTCGCCAAAAAAAGCGAAAAATTTTCTTCGTTGAAGACAATCAATCTAAGCGAAAAAGACCTTCAGGTAACTGAAATAGATTACCTGGGTCCCGGTCTTGTAGGTGTATCTGTGTGGGGAAAGGGGGTTTATATCATTTCGAGCCTAAAAGATAAGCTTCGGGCTATCCCATTCAATACGAAGGGAAAAGGTGTCGGTAAAATAGCATCAGATCAAGTGAACTTTATTTTTTCTGATCAGCAAAATCAAATATGGCTAGGCACCTCCCGTGGGGTCTATGGCATAAAAATAGGAAAAAATGGAAGTTACGAGCGGATTCGCCTTGCAAACCAGCTGCTTCCCTCCTTACATTTTACTAAATTTTCAGAGGATCAATCGATGATCTACTTTGCAACGGCAAGTGGTCACCTGGTAATGATCAACAAAATAAGCCATCATGTACTTGTTCGTAAAATAACAACTGGCGCTATTGTCGGGTTAAAAAAGTCGAAAAAGAATGCGTTGCTTTATTGTACTACAGACAGCGGATGGCTTTTAAGTGTTAATGATAAAGTTAAACTTGTAAGCGCTATAAAAATCGATGAAAAATTAAATACTTCCATCATTTTTGAAGATCGATCGGGTAATTTATGGATAGAGCCTGGCGAAAAAGGTGTGATCCGATATGTGCCAGGTACAGGTAAACTAAATAAGTTTCAAAGTAGAGCCGACGGCATTAATAATGGACTGCAAAAGTATCATATTTTTCAAGATGATTTAGGGCGCATCTGGGTAAATATGAAGGGAGGCGGATTTGGTTATTTTGATGACCGAAAATTAGTAATTTCAGGCGCCTATCTCGCTGAAGGAGGAAGTGTTAATGGTGTGTTCCCTGATATGGTTAATCATTGCTTTTATGATCGTTTTGGTGTCATATGGCTCGCAACTCATAAAGGCATAGTTGAAATCATTCCGCCTGATTCTAAATTTAGCCCACAATTAGTTGATGACCACTCCAATCGCTTAGCTAACCAAATCAGGGCACTTGCAACTGATCAGTATGGCCGTACCTGGATGGGGGCAAAAGATGGAAAAATTCATGTGTATAAAAATGGCAATTTACAACATAATCTCATTTCGAACGCGCCAAAAGGTGGTTTTGGATCAGTGTATGCAATATTGGAAGATCACAAAGGAAGAATTTGGATTGGAACGAAGGGAAACGGACTTTTCAAGGCAGATCCCATCACTACCAAAGGAAAGGCTTACCGGATCACTCATTTTAAGCACAATCCATCCCAAAGAAACAGTTTGACCAGCGATAAAGTAACGGCATTATTCCAAGATAAAAGGAATCGGATTTGGGTAGGTACCTTCGAAAAGGGATTGGATTTAGCCAAGGAGGAAGATGGAGTCATCTCTTTTGTTCATGTTGCCCAAAACAGGAAAGAGATGGAGAATTTTTTTTACATTAGGAGCATAACTGCTGATACCCAGCACAATCTTTGGGTTGGAACAACATGTGGATTAATGATCATTCGGCCAAATGGTGATTCCGAATTCCCCCAGAAAGTTAAGCTTTATGTAAATGATGAGGGTGACTCAAATAGCCTTGGCGCCAATGATGTTCAGCATATTTTTTATGATGGAAAGCAGGGAATGTGGCTTTCCACTTCGGGTGGCGGATTATGTAAAGCAAATTATGTCGACCCATTAAAAAGCATCAGGTTTGAAAACTATGATACTGCCGCTGGTCTACTAAACAATTATGTATTAGGTGCGCAACAAGATCAAAAAGGCAAAATCTGGCTTGCTACACAAACGGGGCTTTCGCGGTTTGACCCAACAAAAAGAACTTTTCGCAATTATAGTGAAGACGATGGTGTATTCGTAGCGACTTTTTCTGAGGCCACCGTGACTACCTCAACTAATGGCGAAATCACGTTTGGTACAGAAAAAGGATTTCTAAGATTTGACCCTTTAAATCTAAAAGAAAAACGAAGGAGCGCAAAGAACATTTTTTATAACCTTCATGTAAATAATCAGCTCGTTAACGTAAACGATGCCGGGTCGATACTACAGGCAGGAATTGATAAAGCAGATCAACTATTGCTTAAGTATGATCAGAACACTTTCAGCATTGGTTTTGGTGTGCTCGATTTTCGAAGTGGTTTAAAGCGGCAGTTGCTTTATCGACTCAAAGGATTTGATAATAACTGGCAGCTTAGTGGCAATCAAAATCGCGCTACTTATACCAATTTGCCACCCGGCGAATATGTTTTCGAAGTTAAGAACAAAAAAAATGACTATTATCTAAATGGAGCCACGAAACAATTGAGAATAATCGTGCAGCCTCCATTTTGGCGAACATGGTGGGCCTGGCTGATTTATGCAGCCTTACTGTCTGCAACGATAATGATTATTCTCAGAATTATGCGAACAATTTTACGACTGCGACAAGGTGTTGCCGTCGTCAAAATGTTTAACCAAATTAAAGACAATGTCGGTGGTCCTTTGCCCGGTCAGGTTGCAATTACTTCGAAAGATGAAGAATTTCTCAAAAAGGTGATTAAGATTGTGGAAGAAAGCATGACTGATCCGGATTTTAATATTGAAGTGCTTGCAGACAAAGTTGCGATGGGGCGCACCACTTTCTATAGTAAGTTTAAAAGTTTAACGGGAACAACCGCTGTTGATTTTGTAAGGGATATGCGTTTGGCCAAAGCCAAACAATTGTTCGATGCCGGCGAAGAAAGGGTGTCGATGGTGGCATTTGAAGTTGGCTTTAATAATCCAAAATATTTTAGCAGTTGCTTTAAAGAGAAATATAACGCTTCACCAACCGATTATATGAAGCGTTTGGCCGTATGCTGAAATTAAGTTGGTTTTTGAACAATTTTGAACCATTTTCGAACAAATTTTGACCTCACCATGGGGTTTGTTTAGCTAAGTTTGTTACCAGGATACCGCTTTTTTCGGGCCTGAGAACCAAGTATAAACACTTCTTCGGAATGAACGTATTGTTCAAATTGTGACATATCATGTGTTTTTTTCTGGTTTATCAGGTTGACGAATATTGCGAATAATAAACCCAAATTCTTAACCAAATATTGATGAAAACTATGCAAAAAACACTACTCAGTAGATGCCATTTGAGGGCACTGCCAGGTGCTAAGTTGCTACTGGCCATGGCAATTTTACCCATTTCTTCTTACGCTGCAGAACGCGTTACAGTTGCTAAACATAACAGCACTGTTTTTTTTGTGCAACAACAAATAAACGTTAAAGGGACGGTTGTTGATAACAAAGGTCTCCCTCTGATTGGCGTAAGTATCAGAGCTAAAAATGCGAAGGCGGCAGCCTCAACGAATAGTAAGGGTGAATTTAGCATTAATCTGGAGCATCAGAACAGCGTACTCGTCTTCAGTATGATTGGTTTTGAAACCCTGGAAGTTGTGGCGTCGGGTAACATGCGCGTAGTACTGGCAGATAATGTTGCCGAACTGGATGATGTGATCGTGATTGGCTATGGTACGGTTAAGAAACGGGACCTTACCGGATCTGTGGTGTCGGTAAAACCTGAGCAAATTACTGCAAGGCCTGGGCCGAATCCCATGGAATCCTTACAAGGAAGGGTAGCAGGTTTGGACATTACGCGTTCATCCGGACAAGCTGGAGAGGGTGTTAACCTCCAGTTACGTGGAACCAGATCGTTTGCCGCCAGCGGTACCCCTCTATTTATCATCAATGGCTTACCCGGTGATTACGCTACTTTGAATCCTTACGATATCGAATCCATCGATGTTTTAAAAGACGCAGCTTCGACTGCAGTTTACGGTGCAGCGGGAGCAAACGGTGTAATAATTATCACCACAAAAAGTGGCAAGTCAGGCAAATTAAATGTCGATTTCAACTCGTACTATGGATATAATGGTTGGTCTGTTGTTCCGGAAGCGCTTACAAAAGATCAATATCTGGACGCCAAAAGAGAAGCTTATAAATATAATTATGATGCTACAGCCAGAAAATGGATTACATCAGGGGCTCAATGGCAATCACCTGCAGACGATGAAGCGATTTTTGGAACTGAACGGTACGATTTGTTTAATCAAGGCAATTTTGTGAATTGGACAGATGTTTTCCTAAGAGATAATGCGGCCTTGCAAAACTATAGTTTAGCTGCTTCCGGCGGCACTGAGGCTACAAAAGCTTACGTTTCTTTGAACTTAACTGATGATAAAGGTCAGTATATCGGGGATCAGTATAAGCTTTATTCGACAAGCATGCGCCTGGATCACAAAATCAGAAAATGGCTTTCAATAGGAGCTAATATTCAAGCTTCTTACGTAGACAGAAATAAAGCCCAGGACAAACTGGAAAATGCTATTGTAACCGACCCACTGGTACAGCCTTACAGAGCTGATGGCTCTGTGAACCCCGACCTGGGAAGTAATGTATACAATCTTTTACTCGATTACCAGCCTGGAGTTTATGGGAACGTAGATAACAATACAAAAGTATTTTTTAACCCCTACATAGAAATCAAACCAGTAAAAGGATTAACTATATTAAGCCGTGCGGGCGTACGTATGGATTATTCAAACACCTATCGTTTTGATGGGGTGGGTTCTGTTAGTTATACGTATGTAAATGCGAATATTGCCAGAGCCCGGATTAACCAAAACCGGTATCAGCAGTATCAATGGGAAAACGTGTTGACCTATAACTACCTGCTTGGAAACGATCATGACTTCACATTTACTGGTGTCACTTCTTACTTTCACAACCAGAATACAAACACCGAAATGAACCAGACCAACATCGCCAATAACAAATTCAAATGGTACAGGTTTAGCGGTGATGTGAACACTACATCCATATCCTCTTATACAATGTCGAAGACCTTCGGATTGATGGGGCGTATCAATTATGCTTATAAAGGTAAGTACCTTTTTTCGGCTTCAGTACGCAGAGACGGATCCTCCGTATTGTATAAAACCAATCAGTGGGATAATTTCCCGGCAGTGTCTGCAGGTTGGAGAATTTCCGATGAAAACTTTATGGCAGGTACAAAGAAATATATCAATAACCTGAAAGTTCGTGCTACATGGGGTGTTGCGGGAACTGCCTATATTCCTGCTAACTCGTCTTCTAATTTCGTTGAACAAAGTAACATGGCATTAGGTGGGGAGCTTATTCCCATTTACCGCAATTCGCAATTTATTACCAATCCAAACCTGAGGTGGGAAAAGTCTAAAACCTTAAACCTTGGTATGGATCTGGGGTTATTTAATAATCGCATTGATATGGCCTTGGAGTATTACAATACAAATACTAACGGGGTCATCTATAATGTCAACTCACCAATCATTTACGGAGCATACAGATCTGGAAATACACCTTACCAAACCTATCTCAATGTAGCGAAGACCAACAACAAAGGTTTCGAACTCACCATGAACACACGTAATATCGTGAGCAAGAACTTTGAATGGAGCTCTTCTATTGCTTTTGCCCGTAATAAAGAGAAAATTTTAAAATTAACAGATGGTTTGGCAAACAACATCACGAATTCTGTAACTGGTGGAGAGAACCGTACACCTGGAAATTATTCATTAACGATAGGCGAACCAATTGCTTCATTTAGAAACTATAAGATCGATGGAATCTGGCAAATAGGCGAGGAAGCAGATGCAGCTGCATTTGGAAGACGTCCCGGAGATTTAAAAGTAAATACACCTGGTATTGTTAAGCTGGCCGACGGGGTGTTTAGGAGAGAAGGCACAAACTTGTATTATTATACCAGTCTTGCCGATGCGCAAAGATTTAATCCTGAATTAACTGCTGCTTCTTCTACCTACGCCTATAACAATACGAACGACTTTCAAATTCTAGGCCATAACACGCCTGATTTTTCGCTTGGCTTCCAAAACAGTTTTAAATACAAAAATTTTGATCTGGGAATTTATTCTTATTTACGTTGGGGACAAACCATCAACTACGTGATGATGGGCTGGTATAATCCAAGCGCATTGGCAACTGTAGCCAGTCCGCCAAGAACCTTCCTTTCTGATTTTAACTATTGGACGCCAGAGAATCCATCGAATGATTTTCCTGTAATGAATATTCTTGCATCTCCTACAACTATGACCGGATTTTCAGGTCTGAATTATGTTGACGGTTCGTTCTTCAAAATCAAGAACATTACCCTGGGTTATACGCTGCCGGAAAATATTGCAAAGAAGGTTGCCATGCGTAGCGTACGTTTTTACAGCACCCTTACCAATCCCCTGGTGATTACAAAAAGCCATCTGTTGAAAAACTACGATCCGGAAATGAATGGTGAGATGGATTATCCATTAACCAGGCAGCTTGTGTTCGGCTTGAATGTATCCTTTTAATTGTTCTAATAGAAATAGCGAGGAACACCTGTTTAGTAGCTGAAATAAATATAAATAGAGATGAAAAATATAAAGAGCGTATTTTGTACCTATGGATTAGGCTTATTGATGATTTTGAGCGTACCATCCTGTAAAGTTGATGAATATAATCCTAATGCGCTGTCGGAAGAAGAAGTGATCAGAGATTTTAACGGTTTCAGATCGTTTCAATCTAACATTTATACAGGGCTTTGGGGCACGTTGGTTAGTATGCCATACGGGATCGTGTCTGAAGTTGGGACCGACTTATGGACCTCGCCTACAAATTCTGTAAGTAACAGACAGGTAATGGCCTATGAAGAATTTACCAACAATTTTAACCTGGTAACCAATGTTTGGGATTATGCCTGGAGCTCAATTAAGGATTGTAATAAAACCATACAGATTGCTCCAC
>JAPSHM010000133.1 GCA_031179845.1 Pedobacter sp.
TTGGTTTTTATCGCATCATTAGAACTGATGGTGGTTACGACAGCGGAACCATTGCTTTCAAAAATACTGATTCGGAGTTTGTTACGTTGGTGCCAAAAACCAAAAATGTTTTTCAATTGCAGGTATACAATCAAAAGAAGAACTTGGTATACCAGCAAGGCGATATTGTTATTTCACAAGGTTTATATGGAGTTTCTGGACAATTGCTACCCCAGGATATCTGCATAGAGCTGGATGATAAGGACGGCACCTACCTTGATGTAATTTTTAAACGGAATTCTATTTTGCCTTTGAGCAAGACTTTATATAAAACGTTTTCAAAGTCTATTGTTAAAGATACTGATGACAAGATCATCATCAATGTGGTGGAGGGCAGGGGAGGAACGATGCCAGGATCTAACTTAAGTATAGGCTATATTGAAATTTCAGGAATGAAAATTCAGGGCGATCTGATAGAAGGTACGGATATAGAAATAAAGGTAAGCATGGATGAATCGAGAGGACTTAACGTTCAGGTTTACATTTCTTTTTTAGATCAGGAGATAAATCAAAGCTTTCATATTGCAAGCAGAACCGTTAGTGTGGATAAGTCTTTAAGAGATATTGCTGGTGCAGAATTGATTTTGCAAAAGGAAATAGAGAACCACGTTTCGATTGAGGAGTATGAGTTTTCGGCCCGATTGCAAAAGATTGTTCAAGAATTAGATGAGTTGAAGATAGCCTTTAAGATGGTAGAAAAGGATCAGGTAACGGAAGAAAAATATAGGCTTGATGAGCGTAAACGCCGGTTGCTGTCTGAATTGGACACCTGTACCCGCGGCAGGGATTTATTCAGAGAGATACTTGCGTATAAAAAGCAAAAGGAAGCTTTTAAGGAGATGGAGGCTTATGTTTATCCTGAGCAAATGAGAAGTTTCAAGGCGTTCCTGGCTAAGGAAAAAGAGGTAATTGAATCCGGTGATAAGCATTTGATTAAAAGAACTACAGAAGAGCTCAAAATGCTTAATGATAAGATCTACCTGCAGAATGATCAGAATTATATTGGTATTTTCTTACAAATTAAAATGCTTCCAGCAACTGTATATCAAAATCACGAAAATATTGAAGAGTTGCTTATTGCAGGCGATGAAGCAATCGTATCAAAGGATTACGTATTGTTAAAGCAACTGATCAATATTTTAATTGGTAGGATTAAGCCGGAATATTTACTGACTGCCCCGGCCAAACTTAAACAGCAAGGTGATATTGCTGGTCTTAAAATGGGAGTTAAATAATGCTCGGTCGAACAACACCTGAAACTACTCAAATCTGTGAATTATATTGTTGACATCGCAGGAAAATCAATGAACAAACCAAATTGATCTAAAGCTGTTATAGCAATATTCACCTAAAGTGACGGTTATGCCTGTCTTTTCAAATGGTAGTTTTTACCCAGATCCGGCATGATACAGTATTTTTTTCGTAGCGACGATAATCAAACCGAGCTAAAGATGTGCAAGAGATTAATTGAAGTTTTTTTTATTTAATTTAGTGAGAAAGACAGCATCTATGAAAAGAGTGATCAATGAGGAGATGGCAAACCAGGTAAGAGAATTGCTGGTCGACGAACCGGATGTCGAAGAAAAAACCATGTTTAGCGGCCACTGTTTCCTGGTTAATGGTAAAATGTGTGTATGTGTCAACCAGGAAGACTTGCTTTGCAGGATTGGCCATGACCGGGTTGTGGCGGAATTGGAAAAAGGCACTTGCCGGCAGATGGTCATGAACGGGCGTGCAGCTAAGGATTTTGTATATGTAGCACTGGCTGATATTAACGGCCTAAAAGCACTGATATACTGGATAGATCTTTGCCTGCAGTTCAATCCCATGGCGAAAGCTTCTAAAAAGAAAATGTAAGAGGGGCGCTGAGCAGCGAATACCCTTTACACAATTTACCCATTATAAACCTAGCCGCAGGTTGCGGCATTGCGACTTTGGAAACGACAAAAGAACTCATCGAAAAAATAAACGGTTTATTCCTGGAGAATAAAATGGACGGTTTTATGGAATACATGGCAGAGGATGTGGTTTGGGAGATGCATAATTCTTCTTCTGGTCATACTACTTTCAATGGAAAGGCAGAAATTGGCAAAATGGATGGCAGTGGTATGCCGGAGAAACTGGACTTCAATTTTACTAATGTGGTAATTCAGGATAATGTAGCTGTTGTTGAAGGAACCGGCTCCGGAATAAAACCCGATGGAAGCCTGTACAACGGGATTTTTTGTGATATCTACCATTTTAACAACGGAAAAATTATGAAGATAACTTCTTATGTGATTGATACATTTTAACTAACTGTTTACGATTTTCAGAAAATGACAACATCAATTAATGAAATCGAACCTAAAAAACCGCTCTTTTCTCCCTTACTAGGAAGGCGGATAATGATCTGCGCCATCATTGGTTTAGTGCTCGTCGGCTTTTTTTGTAATAGGCGCGGGTGAGGGCAATCCAAGCTGGGGCAAATTTTGGCGCGTTAAGCCACTTTTGCTTACTCCGTTCCTGTGCGCGGTAGTTGGTCTTTGCTATGATATCACGGAACCTTTGCGAAAAATATCCGGATGGAAAGGTAATGTACTATTTGTTTTGAGCCTGCTAGGTGTAGTAGTTGGTATTTGGATCAGTCTGATATTAGGACTAAACAACACAATGTGGGATTAGTCTCCAAACAAGCGGATATGTGGCTTTAAACAAATTGGCCTTGTGTGCATAGAAATCGTTTCCCGTCGCTGAGCCAACAATAAACCTTTGCCAGCAGCACGGCTCCGTGGACAAATAATCCGTAGAGTACCAATTCTACCGGTATGCGGACAATATGGATGTAACTGAGCATTTGCATGGAGAGGCGGTCAATGAACAACTTACCTTTTTTGGTGTTGAAAACAACGATGACTGCCGTTAATGCGGGGAGGACGCCAAAAAGTATAATTCTTGGGGGCATCGATTCCGGAGAATTTGTATAGATACCCTGCAAACTTAACAGCGCCTGGATGGAGAGCCAGAGCGTAATGACCGCTATTACTCCGCGAGCCGTTCTGGCAGCGATAGGTTTTGATGAAGTTTGTATCAGTAGTATGACCATTCCAACTGCCAGTACGGTAGTTAGTATAAAACCTATGTTTAAATATAGAGGTAGATTTTCAAGCATTTTGCGTTAATGAGCGTACACAAAGGTACGAAAAAGAAAAGCGGGAATGATCTCCGACCATTCCCGCTTCATCTAAATTAACGCTCTCAAATATAATACGGCAGACGAGGCTAGATATTGTGTCATCGATAAAATAATAAAAAAAAATCTTACGAGAAAGGGCGCCTGAATAACGACTTCAGTCAATGAATATTTATAGCACGAAATTTGAGCAGGAATTAGAGAACTTATCCCTGCATGCTAGTAACTGCTGGTTAGGCGCCTTCCAGACTGGCATATTGAGTTCTAGCAACTACTGTACTACTACTACCCGCTTACTGCTCAGGTACTACTCTGCTACTAGGTTAGTAGTAGCAGAGTAGTACTAGAGTAGTACCAGAGTAGTACCTGAGCAGTACTTGCTATAAGCCACAGTCACGGAATACCTATCGGGTTTGACTCCTGCGCTAGCTAACCGTTTTGAACAATTTCTTCTAATTTTTCAACGTCCTCTAGATTATAAGGAGTTTCCTGGTAAACAAAGTAGTTTAGCCAATTATTGAAGAGTAAATTCGCATGACTTGTCCAACATACTAAAGGTGCATTCTCTGGATTATTGTCCCGATAATAGTTTTTAGGAACAGGTACATCAAGGCCTTTGATCCGATCTCTGACATATTCCTCGTGAAGGGTAAGCGGAGCGTATTCTGAGTGACCTGTGAGATAAAATTCACGCCCGCCTCGGGAGGATACAATGGCTATTCCTGCATCCGACGATTCTGACAGGATACGAAGACCTTCCTTATCCGCCAAATCTGATTTCAATATTGTGGTATGCCTGCTATGAGGAATAAAGAATTCGTCGTCAAAGCCCCTTAATAAGGAGTGCCCCGTTTCAGTGGCAGTATGTTTGAAAACCCCGGACAATTTTTCGTTTAATGGCTTTTTTTCTACCCCATAAAAATGATAGAGCGCTGCCTGAGAGGCCCAGCAAATATAGAGCGTTGAGGTAACGTGTTTTCTAGCCCAGTCGAAGATTTGAGTGATCTCATTCCAATAACTTACTTCCTCAAACTCCAGCATTTCTACAGGAGCGCCGGTAATGATCAAACCGTCATAGAAGTTTTCCTTTATTTCGCCAAAGCCTTTATAGAACATTTCCAGATGTTCTTCAGATATATTTTTAGAAGTGTGGGAATCGAGTCTTAAAAATTCCACTTCAACCTGCAGGGGATTGTTGGATAATAAACGAACAAAATCCGTTTCAGCAGATATTTTAAGAGGCATCAGGTTTAGGATAAGCACACGCATTGGGCGAATATCTTGCGTATCCGCTCTCAAATCACTCATAACAAATATATTTTCCTTCTTTAAAAGCTCTATTGCTGGCAGATTATTCGGAATCTTAACTGGCATTTATCATCCCCCTTTTTCTTGGTTAAGCACCAAAAATAAGAATAATACCACTGAACTCTCAACTAAGTAGCATCTGTGACTGACATATGGCAAATCTAAGACGACTAAAACGTGCCTACTATTTGCATTAATTTTCCGGAATTCGTTGATTTGTAGCATGGAAACTCAATTGAAGCAGCTCAGGGCCCTAGTGGATGCGGTGATGCCGCTGCCTGAGGCAGACTGGCAGGAGTTTTCAGCACTGTGGGAGCCGTTTTCGGCAGGACGTAAGCAAATATTGACTGCGGAAGGGGAAAAGGAACAATACCTGTACTTTGTGTTGGAAGGTGTGCAACGGGTTTACTACCTGGATGAAATTGGCAGAGAGGCGACTCTTGTGTTTACTTATGCGCCTTCTTTTGGAGGTGTGCTCGATGCTATGCTGAGTCAGCAGCCGTCACGTAACTGGTATGAAACGTTATCGCGTTCAAAATTCTTGCGCGCATCTTATGGGGAAATTGTTTTGTTGAGACAGTCGCGTAAGTCCATTGCTGAATTTATGCATGTATCCCTGAGCGTAGCATTGACAGGCTTACTGGAGCGTATGGCCGAACTGCAATGCTTTACCTCTGAGGAAAAGTTCCGTGCGCTATTAAGCCGTAGTCCGCATATCCTTAACCAGGTGCCGCATAAATACCTGGCCAATTATCTGGGGATCGATCCGACGAATTTTAGCAAGCTGATCAATAGGGTGGTCATTTAAAATCATGGTAAATACCAAGAAACATGTTGCTCAATAAAGCGAACTTGCGATAAATTTAAGACATGAAAGCAGTCATACAACACGAGCTTTTAGAAGCGTTGGAATCCAGGGTCCATCATCACCTGCAACAGGCCATCAGCACCTATCAGAACCTTACAGATTCTGAACTTAACCGGCGCTCAGCGTCCGGTGGCTGGAGCATCGCGCAATGCCTGGAACACCTGAACAGTTATGGTGATTTCTATCTTCCACGAATTGATCAGGCAATTTCTGCCTATCAGGGAAAGCCCGCCTTAACTGTGAAACGCGGATGGCTTGGGAATTATTTTATCAATAGCATGGATCCGGACTTGTCCACTAAACGATATCAGGCATTTAGAGGACACCTGCCCGCTGTTTCTTTAAACGGTCATAGGGTGGTTGGCCATTTTATAGCTCAGCAGGAGCGGTTGCTTGCCCTGTTGCGGCATTCAGGCAGAACAGATTTGAATCGCATCAGGATACCAATATCCATTACCTGTTTGATCCGGCTAAAGCTTGGTGACACCCTTGAGTTTTTAATCATTCACAACGAGCGCCACATTCGCCAGGCAGACCGGAATCTGAGTCAACTACACAGATAACGCCCATCTACCTAATGGGTTGATTGACGTTATCAATAAATTATGCACCAGCTTTTATGATTGTTTCATTGGTTGCCATTGCAATATAGTTCGAAGTATCAAAAAAATTAGGCTCATCCGGATGCACCTTTGTTAAATAATTTTCTGATGTGAAGAAGGTGTTAAAATCTTCAAACGAGTCAAACGAGATTTCTACTACAGCATCATATAAAGGCTTAGGGAAACCTTCAGCTACTATAGGGTGGTTAACTACATATTTTCTAACGTAAAGTTCTACTTCAGGGATGGAACAGAATAAAGGTGCGTGTTGATTTTTGTGATAATCCACAAATTCTTCAAGGCTCATGCCTGGTAGTTTTTGTACTAAAAATGTAAATTTGATCATTGTCTATATTTATAATTTGAGACAAACTTATTTCATTACTTACATTACGGCAATTACGCACAAATTTGTGCTTATTTGCTTTGACAATTGATTGACCAAGCGATGTACAAGAAAAAAATTCCTATTAGAATGGATTGCGGTTTGCACTTATTTAAAGAGCTTTTGAATGGAAAGTGGAAACTGATGCTGATCTATTATATATCTGAGGAGATAAAAAGGCCAGGAGCACTGCAGAAGAAAATATCCGTAGACAGGCGGGTAATGACCAAGCAATTGGATGAATTGGTTGAACATGGCTTTGTTAATAAAGTTTCTTTCGACACTAAAATTCCTAAAGTTGAATATCAGTTAACAGCTTTGGGAATGGGTTTGTTGCCTTTAATAATGAGCTTGGAACAATGGGGCGAAAACAATAGAGCTGTTTTAGAAGCAGCCCTTAGTGATAAGCAATAAACAAATTATCTAACTCTCCAACTTCCAAACTTTACTTTTTTTCTTTTTTTTTCCGGCCATATAGAGGAAGCATTCAGAAAATTATTAGTAATCTCACCCATTGCTTAAGTATGCTCAGGTTTTCTAACCGCGTATTTTGCATATTGAGTAGGAGACATTGAAAATTCGGCTCTAAAACACTTTCTAAAATAGGTAACATCTGCAAATCCGACTAAGTGAGCAATCTCATTGACCGAGAATTTCCCTTCAACAAGAAGCTGCTTTGCCCTTTTCAGGCGAATTTCTTTTATGATTTCAAACAAAGTTAGGCCGGTTAAATCTTTAAGCTTTCTGTAAAGATTGCTTTTGCTGATCCCAATTCCATTACAAATTTCTTCAACACTTAATAAAGAGGTCGTGAGGTTTTCTTCAATAAATTGCATCAGACGTTTTAACATCTTCTCATCAACCGATGTCGGAATATTCTCATGTGGAGATAATAACATTTCCCTTCGATATATTTCCTTTAATCTGTTGCGTAATAGAAGTAAATTTTTTACACGAGCGGAGAGCGCAGACAAATTGAAGGGCTTGGTGATATAATCATCGGCGCCGGTTTCAAGACCTTCAATCTCGTTTTCCACCGGTGTTTTTGCCGTCAATAGAATTAAAGGGATATGGGAGGTCTTAGCGTCGCTTTTTATTGCCCGGCAGAATTTAAATCCGTCCAATTCATCCATCATCACGTCTGAAATAACAAGATCCGGAAGTAGATTTTGGGCTATCTGAAGAGCACTCTTGCCATCTTCGGCATCAACGACATTATAAAATGCATAGAAATAACCTACCAGGTACGACCTTAATTCGATGTTATCTTCAACAATCAGCAAAAGCGGAGTACGACCGTTAATTACTATTTTTGTGGTGTTGTTTTCAACTAATTCTTCAAGTTTTTTATTGATTACGAATGGTTGATCAGATAATCCAATACTGGCATCCGAAATGTGGAAACATACCTGTGATGCGTTAGCTTCGTTCTTCAATGGCAGTTCTACAATAAAAGTTGTTTCATAGTCAAACTCACTTACTGGAAGACTCATTACACATATCGAACCTCCATGGAGTTCGACCAGGCCTCTACTATAAGCCAGTCCTAGCCCTGTTCCGCCCACTTTATAATGTTTACTTCGGCGAAACGGAAGGAAAATTAAGTCTTTCTCATCAGCGGAAACACCCCGGCCTAAATTCTTCACTTCAATTAAAGCGAATTGCTGCTCCTCATTACTTCTGAGATGAAAATTAACCTTGACCCAACCCTCTCTGGCAGTAAACTTTAAAGCGTTCGACAGTAGATTTGACACAACTTTATCAAGCTTATCTTCATCGTAAAGGAACGTACAACTATCCACTTCATGCACAAACTCCAATTTTATTGCCCGGTTTCTTGCCTCTTCAGCGAAAAAACATAATGATTTAGTAAGGAATGATATGATATCATTCTTGGCCAGGTTTAACTCTAAATGACCAGTTTCCAATCTTCTGAAATCGAGCAATTGATCTACAAGCTTCAAAAGCCGGTCACTACTTAGCTTCATCGTCATGAGCTGAGTATGAACCTGAGTAGTTTTAGAGAAAATGTTCATCAGACGCTCGAGTGGAGCAAGAATTAATGTGAGGGGTGTCTTAATTTCGTGCGAGATATTTGTAAAAAAGTCGACTTTGCTTTGATGCAGTTGATTTTCTTTCTCATGCACCAGTTTCTCATAAGCAAGCCTTGATTTTAAGTTGGCAAGTTTTGTAGAATGATGGTGATATAGCCAGGCGGCGAATAAAGCCACCACAAGATAAATGCAATAGGCCCAGGAGCTAGCCCAAAACGGTGGCATTACCTTAATAGTTAATACCGCGGGCTGCTTGTTCCAAACACCATCAGCGTTGGAGGATATTACCTTAAATACATATTCTCCAGGCTGGAGGTTTGAATAACTGGCAATTCTGTGGCCTGCATCTGTGTAAATCCAATCTTCGTCAAATCCCTCTAGCATGTAAGCATATTTGTTACCCATGGGGTTGGCGTAATGCAGACCGGAGAATTTTAAAGCAAATGTCTTATCATCATAATTAAGGGTAACTTCTTTGGTGAGGTAAAGAGGTTTAGTTAAAATAGTTCGGCCGTTTATTTTTTTTCCTATTTCCACCTGATTGTTCTGGACACTCAATTCGGCTATTACTGTTCTGGGCAAAGTCTTATCAGTTTTTATGCTATCGGGCTTGAAGCAAGTGAAACCATTATTTCCTCCAAAGTATAACTTGTTAAAAAGGGTGCTTTTATATGCTAGGTTATCCGAAAACTCATTGCCCTGAAGTCCGTCGCCCATGGTGTATTTTCGTATTTGCAAAGTCTTTTTATTAACCTGGGAAATTCCATTTTTGTGGCTGATCCAAAGGTATCCGTTGTCATCTTCTATGATGCCTGCAGGCATTATGTGATTTAGTTCACTCTTTGATGAAAGGTGTGTAATATTATCGGTCGCTGGATTATAACAATTAAGACCATTACCTGTGCCAATCCAAATTATTCCAGTTTTATCTTCATACAGGCATACAATCCGATCGTCATTGATTCGGTGTCTGATATCTTTGTGCTGTGCTTGAAATGTTTTTACTAGGGACAGCTTTCCGTTTGTGAATCGGAAAACACTTACCCCAAACTCTTCTGTTCCCACCCATATCTGCCCCCTTCGATCTATAATAATCACCTTTGCAATAGCACCAGGGGTGTTTTTATAGTCAATCTGAAATCTATCTTCAGACGAGATGTATCTGCAAACGCCAAGGTAGGATGCGCCAAACCAAATGTTTCCTTCACGGTCTTCAGTGATTCCAAATACTCCGGATTGAATTCTCCGGTTTCCATAATGATGAACAAACAGGGCATCATAGTATTTAAAAGCTTTCGTTGAGGTAGTATAACGTACTAATCCCGCCTTAGTGCCAATCCAAATTACCCCACGGCTATCACAAAAGATTGTTTTTACCTGATTGTGCGACAAATTGGTTGAATCTGCCATTTTAAGTTGAAAATGGGTGTACTTTCCTTTGTCAATAACAGAGAGTCCCTTGTCCCAGGTGCCTATCCACAGGCGACCCTGACGATCCTCACAAATAGCCCGTACGTTATTATCTACAATAGAATTCCGATTGCTTGGATCATGGAAGAAATATTCAAAG
>JAPSHM010000134.1 GCA_031179845.1 Pedobacter sp.
AACTTACATAAAAACTCAGATGAATAGAAAAACGCTAATTACATCGTTGCTAACCTGTTTACTGCTGACCGTTGGCATTTTGCAATCAGGCTACAAGCCATGGGAAGAAGGTATGTTCCCATTAAGTGAGATCCACAAACTTAATCTAAAGAAAGCTGGTTTGAAGATTAGCCAGAATGAGATATACAATCCTAATGGTATCAGCCTTGTCGATGCATTGGTTAATGTCGGCGGTTGCACAGGATCTTTTATATCCGACCAGGGATTAATCATTACCAATCACCATTGCGCGTTTAGCGCCGTCCAGCTTGCAAGTACGCCGGAACACGATTATCTGACCAATGGTTTTGTTGCACGTACACAAGAACAGGAGATTGAAGCAAAGGGGCTAACTTGCCGGATCACAGACAGCTATGTAGATGTTTCTGACCGGGTCCTGGGCGCTGTAGCACAAGTGACCGACCCATCATCACGTTTGAAATTGATTAACGATGTGATGGAAAATATTGTAATTGAGGCCGAGAAAAAAGACCCGTCCATTCAAGCCGAAGTATCTGAAATGTTCATTGGAAAAACCTATGTACTCTTTAGGTACAAAACCATTCAGGACGTGAGACTTGTTTACGTTCCAAATCGTCAGATCGGAGAATATGGCGGGGAAACGGACAACTGGGTATGGCCACGTCATACCGGCGATTTCTCCTTTATGCGCGCTTACGTGGCCCCTGACGGCTCACCAGCGAAATACGCTAAAAACAATGTGCCTTATACGCCCAAAAAGTTTCTGAAGGTAAATTCAAACGGAACGGAGGAGGAAGATTTCGTATTTATTTTAGGCTATCCAGGCAGGACTTACCGTCACCGTCCCGCTCAGTTTATTGAATATCAGCAGGAGTTTGTACTTCCTTATGTTTCGAACTTATATGATTTCCAAAACAGCGCCATGGAAACTGCCGGCAAGAATAATAAGGTTACAGAGATTAAATTGGCCACCAGGATCAAGAGAAATGCGAACGTACTTAAAAATTACCGGGGTAAACTTCAAGGTTTAAAAGGAATCGATCTGGTTTCACAGAAAAAGGAAGAAGATGCAGCCCTGGCTAAATTCATCAACAGTAATATGGAGGTAAAAGCCCGTTATGGCAACCTGATGGGCGAAATTGATCAACTATATAAGCAGATTAATGGAGATGCAAAAAGAGATCTATGGTTTACACAGATCCACAATTCCACGAGTCTGTTGGGCATTGCCAAAAACGTTAATTTGTTTAGATTGGCGCTTAATGCACAACCTGAAAACCAGAAATCGGCTTTTTTTAATCAAAATAAGCCTAGACTGAAGCAAATATTAACGGGTATCTATGACGCTTTCAATATTGATGCAGACAGGAAAATATTCAAAAGAATGCTAACAGATGCATCTGATTTTTCGGCAGAGCAACCAGTAAGAGCGGTATATAAAATTGCGGCTAAATCAGGGGAAAGCGAAAAGGAAATAGATGACTTCATAACTAGTTCATTTGATCGCAGTAAACTCTACGACTCCAACTACGTATACAAGACGTTATTAAACACAATCGCGTCATTCAGCTCTTATTCCGACCCACTGTTAACTTTTGAACAGGAAATAGCAACTCAGATTTTGGAATTAAAGCCCGAACACGACCGAAGAGAAGGTGTGCTAAATAAATTGATGGGTGATTATGTGAATGTAAAGGAGCAATTTTTGAAAAAGGATTTCATCCCTGATGCAAATCGCACTTTACGCCTTACCTACGGGTATGTACGCGGCTACTGGCCTGCAGACGCCTCGTATATGCGACCATACACAACCATCAAGGGGATCTTAGAGAAAGGAACCACGGAAAACCCTGAATTTGACTATCCGGCACAGATCAGAACACTGTGGGAAGCTAAGGATTTTGGAACTTTTGCTAAGAAAGATCTTAACGATGTACCTGTTGCTTTCCTATACAATATGGACACCACGGGTGGCAACTCAGGCTCTCCGGTGATGAATGCTAAAGGTGAATTAATAGGGGTAAATTTCGACCGTGCATATGGTGCGACAATCAATGATTACGCCTGGAATGAAAGTTACAGCAGGTCTATTGGAGTCGACATCCGATATGTACTTTGGGTAGCCTCAAAAATTGACAAAGCAGACTTCCTTTTGAAAGAAATGGGCATCAAAATTTAAATACCAATAACCAATAATTAATTTGAAAAGCCACCTTTCGGGGTGGCTTTTTTAACCACAAAAGATATGAGAGTAATAGCAGAGCTACCCCACCCGGAATGCAAAATCACCTTGTTCAATATGAACCAAAAATACATCATAAAATTTGAACAAGGCACACTTGAGCAGAGTTATAAGTTGTCCGAAATTGATTTAACCGGAGGAGGGGTAAATGAGATTTTTCAGATATTGGACGAGGCATTTATTTCTTCAGTGGTTGAGCGATTCAAGCTAATGAGGACTGATTTTTCCGCAGCCTACAATCGGCAACAGTATTAGTTGATATAAATCGCTTAACTTACTGTAATACAACATCAAACATTACATGACAAAATTTAATTTTGATTTTATAGACCAAAATCGATTAAATTTCCCACTTGATATAAAGAAATAATTTAGACTGAAAGATGTAATAAATATGATTTATAGTTGTTTATATCATTCCACAAAATTACATTTTGGTTCCAAATAGTGCCAAATATATGAGAAGTTGTGTCACAATTTAGATTTTTAGGCATCGGAAATGAGCGAGCTAATTATAAGACATTTTTCACAATGCAACGGCGTTTTGGGTTGCCAATATGGTTTTTTTTTTGAATCTTTGTTAAACAGCGCTACACCTACCCTACGGCCTTCATGAAAAAAAATCTCCTATTTTACCTGTTAGTTTTATTGGCATTTACTATCACCTCTTGTAGTAAAGTTTCGGAGGATATACAACGGGATATTGTAGTCACAGATTCTGTCTTTTTTGACATTCCGATCATTACAAAAATTTCGGACTCCGTGACCATCTCGGGTCTGGAAAATTCAACAAATTTCGAAGCGCACCTAAATGCTCCGGATCAAGGTCTAAACTTGACGAATCTAACTTCGGTTAAATTGAAAAGCTTCAATTTAACCCTTATTAGTATAGAAGGAAAAGTTGATACATTAAATAACTTTGGTAACTTACAATACGTCAAAATACAGATCGTCGATGGTGTTAGAATTGACAGTCTAGCCAGTGTAAGAGTTCCTTCATCGGCTATCAACAGCTCAATCGATTTACCTCCTGTCATAACACCTGAAACGTTAAAAACATACCTCATCGGAACCACTCCGCGATTCAATGTGATCATCAAAGCGAAAAAAGCTACGACCACTCTCCTACACGTACGAGCTATTTCAACTTATTCCGCTACACTCTCAAGGTAATTATTAATCGATTTTTACGAAGATATTTAGTATATTTGCATAAAACGGGATATTCATTACACTATTCTCTTAATTTTACTTGCCAATTAATCCTTTGATTGGGTTTCAAATTCTACCGGTTGCTGATCCGTTGCCAACCCGGAATTAAATATATTTCGCCGTTGATGATTTAAAAAGTCATATTGCAGGCTACACAGGTAAGAACAGAGAACAGTTATTTTTTAACTAATACGATTAATTTATGGCTAAATCTCAAGCTACCTTCATGAAGAAGCAACTAGAAAAGAACAGACAAAAGAAAAAAGAAGATAAAGAACAACGCAAGCAGGAACGCCAGCAAAATTCATCAGGCGGTGATTTGGAAAGCATGATGGCCTGGGTCAATGAATTTGGAGAGATCGTCAACACTCCTCCAGAAAAGAAATAAAAAGAAATTATAAATAAAGCAAATGAGGATGTATCATATCAAAAAGATGATCATCCTTTTTTTTTGCGTATCAGTGTCAAGTAATGTATTTTCCTGATTCTGGATTCAATCTGTCTCGTCCTGGAGAGGGCCCACGTTAAAGGTATTGATCTCGTTATCTACGATCGTGTCGGTATGCATGCATCGAAGTTTTTACAAACGCATTTTAAGATTGGCCTAAATTAATTAAGAAATTCTTATATTTAACATGGAAAATTATTTAACTGTAAAAATTATAGTTATAGATTCCAAACAAATATAAATCTGGTTAAAACGCTCATTTACACTCATATGTCTTACAATGACTCTATTGTCGGTTTGTTTTTGGAACAAGTTATAGCAACTCCAGATCGGATTGCCGTTGTTTTTGGAGATACCCGTCTCAGCTACCGACAATTAGACGATCTGTCTAATCAACTTGCGCATAATTTAATTCAGACCGGTGTAAAAAAAGAGGCGCTTGTGCTCATTAGTTTGCAAAATCCCCTGGATATGGTAACAGGAATTTTAGGGATTTTAAAATCGGGCGCAGCTTATGTCCCTGTAGATTCAGAATTTCCCGCTGACCGCATTAAGTTCATGCTTGACGACACAGCTGCAGAGGTGGTCATAACTGATCGGGAATCTTCTGAATTTCTTGAAATTGCCAAAGGTAAAAGGATAATATCATCGGGCGAGAATTGGAGCGAATTAGAAAATAGCCCTACCAGTCCTGTAGACGTCTTGATTGGTGGAGACCAGCTGGCTTATGTAATCTATACTTCAGGCTCGACAGGAACACCTAAAGGTGTCCTAATAGAACATTATAGTTTAGTGAACTATGTTGATGGCTTATTTCAAACGCTGCCTATGGCAGACTGCCATAGTTTTGCCATAGGCGCTACCCTGGCCACTGATTTAGGAAATACAGCTTTATATGGTTCACTTGCATCTGGGGGGACGCTTCATCTGTTCGGCAAACAATTGTTCAATGATGTCGAGTACATACATGATTATTTTACAAGACATACGATTGATTGTCTGAAAATAGTGCCCTCCCACTGGAAATCGTTATCAATTGCAGGTAAAGACCTCCTGCCTGGAAAACTATTGATTTTTGGTGGAGAAGCCCTGCACAAAACGGCAATTCAATCGATGTTAACAGATGTCTCAACTTCCTGCCTGATCGTTAATCATTACGGCCCTACAGAAACAACGATAGGAAAGCTACTTCACAAAGTGGATTTTGCAGCAGATGATCAGCTTACAATTCCCATTGGCACGCCGTTTTCAAAAGATGCCAAAGTCTATTTATTGGACGAACAACTTGCTGAAGTCGGAGATGGCAGCACCGGAGAAATTTACATAGGCGGACCTGGCCTTGCCAGAGGATATTTAAACAGACCTGAACTTACCAATGAACGCTTCATTAAAAATCCTTTTGATGATCGACAAAGTACGCGACTCTACAGAACCGGCGATTTAGCCCGAAAACTGCAGGATGGAAGTATAATGTATTTGGGCAGGATTGATGACCAGGTAAAAATACGAGGGTACCGGATAGAATTGGGGGAAGTCGAAAGTATTTTGAAAAAGGCACCAGATGTAATACTGGCCAGAGAAAATACCCTTGGGGACAAACGATTGATCGGTTATGTAGTTTGTCCTGAAAATTATGACAAAAAAGCAATTTCTGCTTATCTTGATACTAAATTACCGGCCTACATGATTCCTCAGTTACTGATGAATCTGAAAGAATTGCCATTTACTTTAAACGGAAAAATCGATAAGAAAGCTCTACCCAATCCTGACGCATCTTCCTTGTTAACTAATGCGTACTATGCTCCAAATTACCGAACAGAGTCGGATATTTCAGAATTATGGAAAGAAATCCTGGATGTGAAGAGAGTAGGCATTGAAGATAATTTTTTTGAACTGGGTGGCAACTCCTTGCTTGCACAAAAGATGGTTGCAATTCTAAAAACCCGTTATCAGTTAAATTTGCCGGTTACTAAATTGTATCAGTTTCCCAGAATCAAGGATCTGGCTACATTTTTAGACGGCAGGGAAACGAAGATGGACGTTAAAAAAGGGAAACATAGTCCAAACACCAGTGCTGACATCGCCATCATTGGCATGTCTGGACGATTTCCCGGGGCAAATTCGATTGAAGAACTATGGGATGTTTTGAGGGAAGGAAGAGAGACAACCTGTTTTTTTAGTGATGAAGAATTAGACCGCAGCTTGTCCCCGGCACTTATAAACAATCCTAATTATGTGAAAGCAAGGGGTATGGTTGACAATGCCGGAGAATTTGACGCCACTTTTTTTGGCATCACCCCAAAGCTTGCTGAACTAATGGATCCCCAACAGCGTATTTTTTTAGAGATCGCATGGGAAACCCTTGAAAAAGCTGGTTATGTTAACGGTAAAAATGGCAATACAATTGGCGTATTTGCGGGAGTAAGACACAATACTTACTATGCGTACAATGTACTACCAAATGTTGAAAAGATTGAAAATGTAGGCAGGTTTCAGGTAATTACCCTCAATGATAAAGATTATGTGGCTACAAGGACGGCTTATGCACTGGACTTAAAGGGCCCGGCAGTGAATGTTCAATCGGCCTGTTCAACTTCGCTTTTGGCAGTTGCCCAGGCGGTTCAAAGTATTAGAAACGGGCAATGTGATATGGCCCTGGCTGGAGGTGCCACAATTAATGCCCCGATAAATATTGGTCATCTTTATGAAGAGGGTGCTATGTTAAGCAATGATGGGCATTGCAGACCTTTTGACGCTGCTGCTGAGGGAACTGTATTTAGTGACGGCGCCGGAGTGGTACTTTTAAAACGTAAAGAGGATGCCATTAGAGATGGTGACTTTATTTTCGCAGTGATAAAGGGAATTGGTCTGAGTAATGATGGAGGACATAAAGGCAGCTTTACTGCACCAAGCGCTGAAGGACAAGCTGCAGCCGTTGCTATGGCAATTGACGATGCGGGCGTTGATCCTGCCGACATTAGTTATATTGAAACACATGGCACTGCCACTCCCCTTGGTGACCCGATCGAAATTGAAGGGCTAAACCTTGCATTTGGCGCTCAGGCTAAAAACCAATATTGTGCTATAGGTTCTATTAAAAGTAATTTTGGGCACCTTACCTGTGCTGCGGGAGTAACCGGGTTAATTAAAACAGCGTTGTCTTTGTATCATAAACAAATACCGGCATCAATAAATTACGAAAAACCAAATCCGAATATTGATTTTAAAAATAGTCCTTTCATTGTTAATACATCATTGAAGGATTGGGCCGCTGAGCGCAAAAGAATAGCCGGGTTAAGTTCATTTGGGGTAGGCGGAACAAACGTACACCTCATTTTGGAAGATTACGAAAATAAAGCTGCTGAAAGCTCGTTATCCAGACCTGTACAATTATATACATGGTCAGCAAAAAATGAAACAAGCGTCAATCTTTTTGGTGAGGATTTAGCCGATTTAGTGGTTAGATTGCCCGACGCGGAATTGCCGGATGCTTCATATACCTTAAATATGTTCAGACAACGGTTTAAATTTAGAAATTTTGCAGTTGCGGCCAGTAAGGACGAATTAATACCGCAATTGACCAAACAACTTCCACAGCAGATACAAGCAAAAAATATACGTGAGTTTGTCTTTATGTTTCCTGGCCAGGGTTCTCAGTTTCTTGACATGGGAAAAGCATTATACGTTCATGAGCGGGTTTTTAAAGATGCGATGGATGAGTGTAATGAACTGTTAAAAACCCAGTGCAATGAAGATCTGCTATCTATAATTTATCCGAAAGGACTGAATGCTAAAGCTGAAGAAAAGCTAAAAAATACCAAATATAGCCAGCCTGCTCTTTTTATGATTGGTTATGCACTTGGTAAGCTTTGGATGAGCTGGGACGTTTATCCATCAGCACTTATTGGACATAGCATTGGGGAATTTGTTGCTGCACATTTTGCAGGAGTTTTAAGTTTACCTGATGCTTTGAGAATTATAGCCACCCGTGGCCAATTGATGAGTGGATTACCTGCTGGCAGTATGCTTTCGGTTAGGGCTGGCATTGATAGGCTCAAGCCTTATTTATCTTCAGGAATTTCGGTGGCAGCAGTTAACGCACCTGAATTAAGTGTAGTGGCGGGTACTTTTGAAGAGGTTGCCGCCTTTTGCAAGCTACTGGAGGAAGAAGAAATTCCAAATAGGCTATTGCCTACCAGCCATGCTTTCCACTCTTATATGATGGATGATGTGGCTGAACCATTTTTAACATCATTTAAAGAAATCACATTAAATGCGCCAACAATTCCAATCTACTCGACCGTTACGGGCAAGCGCCTAACCGACGGACAGGCCACTGATCCGGAATATTGGGTTAATCATTTGAGGTCGACCGTTCTGTTTAATGAGGCAGCAAAACTTTTACTGGATGAAAATCCGGAAAAAGCTTTCCTGGAAATTGGTCCGGGCAATGCAACAGCTACTTTTATTCGCCAGCAGCCTATGGGGAAAACCAAGGTTGTGCTGAGTACGCTTGAGTTTCCAAAAAAAGAGGAGTCAGCCTACCATACCCTACTAAAATCAGTTGGACAGTTGTGGCTTAGCGGGTTTAACTTTGACTGGGCGCAATTTTATAAAGCAGAAAAAAGGCGTAAATTGAGTCAATTACCTACTTATTCATTTAACAGATCGCTATACTGGGTTTATCCCCCCTCCTCGTCAATAGCTCCATCTGTTGGGGTACTTTCAAATCATACGACTACAAATCCTTTGAATTCTATACAGAAGGCACAAGAACCAAATATATTAATGAGAAAAGAATCGTTAATCAATCAAATCAAAGAAATCCTGGAAGATACTTCAGGTATTGAAATGCAAGAAGTTTCAGATCAGGCAAATTTTATAGAAATAGGCCTGGATTCTCTTCTACTTACACAGATAGCACTTGCATTAAAGAAAAGCTTCAATTTACCCATCACCTTTAGGCAGTTGAATGAAGAATATAGCACCCTGGATACGCTGGCTGGATATTTAGATAAGCTGTTACCGACAGAGCAAGTCCAGCAGGCAGCAACACAATCAGCAATCAATGTTCAGTCTTCTGGTGCTCCGTCGCAATTTATGCAAAACCATCACGCAGCCGTATCAAATGGCGCTGCGCTCGATCTGATTGGCCAGCAATTGCAACTGCTGGCCCGACAAGTAGCTTTGCTGCAGCACAACCAACCTATGCCAGCAGAGGTTCAAATTACCTCAACTGTCAATCCATTAGAAGTTGTTAATCAGGGCCGAAGTGATTTCGATTTAACGGCAGAGGAACTTGTTGAAATCAAGAAACCCTTCGGTGCGAGTCCACGTATAGAAAAACAGTCAGCAGCCTTGAGTATAGAACAGCAGCAGTATTTAGCAGATCTAATTAGAAAATATACCGACAAGACCAAGGCAAGTAAAAATTATACCCAAGAAAACAGAGCTCATATGGCCGATCCGAGGGTAGTATCCGGTTTTAAACCTGCAACCAAAGAACTGGTTTATTCTATAGTTATCAATAAATCTAAGGGAAGCCGTTTTTGGGATTTAGATGGGAATGAATACATCGATGCACTTAACGGATTTGGCTCAAATATGCTGGGGTATCAACCTGATGTGATCAAAAATGCTTTAATTGATCAGATTGAGAAAGGATACGAAATTGGTCCTCAGCATGAACTGGCTGGAGAAGTAAGTAAATTAATTTGTGAATTCACTGATTTTGACCGTTCGGCTTTATGCAATACCGGATCGGAAGCTGTACTTGGTGCAATGCGGATTGCCCGTACTGTTACCGGTCGCTCATTAATTGTGGCCTTTACCGGTTCTTATCATGGTATTGTAGATGAAGTAATTGTAAGGGGCAGTAAAAAACTCAAATCTTTTCCAGCGGCGCCGGGTATTATGCCCGAAACAGTTCAAAATATGCTGATCCTGGATTACGGAACGGAGGAATCCCTGCAAATTATCAAGGAGCGCGCCCATGAGCTGGCGGCGGTGC
>JAPSHM010000135.1 GCA_031179845.1 Pedobacter sp.
GAAATAAACACCCGCAGATACACAAAGGAGCATGATTGGCAGCCAATCCATCATGATGAACATGGGCCATTGCCGCAGGCCGTGATAGACTGTTCCGCCGACACCTCCGATATACAACAGGACCAAAGCCAGGGTCAGGTACCGGTGTTGATGATATTGTCCCCTCAGCTTAAGTGTCCAATAGACCGCCAGCGCAAGGAAGAAGCAAGACGTCAACGCATTCAGCGGCTCAGGAAATAACCTGCTTAAATTGGTTTCCGCATAGATCAGTCCTCCATCAGGTGGTATTTGTGTCATCATCGTTGTTTAATTTTTTAAGATAGAACGTTTCAATATTTTCAAATGTTTTGATCGGATCGATGTTTTCGTCACCCTGCTCCCCAGGCGGTGATCACCAGCTTCCTTGCGCCACCATCATTTCGATGCTCGCAAAAATAGATTCCCTGCCAGGTGCCCAGGGCAAATTTTCCATTGTGGATCGGAATAGACACCGAACATCCTAAAAGTGACGCTTTGAGATGTGCAGGCATATCATCGGCACCTTCATAATCATGCACATAAGCAGGATCGTTTTCCGGAACAATCTTACTGAAGAACATTTCGAAGTCCATCCTTACTGTTGGGTCAGCATTTTCATTGATGCTTAGCGAAGCAGATGTATGCTGGATAAATACCTGGCAGATACCAGTCTTTAAATCCCTGATCTCTGGCAGGGCAGCCGTTATTTCATCTGTGATCAGGTGGAAGCCTCTTGTTCTTGGTCGGAGTGTATATAAAGTTTGAAAAATTTCCATAAAGGCAATTTAACTATTTATGATTAATTATAACAATAGCGCTACCGATTGGATTTGACCAATTTTTCTTAGTCATTTTTATATATTTGGGGAAGCACACAAATATTAAACGTATGAACAACAGGTTTGCAAATGCATTTAGCGCAACGCTAATCCTTTTTTTACTGACATCCAATGACGGGAAATCGCAGACGCGCTACACAAAGTATGTCAATACTTTTATAGGAACTGCGCCACTTACCGATCCAAAAATTTTGGGCTACGAATTACCGGCCGACTGGCGATCATGGGCGGGACTTACTTTTCCCGGGAGCTCGATGCCAAATGCGATGGTACAATTGAGCCCGATGACCGAATATGGTTCCGGCGCCGGTTACGAATATGAGGACAAGATGATCTATGGTTTTACCCATACCAATAAGGGACATTGGAACCTTTGCAACATTCCTGTATTGCCTGTCTCCGGAAAGCCAACTGAAAAATTTGGCTCCCATTTTTCTCACAGTAAGGAAAGTGCTGCTCCAGGATTCTACCAGGTATATCTGGAAGATTACCAGGTAAATGTAAGCCTCACCTCTACTTTAAGATGCGGATTCCACAAGTATGAATATAAAGACAGAAAAGATCGAAAAGTCTTATTTGACCTGGCTAAGGCCAACAATAATGTCAGTACCTGGAAGATTACGCAGGTTGGCAATAACGTCATTCAAGGATTTCAGCAGGCAGGCGAAAGGATCTACTTTTACGCGAAGTTGAATGCCGACATTAAGATATTAGAGAAAAAAGAAGAAGGGTCGAAAGCTGGTTATGCCCTGGTGCATCTCAGCGATCAACACGAAGGACCGGTAGAACTTAAAATAGGGATATCTTTCGTCAGCACGGAAAACGCCCGGGAAAATCTGGAAAAAGAGATTGGCAATAAGACATTCAACCAGGTCAGAGCAGAAGGGACTAGCAGCTGGGAAAAGATCTTATCCTCCATACAGGTTAAAGGAGGTACAGAAAAGCAAAAGGAGATGCTCTACTCCTGCTTATACCGCTCGCTCCTATGGCCGGCTTTGCGCAGTGATATCAACGGGGAATATACTGATGCTAAGAAGAAAGTGGCAAAAGCCAGCTTCAATTACTATACAGAACCATCCTTATGGGATACCTATCGCAACAAAGACGTACTATTGGGTCTGATCTCGCCAAAAATAACGGTTGATGTGATCAAGTCAATGAAAGATGTGGGCGATAAGACCGGTTTTATTCCTACCTTTTTCCATGGCGACCACGGGGCGTCTTCTATTGCAGGCGCTTACCTTCGGGGAATCGATGATTTTGACATTGAAGGTACCTACAAGATCCTATTAAGAAATGCGAATATATCGCCAGGCGCTCGTCCATATGTAGACGAGTACATCAAGAAAGGGTTTATATCTGACCCGGATATTGCTAACCCTCATGTAGAAACAAAAGCGAAAGCAGGTGTATCCAAAACACTGGAGTATGCATATGATGATTATTCCCTTGCCCAGATTGCCAAAAAATTGGGCGATACGGCGAACTACAAGACTTTGATGGCAAGATCAGGAAACTACAAGAACATGTTTGATCCTGGCACACGGTTCATGAGAGGCAGATTGGAAAATGGCGATTGGATCAAAAATTTCAATCCACAATATCCTTATTATGAATACATGTACAGGGAAGCTAATGCCTGGCAGGTATCTTTCTTTGCTCCTCATGATATGCCGGGTTTAATTAATCTATATGGAGGTGCAGCTGGATTTGAATCGAAACTGGATTCTTTGTTCACCTTGCCCTGGAATCCTAAACATATTGCCCGAAATGTAGAAACCATGATCGGCCAATATTGCCATGGAAACCAACCAGATCATGAGGCGCCCTTCGCCTATCATTTTATCGGGAAACCGGAAAAATCGCAAAAGATCATTGATTACATCCTGAATCATTTATATGGGATTGGCGATGGAGGTCTTGCGCTTTCAGGGATGGACGATGCCGGGGAGATGTCCGCCTGGTATGTTTTCAGTGCACTGGGGCTGTATACATTTTCTGCGACGGACCCGGAATACCTGGTTACCGCTCCTCTTTTTGACGAAGTAAAATGGACGACAAGTACCGGCAAAACCCTTACGATTAAAAAACCGGGTTCTGGTCGGGCGATAACGGCGATCAAAATGAATGGCAAACCGATCAAAGGTTATTTTGTGCCGCATGACCTCTTCATCAACGGAGGGAATTTGGAGATTGAAACCAAATAGTACAAAGAATATTACAAACACAATTCAGGTCGAAATGGTTTAATGTCTAAATATCAAATTTAGTTATGCACCAGATACGATTACGTGAGGCAACGATCGCTGATCTTGCCATTTTAAACCATTGGGATGAGCAGCCACATAACATTCAGGCAGATCCCAACGATGACTGGAAATGGGAAACAGAATTACTTCGCAGGCCTGAATGGCGGCAGCAATTGATCGCCGAACTGGATGGGAGGCCTATAGGTTTTCTCCAGATCATCGACCCTGGGCGGGAAGAAACACATTACTGGGGAAATGTCCCTGAAAATTTGAGGGCTATTGACATTTGGATCGGCGAAAAAGAGGATCTTGGACAGGGCTATGGGACCGTCATGATGCAATTGGCGCTGGAACAATGTTTTGCAGATCCAACTGTTCCGGAAGTCATCATTGATCCCCTGGAAACGAATATAAAAGCCCGTAAGTTCTATGAGGGAATGGGATTTGAGTTTGTAGAGAACCGGCAGCTGGACGAGGATCACTGTGCCATCTATCGTCTGACGCGGAGTGTATGGGCAAGCAAACAAGCATTGAGCATTTCGTGATCAGTTGCTGGCCAGGATTACTTGCTGGCCAAGATTACTTACTGGCCAAAATTGCGATCTCTAAACTCTCACATGCATCTTCTAATGTGACCACGACCGGATGGCTCCGGTCTTCGATTTTAGCAATCAGATCTAACAAAATGGATTGCAGGCATTCGCTATAGACCTGAGCTTTGGACTGCTGAATTTCAAAAGAAGCGGACATCATTTCGGTGATCTCATATGGAATTCCGCCACAGTAGGTGGTGGTGGTGGTCGCAGTCTCTAAATTACCCCATCCTTCAGGACGTGAAATGTCCGTAACGTCCGCAATTGTATTGATGTTCGTGACAGAAAGGCCGGGAATCAGGTTCAACTGTGCTTTGGACGAATCATTGATCAGCGCCTGTATCTTACCTTTCATTGGCATCCAACCTTCTATCTCTACTTTCGCCAGGTCGTAGGTTAACCGGATCGTCGTCTGCTCAAAAAAACCTGGGCCCGAAAAGGAATGATAATGACTGGCTATTAAGCCTTCATCATATAAAACCATGGCTGATACCTGATCCTCCTGCTGTTCATTTCTATAGTGCGAGCAGCCGCATACTGTGTTATATTTCTGGGTCGTCAGCGCATTCACAATATCAAAAAAGTGCACACCGTGCTCTATCAGGATCCCTCCGGAGATTTCTTTATTCCAAAACCAATGATTAGGTGGCAATGAACTGTCCTGGGCATAGTTGCTGACCACAACGTGCCGTAGTTTCCCAAATGTATTGTTCGTGCTGAACGCTACAAAAGCTTCTATGATCGGGTTGTAGCGGAGCATATGGTCCACCATGATTTGCTTGCCGGTTTCTTTTTGCGTATGCAGGATCTGCGCCGCCCCCTCGTTTGTCAGTGCAATAGGTTTTTCCAACAGCACATGCTTATTTTTTCGCATGGCTGCACAGGCCATTTCCACATGACAGATTGGTGGTGTGGCAATGCTTACGATATCAATGTCATCGTTATTCAGCAGATCTTTCCAATTCTTATAAGTTTTCCAATTTTCAAGATCAAGGTCGTTCAATCCCGTATCAGACACCGCGAGTATTTTTACGTTATCCAATTTCTCCCAGCAATGGTGCAGGAATTTCCCAAACCCTCCGTATCCAATAATTCCCACTTGATAGGTTTTCATTGATCTAAATTAGCTAACGATTATTCATTAGCTGATATACTTAAATCCCGTACGTTTTGTTTTGATTTCGTGTAGCTTTTTCCAGGAAATTCGTATTGCTATTCCATGTCAAGTTCGACAATACTCAGAAACAAAGAATCATATTAATTGTTACATACGCAACAGCGTCGTCCGAAATTCTCTAGGCTCCAACGCCGATTTACCAGCTGATTTTAATCAACCCAAAATCCAGAATTGATGGAAAATACAGATAGTGCGATCCTGAAGAAAATGGCAGATCTGTCTGACGAGATCTTTTTTATTTTCGATCCTGAAAATTTAAAAATCATCTATATAAACGAGGCCTTTGAACACTTTACGCAAAAAAGAATCAATGAATTTTATGAGCACCCAAAGCATTTTCTCGAAATGATCCACCCTGAAGATCAGCAGTATGTGAAAAGAAACTTCACAAGCCTGCTCACCAATAAAGTTAACAGTTTTTTGGATTTCAGGATCATAAGGGCAGATCATGTTGAGCGATGGGTAAGGTTAAAAGTATGCCCTATTCAGGAAGGTGAGCGCGTGACGTATTTAGCCGGAACCCTGGAAGACGATTCGGCGAGGAAACTGGGCATTTTCAACATGCAGAAGATCAACAATTGGAAGGATGCTGCGTTGGAGATCCTGGCACACGACCTGAGGGGCCCTATAGGGATTATCGCTTCGCTCGCAAATGCAATTGACCAGAAAATGCCACAGGGAGAAAATAAGGAGATCCATGACTGGACCCGGACGATCGCGGAGATCTCCCGACGCAATATCAAACTGGTGCAGGAAATCATCAAAATGCAGACTTTGGAAACCGCACAAGTTGAAATTAACAGGGAACGAATAGAATTGGTATGGGAGATAAATCAATTGATGAATGTGTATTTCAAGTCACAGCTATCGGCCGAAAAACACTTTACTTTCACCCATTCTCATGATCGGATCTACGCAGAGATAGACAACACAAAATATGTACAAATTGTAAACAATCTCCTCTCAAACGCAGTGAAATTCACCTCCAAGCGCGCGGAAATATCGATACACCTGGAAAAGCTTGAAGATACGATTTTGACAATCGTTTCAGACAATGGGATTGGAATTCCTAAAAGCTTACAACCTTTCCTTTTTGAAAAATATACAAAAGCTGCCCGGAAAGCAAAAGACGGTCAGAAGCCGATTGGTCTCGGTATGTGGATCGTAAAGTTATATACCGATGCCCACGGTGGCCGGATCTGGTTTGAGAGTGAGGAACATGTAGGCAGCAAGTTTTATGTGGAGATCCCAATTTGCAAATCCCTGGAAAGAAACCTTGGATATACTTAGAAAAACAACAACATTATGAAAAAGACAGCCATAATTATTATAGTTACCGCATTAGTCACTTCGATCCTCACCCTGTTTGGCTCGGCAATGCTTCAACGGAGGAACAATAACCCCCTGGTCCCTGAAAACAGGCAGGTCCATTTTGCCAATAATCAATCCAGGGCGGAGTCGTCGGCTGGAAACCCTGATTTCATCCGCGCTTCCGCGGCGGTCACCCCTGCTGTTGTTCATTTAAAGACGGTTTATGACCAGGCTGGGGGCAGATCTGCTGGATTTATGGAAGAGCTTTTTGGTCTTCCAGCTCCGGGAGGCCGGGTTTCGGGTTCTGGTTCCGGGGTGATCGTCAGTCCGGACGGGTACATCATTACCAACAACCATGTCGTTGAAAATGCCTCAGCGATTGAGGTGATCTTGCCAGACAGGCGGACATTCAAGGGCAAGATCGTTGGAACAGACCCCACGACAGATCTTGCGCTGGTAAAAATCCAGGGAAAAGATCTGCCAACTGCCCCCTTGGGAGACTCGGATGCCGTACAGATCGGCGAATGGGTTTTGGCAGTGGGCTATCCGCTATCGCTCAGCTCAACTGTGACTGCTGGAATTGTAAGTGCCAAAGGCCGTAATATCGGGATTCTGGACAGATCATCAGGAAACGCACTTTCCGGTGTCAGTACTGCTGTAGAGTCGTTCATCCAGACCGACGCGGCGATCAATCCGGGCAACAGTGGCGGCGCGCTGGTCAATACGGCGGGGCAGCTCATTGGGATCAATGCCGCGATCGCTTCCCAAACCGGTAGTTATACCGGTTACGGTTTTGCCATCCCTGTGAACCTGGCTAAGAAGATCATCAATGATTTTAAACAATTTGGCGAGGTAAAACGGGCCTATATTGGTGTAAGCTTCTCTACCCCTGCGGTTGAAGCACAATTGTTAAAACAACAAGGTATTGATCCCGGAGAATTAGACGGCGTATACATCACGGATGTGCAAGCCGGAGGCGCGGCGGCTTCAGCAGGCATTAAACCGGGCGATGTGATCCAGCGGATCGACGGATTAGACGTCAGCTCTTCAGCCGAATTCTCTGAGCAGATCGCCAGGCGCCGTCCCGGTGAAAAAGTAACCATAGCGTACCTGCGCGGAGGTAAAAAGAACCAGGTGACGGTAACTCTAAAAGGGCGGGAAACCTTAGCTGGAACAACACGGAATAACCAGAAAGAGCTGGAGTTGAAGCAAAGATTTGGGGCGAGCTTTGCGCCGCTTGATCCTGCATTCAAGCAACGGTATCGGTTAGAATCCGGGATCGTGATCACTGAAATCGAAAGTGGCGGCTTTTTTGAACAGGCAGGCATTCCGCAAGGGACCATTATTACCAGGGTAAATGGCAGTCCGGTGAATACCGTTGAAGATTTTAGCCGTTTACTGGCCCGATCGAGAAATGGCATGGCGCGAATTGAGGGCATTACCTCAGATGGTGCAAGTTTTATTTTCAATTTCCCTTTGGGCGCATGATGGCCAATCAGGAAAAAACGGATGATATAATTTATTTTATTTAGTTAAGTTTGGAGAAGAACCAATGAATGGCAGTTGGAACGAAACCAATGCGAATGGACCATAGAAGAACTTTCATCAAAAAAATAGCGCTGTTTGGGATAGCGGGAACCGTTTTCCCGGCAAAGTTGATGGCGCTAAGCGCAGATCAGGCGGTCACAAACATCCTCTTTCAAGGGGATTCCATCACGGACGGGAACCGGGGGCGTGATGATTGGGACTTGAATCACATTATGGGACACGGTTATGCCTGTAATGTTGCGGGTAGGCTATCAGTAGACTTCCCTGACCGACAGTACCATTTCATCAACAAAGGGGTTAGTGGAAATAAGATCACTGACCTGGCTGATCGTTGGCAGAAGGACGTGTTAGATTTGAAACCGGATGTCTTAAGCATTCTGGTTGGAATTAATGACAGCGACTCCTGGTTGAAAGACGAGACTACAGGAGTTTCATTGAAGCAGTATGAGGAAACGTACCGTGACTTACTGCGTCAGAGCAGGTCCAGTTTTCCAAACCTGCGATTGGTGCTGGGCGAACCATTTACCCTTCCTTTCGTTCCCGCTGACCAGCTGAGAACGGAAAGACAACAAGACGTTTCGGCACGTTCGGCCATTGTCAAAAAATTGGCATTGGAATTCAATGCTGTCTTTGTACCTTATCAGCAGATGTTCGACAAGGCACTTCAAAAAGCACCTGAGAAATATTGGATCTGGGACCATATTCACCCCACTGTAGCCGGACACGAGCTTATGACAAGGGAATGGATTAAACACTTTCAATAAGTGTGCAAGACAATTAATCAGTCAAAAATGTTACATTTTCAAACACAATTATTGAAGGTGCCAAGCGTTTAACTGGTATACATTAATTGGAGTTCGATGAAAAAATTGAGATCAAAAGTAGTTAAAGTTTTAAGGAAAGAATTTACTTTTAAATGCACCATTTCAGCAAGAATGAACCAGGTCATTCTGTATGTCAGTGATATTGATTTCGAACAGCATCTAGGCATGTTGTTGCAACAAACCCAGCAGATCATCGATAAACATTTTCCACAAAGAGAGGAAAACCTTTTGCTGGTCATCCGCGCTACAGACGGATCCAACCAAAATAGATTTAAGATCTGGAAGCCGGCTTAATTTAGCCGAAACCGGGATCATCCATTAAAGTAAAAGTAGACCTGCCGACCAGCCGAACCAGCCGGTGTAGGCAGGGTTATTCAACTGAAAATCTTTGTGTTTATGTTGAAGTAAACCAAAATCTCCGATCTTGCGGTGTTGAGTAGTGTGATATATGTTTAGGGTGGGAGCTGCACTCAGCGCAATCCAACTGTTGATACGCAGCTGTAATCCAAGTTCTAATTTATTCAGGATATTGATCTCCTTCCAGCTACCCTGATAAACATATTGCGAGCTTATTTCTGGGTTCAGGGCTAACAACTTCGAAAAGCGAAGTTCTTTTCCGAATCCGAGACCAGCCGTATACAATTGCTCCTGACTGCTTTTGTCCTTACCTACTGCAAGTATATTGTAGAACCGCCGGCTTCCTCCCCTATAGGTTAAATTATATGGGGTGGTTTCATTGGTAGAAAAGCCAAACTTGTGATACCCATGGAAGGCAATATTGATCAGGCCAATGGAATAGCCATCGTTTTTTCCCGAGATGTTCATCAAGCCCACTTGAACACCGCGCATCGTCTTGGCATAGTTAAGAATTCCCACCTGGGCACCCCGCAAGGATTGTGATGTGAGGTTGAGCAATGTTGCGACATTCAATCCATCAGTTGCCCTGTTCAGGTTCGCTAAGCCGGCTATTTGTACTCCGCGTGCCAGGCCATTGCTCAGGTTTCCAAAGACTGCTGCCTGAATACCTTCCAGGTTCTTCCCCACTGAGTTCAGTCCAATCGATGCCTGGACGCCTTTGAAGTTTTCATTGACGCTGTTGTAAATGGCTCCTACCTGAGTGCCTTTAAACGCTTTACCAACATGATTATATCCAAGTGAAAATTGCGCCCCCCTAACCTTTCCCATCACGTAATTCGCTAATCCTGCGATCTGCAGCCCCTGAACATCTCCTCCCACGAGGTTGAATACACCCGCAAACTGAAAGGATTTGACATC
>JAPSHM010000136.1:0-3263 GCA_031179845.1 Pedobacter sp.
TAACAGCTAAAACTCAAATTGCTGAATCTCTTGTATAGTATGGTACTGCAAATAGTCCTACTTCGTATAGTTCTAAATGGAAATGCTTCATTGGATGTGTTTTCGATTGCAATAGCTTATTTATTTGCATAAGTAGCCTTAATCTATAATGAGAAAAATTTACAAAAAAAAGATAACATTTTTTCTTTTTTCGTCAATGCAAAAGACGTTTCTTTGCGAGGAAACATTTATCTGCTGTTTTGCCTAAATGTAAATAGTTGAGCGCAGACCTAAAATAATGTTCAATTAAATTTGTTAGTTTTAATAATGAAATCGAAGATACTGCTTTATACCTTTTTACTCATACCGGGTTTTTCTTTAGCACAAAATGAACTGGTTAAATATGTGAAGCCAATTATTGGCACAGAAAAAATGGGCCACACCTTTCCAGGTGCTACAGTTCCTTTTGGGGCTGTACAGTTGAGTCCGGATACAGACACCATCCCTTATGAGGTGGGCGGGAAGTACAACGGTGATGTGTATAGGTATTGCGCGGGCTATAGATATGAAGATAAGACGATCGTCGGTTTCAGCCACACTCACTTTAGTGGAACAGGCCACTCTGATCTTGGGGACTTTTTGATTATGCCAACCCAGGGCCCGCTTCAGATGAATCCAGGTACTGCAGCAAACCCTATGTCTGGATTCCGTTCTGCATTTTCTCATGACAATGAGGTTGCTGAGGCCGGCTACTATAAGGTAAAGCTCGATGATGATGATATCCTGGCCGAACTTACCGCTACCAAAAGGGTGGGGATGCACCAGTATACTTTTTCAAAACCAGATGAGGCACACATTATTTTAGATCTAATGTCGGGGGTTTACAATTACGATGGCAAGAATGTGTGGACCTACGTTCGTGTGGTTAACGATACGCTGGTGACGGGTTACAGGCAAACTAATGGATGGGCCCGCACGCGGACGGTGTATTTTGCCATGTCGTTTTCAAAATCATTCAAGAGCTACGGACAGAAAAATTATGATGGCACACAGCCATACAAAGGCTTCTGGAGAAAATTTGACCAAACTAAGAACTTTCCAGAAGTCGCAGGAAAGGACTTGAGAATGTACTTTGATTTCAATACCGAAGCCAATGAGAAAATAAAGATAAAGTTTGCTTTATCCCCGGTGAGCCAGGATAACGCTTTGGAAAATATGCGTACTGAGATTCAGGGCTGGGACTTTGACCAGGTTAAAAAAGCGGCACAGTCGGATTGGGAAAAGGAGTTAATAAAACTAAAGATTGATGCAGCCGAAGATGAAAAAATCAATTTCTATACCGCGATGTATCATGCGTTTATCAGTCCGACCATTTATACCGATGTAAATGGGGAGTATAAAGGTTTAGACCAGGGCGTACACAAAGCGGAAGGTTTTGTAAACTATACTACTTTTTCGTTGTGGGATACCTATAGGGCATTGCATCCCTTTTTTAATATTATCCAGCCTTCGCGCAACAATGATATGGTGAACTCGATGATGGCCCATTACAACCAGAGTGCATTGAATATGCTGCCAATCTGGTCGCACTATGCCAACGACAACTGGTGTATGAGTGGATACCATAGTGTATCGGTTATCGCGGATGCGATTGTTAAAGGCGTATATAAGGGGGATGCCGGCAAAGCATTAGACGCCTGCGTGAGGACAGCCAACCACCGCAATTATGAGGGGATCGGCGAATACATTGACCGCGGTTATATTTCTGCGGAACACAGCGGAGTTTCGGTGTCGAACACACTGGAATATGCATATGATGACTGGTGTATCGCTCAGATTGCTAAGAAACTGGGCAGGAAGGATGTTTATGATACCTTCATCAAAAGATCGGGCAGCTGGACAAATAATTTTGATAGCGCAACCGGATTTATGAGGCCCAAAATGGCCAATGGATCGTTTAAGAATGACTTTGATGCGCTGAGCACGCATGGCCAAGGCTTCATTGAAGGCAATACCTGGAATTACAGTTTTTTTGTTCCGCATGACCCGGCAGCTTTAATTAAGAAGATGGGCGGGGCAAAGAAAGTTGGTTTAAGGTTGGACTCCTTGTTCACTATGCATCTGCCGGATAAATTTTTTGCTGAAACTGAAGATATCACCAGGGAAGGAATCATCGGTGGATATGTTCATGGCAATGAGCCTGCGCACCATGTAGCTTATCTATACAATTGGATTGGGCAGCCATGGAAAACGCAGGAGCGTGTACGTATGATCCTGAAAATGCAGTATAAGCCTACGCCTGACGGCTTGGGTGGTAATGATGATTGCGGACAGATGAGTGCCTGGTACATGTTTTCTTCATTAGGTTTTTATCCGGTTTCCCCTGGGTCGGATGAATATGCATTGGGAAGTCCGTCAGTTAAAAAAGCAGTGCTCCATCTGGAGAACGGTAAAAGGTTTGCAGTTGAAGCAGTTGATCAAAGTGATAAAAATGTTTATGTAAAGCAAGTTTTACTAAACGGAAAAGTGGTTGCCGGGCATAGCATCAAACATTCTGATATTGTGGCGGGGGGAACGTTAAAATTTTTTATGAGTAATAAAAAGCGGCAATAGAAAAATTATCCTTTTAAATTTATGGCAAAGAAGTTAGATAAAATATTGGTTGTTGACATAGAGGCAACATGTTGGGAAGGCTCAAACCCTGATGGAATGGAAAATGACATCATTGAGATTGGAGTCTGCTTATTGGACGTTAATACAGGTGAAATATCTGAAAACCGGGGGATCCTGGTTAAACCTGAACGGTCCGTAGTCAGCCCGTTTTGCACTGAACTTACGACCATTACATCAGAAATGATAGAAGAAGAGGGTATGCCCTTTAAAACTGCCTGTAGCATTTTAAGAAAGGAGTTTTTATCACAAAGTAGAGCATGGGCAAGCTTTGGCGCTTATGATTTAAAGCAGTTTCAGCGTCAATGCGGAGACCTGGGTATTGGATATCCTTTCGGGCCATCACACATTAATGTGAAAACTCTCTTTGCGCTGAAGAAGAAGTTGGGCCATGAACAGGGTATGGCTGGTGCACTTGAAATACTGGAAATTCCATTGGAAGGAACTCATCACAGAGGAGTAGATGATGCAAAAAACATAGCTAAAATTTTATGATGGCAGTTCGAAGCTGCCGAACCGCATGGACATGCTCAGCGTGAGCGGACGGTCGGAATCCAGTGCAATCCAGGTGACGCGCCGGCCGATCTCGTCGCAGGTCCCGTCGATGAACAGCC
>JAPSHM010000136.1:3273-9818 GCA_031179845.1 Pedobacter sp.
AGCTAAAATTTTAAGTCGGATTTTAGAATAAATTAGGGATGGTGCTTGAATTTAAACGTTTCTCGATTTTTGAAGACCGCGATAAATAATGGAATCAATGGATTCTAAAATTCTTATGGTTTTTATTCTTGTACTATGTGCTTCATGTGGCAGTTCAGCTCCGGTATACCTACAGTTCACGTTTTACAGACAAATTTTATAATACGGAATTCACATGTTGTTCTAATTTCAGCTATGGCGATCTTATTTTCGATAGTGCAAGCTCTTATGAGAAACGCGATGGCCAAAAAACTGGAGTTTGGGCGAGCTTCATAAGTATTCAATTACAGTCAAATGAAAGGATGCAGATCAATAATAGTAAGGAGCTTTTAGGTAAGAATTTTTATATCGATTCATTACCCTTCAAATCTAACCAGGTTTTTACTATTTCACTATCCACAAAATTTAACCAGAAACGTTCTCTAAAAAATAAATTTCTTAGTTTAAATAAATGGAAAGGACCAAAAGATTTGGTCTCAAAAGACAATGAACAAAACTTTAGGAAATATTTTGCTCTGGACAGCGCACATAAAAAGCATCCAGTTTCTGGTTTATTTAATAAAGAATTCTACGTTATAAATTTTAACGATTTGAAAAAAAAATAGGGATATCTGGATTAAGACGACAGTTTAAATATTTAAGTGGCTATAATTATGATTGCAGGTGCAGATATAGCATGTTTCCAGACCTTGAGGTCGATAGTTCATTGGTTATTCCTAATGCAAGTCGATATTGTAAACCTATACTGATAGTAAGAGCGTGCGGATTTACGATGACGGAAATCCTAAAAAAAAGTTTAACGTAAAAAATGTAAGCAATGAGTAGGTTTATATACCTAATAATCAGTACTCTGCTTTGTGCTTGTAGTTTTAAGCAAGAGCGGGAATCTTATGACCATTTGATACCTCAAAAGTCCGTTAGAAAAAAACTACAGGACACCGTTAGAATCGAATATAATAGTCCAGCCTTTCCAAATCCGAGGCTACTATTCGAATGTTATAATCAATATTATGCTGATTCGAATTTAATAAACAACGATGGTAGAAGGTTCAAAACGATAAAAATTAACATATTGTATAATACCAATATGGAGGAGATTCCAGAGTACAAGAGATTTGATTTTGATAATAAGCCATCATATTTCAAAACATTATATAATTCCAACGAGGCAGACACGCTATTATTGGACGCTGTGTTTTCGACGGTCCGGTACTATAATGAGTACTTTATTATTGCTTTTCCAAAGCAGCGTGAATGGGCAGATTTTGAACCACCCGAAGATTCAAACGGATATTTCTTGTATAATCCTATTGCGTTTCACTTAGATACCCTTAATTTCTTATTAACCAGAATGAATCATAATCATGCATTAGAGATTCCTATTAGGAGATTTAAAAAAGGAAGTAGAAATATAATAATCTACGCAGATAATAAATATAGTTTCCAATTCAACAGGAACTTTGCCTTCTCTAAAGTGAAGCGCGAGTTTGTATTTGCTAAAAGGAAGTATGAGTAAGGTAGTTTTATAAGGTTTAGATTTAAACGTTTGTTGATGTGTATGGTTCGCCACGTACATACTTTTTAGTCAGCAGCAATCCAACACTCATAATCAGGCTTGAACCCAATACGACTACAAACAAAAATGAGGTTCCTACCTCCGGTATTTTAAGTGCCGGAGGTAAATTGAAGTATAGTAATATGCTGATCAGTCCACGCGGGGCAATAAATACTTCCGCGCCGCTGTTTTCTCTTCTGAACAACTTAAGGTAGATAAACCTGATGAAGAAGATGGAGGCCAGCATGATCAATCCGTTTACAATTACAACCTGGTCATTCAACTCGTAAATATTCATGGTAAAGCCAAAGATCACAAAGAAGAAAGTTCGAATGATAAAGGCGGTCTCGGCCGAAAGTTGGTACAGTTGGGTCAAATCATTGGAGAGGTTCTTATAGATAAAAACACTTCTAAACCAGGCGTGTTTGATCGTGTCTGCGTTGTTTAGAAACAAACCAAAAGATAGAATAAGGATCAGTGATGACAAATGGTAGGACTGCCCAACGGCATACACCATAATTAGTATCGAAATGATCAAAAAGAATTTGATGTGGTGAGAGATCTTGCCCATTATGTACAATAGCACTATGCACGATATGGCCGATACTATGATGACAAGGGAGGTACTCATGGCCAATCCGGCAAATGAGGATATGGAAACATACGGATTGGACAACGCGAAGTTGAATAGGATAATTCCCAAAATATCGGAGAACGACGATTCGTATATGATGTATTCCTTGCCCTTATTACTGAGTGCTGCGGCTGAAGGAATGGCAATGGCTGAACTGATGACGCTGAAGGGAATGGCGTTGACAAAGCAAAGGTAAAGTGACTTGCCGCTGATGTGATAAATTATGATGGTGATCACCGTTACCGTCACAAGGAGGATAAAAAACGCAGATAAAAAGGCGGCTTTAATGAGCTTGTTCTTTTGCCTCTCATACTTAAGCTCCAATGAACCTTCAAATACAATTAAGATCAGCCCAACGGTTCCAAGTGTAGGAAGGATAGTGAGGAAATTGAAAGTATGAAGTTGAAGTTTATCTACCAGGACGCGCAAGCCGATCCCCAATAATAAAAGTAGCAATACAGACGGCAACTTTGTTTTATTGGCAACCAGATCAAACAAGTACGAGAAAATAACAAGTCCGCTTAGAATAATGAGTGTAGTGTAAGTCGTCATGCGTTTCTTTTAGTTTTATACGCCCTGTTTAAACAAAATATACCTTCTCTGACAAGGCCTAGGCGCTGTTGCTCTTCGCAACAGATGCCAGACTTGGAGGAGAATGGTTTATTTTGACCCTTTATCAGGGAAAAACAATGCTTTCAATTCCTTAGCATCATTGGGCATCATTTTCCCTCCCAATATTAAACGCAATTGTCTTCTTCTTAACGCACCGGCATAAAGTTCCTTTTCATCGTCACTATCAGGAGTCAGTTCAGGAACGGGAATCGTTTTTCCACTTTGGTCTAACGCTACAAATGTATAATAAGCCTCATTTGATTTAACTCTGCTGCCAGAAGGAATGTTTTCAGCCCATACATCAAGCCTCACTTCTACAGATGTGTTAAACGCACGGGTTACTTTGGCTTCAATGGTGATTACATCGCCCAGTTTAATTGGCTGCTTAAATGAAACGTTGTCTACCGATGCGGTAACTACAATTCGGTTACAGTGCTTTTGAGCAGATATTGCTGCTGCAATGTCCATCCAGTGAAGTAACCGACCCCCCATTAAATTGTTCAGGGTATTGGTATCATTAGGCAACACCAGCTCATTCATGATGGTGAAAGAATCTTTCGGACTTTTTATCTTTATACTCATAGTTTCTGCAAAAGTAATTAAAAATAACGAGCCGGCTTATTTCCTTAGTGTGTTCACATTACTATAGCCAATCAACTCTTCCCATCTTGCTCCTGGTTTTCGATAATAAGTGAAGACCTGGTAGGTATTGGCAGTTTCAAAGTATGATCCTTCGAAGATCGTCTGGTCTGTCTTTCCCGTTTTCTTGTCCAGCCAGATATATTTGTAGTCGTACAAACCTTGCTTCAATAATATTCGTCCCCGAAATCGCTTTTTCAAAGGATCGAATGTCATTTTACTATTTTCGTCTAGTATATAATTGTTAAATCGGCCGACCACATAAGCGTCGCCATCGCCTGTAGGCGGCGGGGTTGCATTTAGGGTGAAGTAAACATGCGCGTAATCCCCATCTGTATTGTTATCCCTCCCCTCAGTGTTGCGGATAAAAAAGTCACCATTTTCATCCAGAAGGTTGGTATATTTTGGCTTATTGCCATTGACGTCTTGAAATAGCATTACGTCAACAACTGTATCCCTGATGATTTCCTGTACATTCTCCGCTTTGTATCGCAAACTCCGGATGTCAAACTTTCTAAACTCGTTGCCCGCGGGAAAGTCGTTGGCCGTAAGTTCGTTATATATCAATGCACCGGGTCTGATGAAAGTTGGCTTCGTATTTAATATCGCCGTTTGGGGAATACCATTTTGCATGGCTATCGCCTTCAGGTCTGTATAGGGGTTCTGTATCGGCGTTTTATGAAATATAGTGAAGTTGACTTTTTGATTGCTGAAACGAAGTGGCACCTGCGTACTGGGCGTGATCTCTATCCCAACATCAACTCTATTTTCTACCACATAGAAACGCTGCGAGATCACTGGTTTCTGCTGATTACCATCCTCATAAACCTTGAGCAAATAATTGCCCGAGATCTTTGGCCTAATCTGAAAGTTGGGGATCGCAAGCTGGTAGTGGGTGTATTTCTGAAGGGTATTAAAAGAGTACTTGTAATCATTGATCCTGTCTTCCGAAATGCCTTCCAGGTAATCGATGGGAGAAAGGCGGGACGACTGCCAATCGGCTGTACAGTGCTCAACAGAATACCAGTAAATTTTACTGCCTCCTTTGAGGTCGTCAAATGAGAACACGAGTTGCTCATTTGCGCTTAGGGTAATAACAGGAATGGATTGTTCTTTTTTCGCATTATAACATTGAACAGTTTTAATGTTCGGTAGGTATATTTTATTATCATAGACAAATTGACGGTCTTGAGCCCGCACAAACTGTATGCTTAATATCAGCAAAAAGAACAATCCTATCTGTTTTATCATTTAGATTCTAATTCCATGATCTGCGAAGCCAATTCTTCCCAGTTTTTCTGTGCAGTATCCAGCAACATTTTTGCGTTAGAATATTCCTTATTCGCTTCCGCCAATTTATTGGAATTCGAATAGATTTGCTCATCGGCAATCTTAGCTTCAACGGCTTTTACGCTTCCCTCGAAGGCTGCAATTTCCTGTTCCATTTTCTGCAACTGGTCATTCAGTTTCCTAAGTTGCTGCGCCGAATTAGCTGTCGGTTTTTCTTCAACCTTAGGCTTTACTTCTTTCTCTTGTTTTACCGGGATACTTGTGGCAACAGGTTGGATCCTCTTAGAATTCCAATCCTCATACTCCGCATAGGTGCCCGGATACTCTTTGATGTCTTTATCCTCGATGAACCAGATCTTATTCGCAACGTTGTCCAGGAAATACCTATCGTGGGATACTGCAATAAAAGTACCTTCATATTGCTGTAAGGCCTGAATAAGGATGTTTACAGATTGAATGTCAAGGTGGTTGGTCGGCTCATCCAGAATCAGAAAGTTGGAATCCGTAGTCAACGATTTGGCCAGCGCTACCCTTGATTTTTCGCCTCCTGAAAGGACCTTGATCTTTTTGAAAACATCATCACCCGTAAAAAGAAAACAACCTAAAATACCACGTAGCTCTGTATCTGTATGCTTTGGCGCAAATGCCTGCAATTCTTCCAGGATGGTATTCTCAAGATGTAAGGATTCCAATTGATGCTGTGCAAAGAAGGTGGTTGTTACATTATGACCAGTCTCGCATTTACCTTCGAACTTCTCGGCAGCTGCAATGATCCTCAATAACGTGGACTTTCCTTTACCGTTGGCACCGATCAAGGCAATTTTATCCCCTTTTTCAATGATACCTTCGGCGTTTTCAAGAATTTCTACGTTAGGATAGCTCTTGTAAGCATTTTCGATACGGATGACATGACGACCCGAAGGCTTGGAGAACTTAAATTGGAAGTTAACCGTTGGATTGTCATCATCTACATCCTCTACACGTTCCAGCTTGTCTAATGCCTTCATCCTCGACTGTGCCATTTTAGCTTTCGAAGCTTTCGCCCTAAAACGCTCGATCAAACGCTCTTCTTGTTTGATCTTAGCCTGTTGATTTTTGAATTCACCCTTTTGGATCTCGCCCCTTAGAGATTTTTCTTCTAGATAGAAAGAGTAGTTACCTGCATAGGGAGTGAGTTTACCTTTACGGGATTCCACAATTTTGTTTACTACTTTATCAAGGAAGTACCTATCGTGGGATACGATCACAATTGCACCTTCAAATCCCAAAAGATAGGTTTCCAGCCATTTGATGGAAGGTAAATCCATGTGGTTGGTTGGCTCATCCAGCAGCAAAATGTCAGGAGTCTGTAAAAGGATCTTTGCCAGCATTACCCGCATCCGCCATCCTCCTGAAAAGGTGTTTAACGGTCGCAGTTGGTCTGGTGTGCTAAAGCCTAAACCTGCGAGGATCTCGTTTGCCCGGTATTCAATATTGTATCCGTCCAAAGCTTCAAACTCCTGTTGCTTATCGCTCAGTTTGTTTAATATTTCTTCAGAATAATCTGTCTCAATCTTTTTTAATAGCTCTTCAATCTCATCATGTAATTGATTTTGGCGTTCGAAGGCCTCCATTGCTACATGCAAAATACTATGATGGGAATCGTAAGAAAGCAGATCCTGGTTCAGATACCCAATTTTAAGGTCTTTCGACATTGAAATTGATCCTGATGAAGGCGCGTACTCTCCAACAATTATTTTTAGTAAAGTAGATTTTCCCGTTCCATTGGCACCAATT
>JAPSHM010000137.1 GCA_031179845.1 Pedobacter sp.
TAGAAAAAGGTCTTCGCTTAGGTGAGGGCCTTTTCTTTTTTCAGATCCTTTGGTTGAAAGGAAAAAAAATACCGCTTATTAATGCTAGAGATATCTTTTATTACGTTTGATTCTTTAGTTTTGCAATAAATAATAACTAATGAATAAGCACCTTTTATCCTTTATGGCTGCAGCAGTAATTTTTGCTGCAGGTTGCCAGTCGAAATCCCAAACCAGTACTGTTACATCAAGTCAAACGGCATCGGCGGTAGCAGAAGAAACCAAAGCCCCGGAGGGCGATACAGAGTCTCCTGCGCTGGATGTATCCAAAATAAAAGTTGCCGATGCCGCGAGCATTCTGGCACGCAAACAAGTACCGATATTGTGTTATCATCAGGTTCGCAATTGGAAACCCACAGATGGGAAAGTAGGTAAAGATTACATTGTTGAGGTAGAGAACTTCAAAAATCAAATTAAAATGTTGGCCGACAGCGGTTACCACTCTATTTTACCCGATCAATTGTACGCTTATCTTAACACCGGTGCTCCACTTCCATCTAAGCCCATCATGTTTACCTTTGATGACACGGATATGGATCAATTTACCGTTGCGGCACCAACGCTTAAGAAATATGGTTATAAAGCGGTTTATTTTATCATGACCGTTACCATTGGCAAAAAAGGTAAGTTTGTGGATTATATGACCAAAGAACAAATCAAGCAGCTTTCTGATGAGGGCAATGTAATTGGCAGTCATACTTACGACCATAAGAACTTCAAAAAATACCAGGGAAAGGATTGGGAAGAGCAATTGGATAAACCGACGAAGAAATTGGAAGAAATTACAGGAAAGAAGATCACAGAATTTGCGTATCCCTTTGGATTATGGAATGCTCAGGGTATCCCCGAACTTAAGAAGCGTGGTTTCCGTATGGCGTTTTCGCTTGCAGATAAGCGCGACCAAAACGATCCATTGTACACCATCAGGCGAATCATTGCCAGTGGATATTGGAGCCCAAAAACACTGCACAACAGCATAGTTAAAAGCTTCTAATTCAAAAGTAAGGCATTTTTAATAGAAAAGCTGGTCATAATATAAAAATGCCCCCATAAGTCAAACACTTATTGGGGGCATTTTTATGGTCCGATTATGCGAACGACTCAATAATATATTGTTTGCCATTGAAACTGAAATCATCACCCTTTTTCTTTCCCATCATCAACTTTCCTATAGGCGAGGCGGAAGAGATTCCAAAAACGGTTTTACCTTCTATTTGCAGCTGACCGGCACTGATGCTAATGTAGAAGATTCCCTGGTTGGTATAAACCAAGCTTCCGCCCCTAATCTGATCTGACGGGGGAGTATTCCTTACAGCTTCTAATACTTTACGGTTTTCTTCGGCGTCCATCAATAATCTTTTATTGCGGTCGATATCCTGCTGCATCATTTCCCTGCTGGTCTCATATTTGTCGCCGGCGCTACTTTTAGTATCGTCATTACTGGCTTCGCGAGCTTGCGTTAAGGCTGTTTCAGCAGTTTGAATCCGTTGTTCAATGAAGCTTAAACAAAGCTGGTATAATTGCTCTTTATTCATAAATTACGACTCTATCCATTTGACCTTATCTTCTATTGGTGTGCGCTTGGCAACCCTGGCTGGTTCCTGGTGATAACCCATATAGAAAAGACCATAACATTTTTCCTGGTCACCTAAGTTAAGATATTCCTTCAAATTTGCAAGCATTCCTGGAGAACTCCAGTAAGCACCTACATTCAGGGCCTCGGCAGTAAGTGCCATGTTCTGTACTGCGCAGGCCAAAGCCGCCAATTCTTCCCACTCCGGTAATTTTTCGGTGTTTAAATGAACATTTAGGGTAATGATACAGCTGGCCTGTTGTGCCTTCTCCACAATGCTGTCGTATTTCTTTTGCAAAAACTGATGGACGGGCGTTATTTCCTTATATAAACGGGCTAATTCCTGACCAAGCTTAATCTTCCCTTCGTTTCTGAACACGATGAAACGCCATGGCTCTGTTAGTTTATGAGTTGGTGCATAATTTGCACTTTCCAGGATTTGTTTGATGACCGCTACTGGTATCTCTTCGCTGGTATAGCTAGCGGGAAAAATGCTTCTCCTGCGCTTTATAATATTGCTTAAAATTGTTACTTCTTCTTCCATAATTCATGCGACCGGATGCCGTATGCTACAAAAGTAGAATTTCTGCACACATTTCAACTATACCCGGCTCAATTGTCTTTTTACCATTTTTGCCCTTGCAAAGAATGCGATGCTCTCCACATCCATCAGGTGGTTGATGGTCGCCTGTAAATCCTCCGTAATCCACTGGTAGCTTGGGCTTAAGTTAGCCAGAGCCTGCATGCAATGCACCTTTGTAGCGACCAACATCTGCTGATCGATGAGCCAGGTAAACAAAGTCTCTATGACTGGCTCAAAGTTGATATTTTTTCTCAACTCTTTATAGATTGGATCAGCTTTCCGGTCTGTGAGAAGTGCAATGATCTTTGTGTAATGGCGCATGGCAGAAGGATTTTTTTGATCGGGTAACAAAGCAAGCAGTTTTGTGACATGCTTACTGAAATTAGCTGGATCGTTCACCATCAAATATTCCAGGATCCAGGCAGCGCGAAACGCGATCTCCTTCTTCTTATGGAAACTGATCTCCAATAAGTCGTCAATATTCAGGTCGTAGTTTTTAATAATCGCCGTTAAACTGACCACCATTTGAGATTTCACCGGAAGTTCCAGTCGAGCAATTAATTCGTTCTTATCCACTGTATGAACTTTATGAGCCGTTACTTTAACAGGTTAATTTGATCGTTTCGTTGTCTTTCTCCATTTGTTTTTCCCCCCATTCTCTTAAGTAATTGATAAAAGGAATCAATTCTTCTCCTACTGGTGTGAGGTTGTATTCAACCTTTGGCGGCACTTCCATATAGACCACTCTATTGATCAATTGATCACCTTCTAATTCTTTTAAGGTCTGACTGAGCATTTTTGGCGTAATATCCGTGAATACTTTTTTAAGTTCTCCATAACGCATCACCGATCGATTGTAGAGATACCATAGAATCCGGCCTTTATATTTCCCACCGATTCGTTTAAAAGCATAATCAACCGCGCAGATTGGTCGGCTTGCATTTTTATCTATCATATCTAAAAATAATTTATTTGATAACCAGCTTGGTATCTTTAATGTAACTGGGATACAAAAAAGTGCCTACTTGATTCAAATATATCATCAAATTACCTTTGAGAAAAAAATAAATGAAAAGAAGACAATTATTAACGCACGCTGGTTTATTAGGTCTTTCTGCTACCTTATCGTCGTTTGATTTAAAGTTTCCTGTATTAGGCTTGGATCCGGAAAAGAAGCGACATGGCGGGCAAATCACCTTAAAGCTAGGAAAGCTTGAACTTTTAGTTATTACTGATGGTCATCTTTATATCAATCCGCCACAGCCAATTTTTGCCCCGGGAATAGCTCATGAACGAGTTAAAGCAGCCATGTCTGATAATTTTATCAAAGATGATGGCATAGATGCGGCAATTAATATTTTAGTCATAAGGAAAGAAGACCGAATCATCATTATTGATACTGGTAGTGGATCATTGCTGGGCGATCAGGCAGGGAAGTTCTTAAAAAATTTAAACCATGCTGGGATTCAAGCGGATGAGGTTACCGATGTATTGATCACGCATTTGCACGGCGATCATATTGGAGGTTTATTAGATACCAAAGGCAGTCTCAATTTCAAAAATGCCAGGTATTATCTTTCAAAACCGGAACATAACTTTTGGATGTCAAAAACTCCTGACTTTTCTAAAAGTAAGCATGATGGATCTAACGCGGACAGTATTGCACTGGCTCGTAACATTGTTTCGACCATAAAGAATAAGTTAACGCTTTATGATTTTGGAGATATCCTTTTCGATTGTATAAAAACAGAGCTCGCGGAAGGCCATACCCCTGGTCATCCTTCCCTTACCATTTTTTCCGACGATCAATCCATGAGGCATATTGTCGACTCGGTTCACTCTACCCTATTAATTGCCCATCCTGAATGGGGAACACAATGGGACGTAAATTTCCAAAAAGGGGTTTCCACGCGAGAACGAATATTAGAAGAGCAGGCCACCTCGAAAGGCTTAACGATGTCTTGCCACCTGCCTTGGCCGGGACTAGGTTATATCACCAGAAATGACGAGGGTTACAATTGGGTTCCAATGCCGATTTCCACGCCAGATCTATAAATTAAAATTGAGGTACAATACGTAAAAGCTGGATTTCAACTACGCTAATCGCAAGGTTTCAGACAAATGCTGACATTTTAAATACCAAATCTACCTGGTCTTAGTTTAAATACTTTTATAATTATGCCTACCTTTGCGGCTTATTTTCAGCAATATGATTTCAGTATCTAATTTATCACTCCGTTACGGAAAAAGGACTTTATTTGAAGATGTAAACTTAAAATTTACCCATGGGAATTGCTATGGCGTAATCGGTGCCAATGGCGCAGGCAAGTCTACATTTCTTAAAATACTATCTGGTGAGGTCACTCAAACAACTGGCAGTGTAGCTTTTACGCCCGGAGAACGCATGGCAGTTTTAAAACAAAACCACTATGAGTTTGACGAATTTAGCGTAATTGAAACCGTTATGATGGGCCACAAGGAATTGTACGACATCATGAAGGAAAAAGATGCAATCTATTTGAAGGAAGATTTTTCTGACAAAGATGGCGAGCGCGCAGGTGAACTGGAAAACCGCTTTGCAGAAATGGATGGATGGAATATGGAAAGCAATGCTGCCACCATGCTGAGTAACCTTGGGATCAAAGAAGAGCACCATTATAAACAGTTGAAGGAATTGGACGGTAACCAGAAGGTGCGCGTTCTACTTGCACAGGCACTTTTTGGAAATCCAGACATCCTGTTACTGGATGAGCCAACGAACGATTTGGACATCGATACCATCGCATGGTTGGAGAACTTCCTGGCAGATTATCAAAGTATTGTACTGGTTGTATCTCACGATAGGCACTTTTTAGATGCCGTATGTACGCATATCGTGGATATCGACTTCAGCAAAATGAATATTTACTCTGGTAATTATTCGTTCTGGTACGAATCAAGCCAGCTGGCTTTGAAACAACGAAGCGACCAGAATAAGAAATTGGAAGATAAGGTGAAGGAATTACAGGAATTTATTCAGCGCTTTAGTGCAAATGCCTCCAAATCTAAACAGGCGACTTCCCGTAAGAAAGCATTGGATAAGATCGATATCTCGGAAATCAAAGCTTCAAGTCGTAAATATCCGGCTATATTGTTTAATAATTTAGGTAGAGAAGCGGGCGACCAGATCTTACAAGTTGAAAACTTATCTTGTACGCTAAACGGAGAGGTGATGTTTAAAAACGTAAACTTCATGGTTAATAAAGGTGATAAGATTGCTGTTTTGTCGCAAAATAGCTTGGCCACCACTGCTTTTTATAATGTCCTTACGGAACGCGAGAAGAACTACACAGGAGAATTTAAATTTGGGGTAACGATTAATGTTGCCGATATTCCTAACGATAATTCTCTTTATTTTGAAAACAAAGATGAAAATCTGGTAGACTGGTTGCGTGAGTATTCAGGTACCGACCAGGATGAGCAATTCGTAAGAAGTTTCCTTGGAAGGATGCTTTTCTCCGGAGAAGAAGTATTGAAAAATGTGAAAGTGTTGTCAGGAGGTGAAAAAATGCGTTGCATGTTTTCTCAGATGATGTTGAAACATGCTAACCTGTTGCTTTTTGATGAGCCAACCAATCACCTGGATTTGGAATCAATTACCGCATTGAACAATGGTTTGAAAGATTTCAAGGGAACAGCATTGTTCACCTCGCGAGATCATGCGTTAACGGAATCGGTAGCGACGAGGGTTATTGAGTTGACGCCAAAAGGTTCGATCGATAAGATGATGAGCTATGATGAGTATATTACTAGTCCGGAAGTTGCGGAGTTGAGAGCAGAGATGTACTCAAAATAATGGTCAAAATTAACCATTCTCTTCACAGACTGGAATCTTTCGCCCTGAAGAAGGGCAAAAGTTCCTAGGTCTGCTCGGAGAAGGTAAATTTTGCTTTTAAAAAAAAATAAAAAAAGCGATCAGTAAACTGTTCGCTTTTTTTATTTGCATAGTTTTTTAAACAATTGGCTGTTTTTTGTGGTGAATGACTTGTTCATTTGGGTATTTCAATGCTGTCAATATTTTGAATTAATTGGTTCGTGTGTTAAGGATGGTTGATCGCTAGGCGTGTTATGCAGGAGTTAATCGTTAAGTGTGTTAGAGAGGAGTTAATCGTTAGGTGTGTTAAAAGGAAGTTTTGATCGTTAAGTGTGTTATGAAGAAGTTAATCGTTGAGTGTGTTTAAGGAAGAGCTAATCGTTAGGTTTGTTATTGGATGGCTGGTTAGGTGTCATTGGTTTTAGTAGATTAAATTACGACACTTTGTAAAATATTTCAAGATATGTTTCAAATGCAACTAAATTGCTTTTATATTTGCAGCAGAAAAACATACGTTATGAAATCATTTATAAAGTCGGCGAGATTGGACCAATTGGGTATGACTGCCTCTGTAGCCTGTGCGATACATTGCGCAGCCCTTCCATTTTTAATGAGCACTCTCCCACTATGGGGTTTGAATTTTTTGGCACATAGCTTGGTGGAAACCAGCATGATCTGTCTTTCGCTATTCATTGGCATCTGGTCGCTCAGTACTTCGTATCCTAAGCATAGGAAAGTAGCACCCATTTTGGTTTTAATTACAGGTTTTGGATTGATTGCTTCGGGACATTACCTGGTAGAAAGTCTTGAAGCGGTCTTGATTCCCTTGGGAGGCTTCACAATTGCCGGGGCACATTTGATTAATTGGAAATTTAGCCGAACTTGCAATCATAACGCAGTAGCAAATACTTTACAACAATAGCATCATGCAATTCAATTGCATATGGTACTTTTGTATTTTACAGATCATCATATGAACAAGAAATTAGTATTTGGATTTTTTTTGGTTTTTGTCAGCATGATTCAACCCGGTTGCACGCATAAAAAACTAGATGGTAAAAAGCTTTACTTGAAATATTTGCATAGCCGTATAAATAAATAGTATTTATGATTTCGGTAAAGTCGGTTTCACATCATTACTCCGGAGGGCAGCAGATCGCATTTGAGGATTGGCAAATTGAAAAAGGTGAACAATGGTTGCTGTTGGGCAATTCCGGTAGTGGCAAGACCACCCTATTACATATATTGACCGGTATTTTGAAGCCGGAACATGGAACTGTAAATATTGATGGTACAGCTGTTTATAACTTGTCGTCCAAAGAACTTGATCGATTTAGAGGACAAAACATTGGAATTGTATTTCAGCGACCACATTTGATCAAAAGTCTGAGCATATCAGAGAACCTTGCAATTGCCCAAAGTTTTGCAGGATTGCCTGCAGATCTCAATCGAATAGATGAGGTTTTAACATCTTTAGGCATTGCTGATAAAAAGGACGCCTATCCTGAGGAATTAAGTCAGGGACAGCTTCAAAGGGTCTCTATTGGCCGGGCAGTGATCAATAAGCCGGCTTTGCTGATTGCAGATGAACCGACTTCGAGTCTGGATGACAAGAACGCAACAGCAGTACTAAATTTGTTGCTGCAGCAGTCGCAATTGAATCAAGCTACACTGATTGTGGCTACTCACGATAAAAGAGTTAAAGACGCATTTACCAACACTTATCAATTAACATGAGTCCATTAAAAATAAGCTGGAAAAGTTTATGGTCTAAACCCCTTTCTTCGGCATTGAACATCATGTTGATTGCATTTGGGACAGGGATCTTAACGATCCTCTTACTGGCTTCTACCCAGATTGGCGACAAACTGGATAAGAACTCAAAGGACATTGACCTGGTAGTGGGCGCCAAAGGGAGTCCGTTACAACTCATCTTGAGCAGCATTTATTACATTGATTTTCCGACAGGAAATATTCCTCTGAAAGAGGCAATGGAACTGGCAAATAGCCCTTTTGTGAAACGTGCGGTGCCATTGGCACTGGGCGACAACCATAACGGCATTCGGATAGTAGGTACGGACAGCAATTTTGTCAGCCTTTACCAACTGAAAACGAAAGAAGGTAAATTCTGGTCTGGTGATTTTGAAGCGACCATAGGTGCCACTGTTGCCAAAAATGAGCGACTAAAAATAGGTGATACTTTTTATGGTGCACATGGGCTCTCTGGTAGTAGCGACATTCATAAAAATCATGGGTATGTGGTTTCCGGTATACTCGAACTTCAAGGAAATGTAGCGGATAATTTGATTCTCACCAATATTGCGAGCGTTTGGAAAATGCATGAGGAGCATGAAGAAGACCATGAACATCAGGTAACTGACGGAACTGAAGAGGAACATGACCATGAAAAACATTCGCATGAAGGACATCAACATGAAACACCTGAAGCGGAAGAAAAAAAAGAGCTAACCGCTTTGCTTATTCAATACCGATCGCCAATGTCGGTAGCTATGTTTCCGCGATTGGTGAATGAAACTACCAATATGCAGGCCGCATCTCCAGCACAGGAAAGTACACGTCTATTTTCTCTGATCGGTGTTGGAGTCGACACGCTGCAATGGTTTGCCTTGCTGATCATGTTCATCGCTGCAATTAGCGTGTTTGTAAATCTTTACAATTCATTAAAAGAACGCAAATATGATCTGGCTATCATGCGTACACTTGGTGCGTCAAGAACTAAACTTTTCGGCATCATTATGGCGGAAGGATTAATGCTTACGATTGCAGGCACACTGTTGGGCATACTGCTCGGTCATATGATCTTGGAATTTATTGGTAGTAACCAGGAAAGCAGCCAGGCACAACTCAGCGGCTTTGTTTTACTTTTTGATGAAATTTACCTGTTTGCCGGGGGCTTAGCTATTGGTATATTTGCAAGTATAATTCCTGCTGTGCAGGCATACCGGTCGAATATTTCGAGCATCCTGGCTAAAAATTGATAAAACCTGGTTATATTAATAACCTCATTATAATCGGTAAACTGATTATATTTAATAAAAGATAACATGATAAAGAGAATAGTGCTGGTTGTTTTACTTTTTACAGGTTTTGCTGTTAAGGCGCAGCACAATCCGAATGATCAGATCAATTCTGATAACTGGGAGATTGTGGGAGGCGTAGATTTCAAAATAGTTAAAGACACGGAGATGGAGGCGATTTTTACACCTGAAATAAAAAAATATGCTAATAAGCCGTTTGAACTGGAAGGATATATCGTGCCCATTAAAGATGGGATGAAACAAACCAAGTTTATGTTATCTACCCTTCCGATTAACCAGTGCTTTTATTGCGGAAAAAACGGTGTCCCGATTATGGTGCTGATTGAAATGGCGGAACCCATCAAGTTTACATACAAAACAGTGACCCTTAAGGGAACCCTGAAGTTAAACCCCGGCAATGCAATGGACAATCCGCCAATTGCGTTGGTTGCCGCCAAAGCCATATAACGATGAGCATTAATCCAACAGACATATTAAAAGACCATGATTTAAAACACACCAAACAAAGGGTACGTGTTTTAGAGGAGATTGCATTGGATACAGTGGCTATTTCGCAGCCCGATCTGGAGAAAAAGTTGGGTAAGGAAATTGACCGGGTAACGTTGTACCGGATATTAAATACTTACCAGGAAAAGGGGATATTGCATAGGGTAATGGACATGAATGGGACGGCCAATTATGCCATCTGCACTTCTTCCTGCTCTGAAGA
>JAPSHM010000138.1:0-8701 GCA_031179845.1 Pedobacter sp.
GAAAACCTGGAGATAAGATCTATTAACCATAAACAGTAGGTTTTATAATAGGTTTCTACTGCCTTTGCCAGTTCTCCATTCCTTGCTGATAAAGTCCAAATTTCTTGAAACATCAAGACTTTATCGCTGGATATGCCCTCGATCAATAGCATATTTAACACCTTCACTAAAAAAACTTCCTTAGATGGCGTGCTGTCGGCTGTTAATAGATTTATGGCCTGTGTTACTTCCTCTTTGCAACTTTCAAAATAAAATTTTACCGTGGCGATCAACAGCAGATCCTTGTCTCTATAGTAATACTGTAGATTACTTAAAGACAAATTTGCCATTTTCGCTACCTTCCTCATAGAAAGCTTTTCAGCGCCTTCATTACTAAGTATGGTTATGGTTGCTAGTAAAATTTGATTTAATCGTTCCTCTTTTTTTTCCATTCACAGGTAAAAGTAAAAATAAAATATTCTAGACTTACATTTTAGGTCAAACGACCTATATTTGTCCGTTAGGTCGGCTGACCTAATTCAAGCATCTTTATAGTCAGTACTTTCTAATACCATTATACAATTGATTAAAACTAATGTAGACATGACATCATCAAGAACACTAATTATTGTAACTCATCCCGACCTTGATAATTCTGTTGTAAACAAACGGTGGATCGATGAACTCAAGAAATTCCCTGAAAGATATTTCGTCCACGACCTGTACGCCACTTATCCGAACGGTAAAATCGATATTGAAAGTGAGCAGCAACTTCTAGATCAATTTGACAAAATCGTCTTTCAGTTTCCATTTTTCTGGTTCTATTGCCCTCCATTGCTTAAACAATGGCTTGATGAAGTTTTAGTTGACGGTTGGGCTTTCGGGTCTAAAAGTGATTATAAAATGAGTGGCAAAAAGATTGCACTGGCTATCAGTACAGGGAGCACTAAAGATGGTTACCACCCAACGGGCAGGTACAAGTACACGATGGAGCATTTGCTGGCGCCATTTGAGTTGACCTTTGATTATGTCAGAGCGGATTACCGTCCACCGTTTATTCTTTATGGAATGGAATTGGAGGTTCCAACGGAACGTATTGACGAGAGTGCTCAACAATACCTGAATTACCTTGCAGCTTTCTAGAAATATGCCACGAGGACTAATTGTTGTACCATTCTATGCAAGAGTTTTGGTCATTCTTGCATTATAGGAGGACAGCCAAAATATAGCTTAAACGCCTTTTGGCTTCTTCCTCTGATGACTACAACAGTATCCGTACCTTTTCTTTTAAAAACTTTATCGCCCCTGGTAAGGTGATCAAAGAAGCTAGAAGTGTCAACACCAAGGACTATTGTCTGATTATTTAGTTTGATAGTTCTAGAATTATGGTTAAACTCATCGAGATATTTGCTTCCAACACTGTCCATAATATCCCCCTTTTTAAACTCTTCTAGCTTTTCACATGCTAAAGAGTGGTTGAACTTGTCGTCATTGATGTAAATTAGCAAAGCAATTGCTGCTATTATTAAAAATGAAACAAATACTTTCAATCGATATTTCATGGACACCTATTAATTTAATCTATCATTTTCCAGCGTGGGTTGTAATAAAATTATCACCTTAAATTCTTTTTCATCATAATATCCAGTTGTTCTTCTTCGCCTAATTTGAAGATATGTTTATCAAATTCTGTAAATCCATTTTTCTCATAAAAGCGGATAGCTCTTGGGTTTTTCTCCCACACGCCAAGCCATACATAAGTCGCATTTAGTTCTACAGCTATCTGGATTGCCTTCTCATAAAGCAACTGACCAACTTTCTTACCATGATAGGCACCAAGCACATAGATACGTTCTATTTCTAATGACTTATCATCCACTAGTTCAGTTTGTGAAGTTCCCGTATTCAGTTTCAGGTAGCCAATTTCCTGGCCATTCAGTAGGGCAAAATAGAACTGTGAACCCAAATTACTGACTTCCTCGGAAAGCTTTTCTACGGAAAAGCCTTCGGTCAGGTATTTTGCCATATTGTCTTCATTGTTACTCTCCGAAAATGTTTCCGCGAAAGTTCGTCTTCCAATTTGTTGCAGAGCTTGGATATCGTCCAGCGTAACTTTCCTTATTTCTATATTTTCCATAATAGTTGGGTTACGATTTTGCTAGTGTGATACAGCTTTGAGTCCAACAATGGAACCTACAAGGGTTGTGAGGAACAGCAGCCTTAAAATTGTAACCGGCTCCTTAAAAACCAGGATGCCAACCAATACGGTACCTACTGCGCCTATTCCGGTCCAAACTGCATAAGCTGTGCCAATGGGCAATGTTTGTGTAGCTTTGATTAACAGCCCCATACTTACAAAAAGCATCACCAAAAATCCGGTATACCACCCATACATTTCACTTCCTGTAGTTCCCTTGGCTTTGCCCAGGCAAAAGGCAAAGCCTACTTCGAAAAGGCCGCCCGCAATTAAAAAAATCCAGTTCATATTGTGTAATACGTTATGTTTGTGATGCCGTTTGTAAGGATAAGGTAAACCTGACCTTGTCCTTGCCAATACCGCCTATGCGTTTGTAAAATTTAATAGCTCGTTCGTTAAAATCAGGCGTTTGCCATTGCATATTGAGGCATCCGCGTGCCACTCCAGCTGCTTTGACCTTTTCCACTAATACTTGACCGATACCGTAGCTTCGATAATCGTCCTCAAGGTAAAGGCAGTCCATGTAAATGAACCATCCCGCATCCCAGGTTGAATAATCAAAGGTATAGGTCGCATATCCAATAACCTGTTCATCCACCTCGGCTATCACACAGTTTAATGGTGCATTTTCAGCGAATAGCGCAAGTTTTAATTTATCCTGCTTCCCTTCTTTGCTGTAAGCTGCCTTTTCAAACTCGGCATGTTTTTCAATCAAGATCATCAGCTTGTCAAGGTCTGATGGAAGACACCGTCTTATTTGATACGTTAATTGTTCCATGTCCCAAAGGTATCGTTTAGGCTAATGCGAAAAAATGCTATTTTGGCATCTACTAATGCGTATCTTGCATTAATGGACATTCAGCAAATTAAACACTTTTTAGCCTTGGCAAAGGACCTGCACTTTTGGAAGACAGCCGGCAAGATGCACATCACACAATCTGCGCTTAGTCGTCAAATTCAGGCACTGGAGCGTGAGTTGGCGGTTCAGCTATTTGAGCGGGATAAACGAAATGTGAAGCTGACTTCTGCAGGGCAGTTTTTAAGAGAAAAATGGGAAGTGGAAATAAATGCACTGGAATTTTTCCATGAACACGCCCGGCAAATTCAACTTGGGGAGACTGGCACCATCATTATTTCACATCCAGATTCAGTTACTGCCTCTATCATGCCTGATATGATTAGCCGTATCGCTACAGCGTATCCAAATCTGAAAATTGAACTGGTACAAGTAGGGCATGAAGATCAACAGGAATATTTAAGAAATTACAAAATTGACCTGTTGATCACCAGAGATAGCAACAATGCCGATGATATCAAGTCTGAAAAAATCTATACGGATCATCTGGCCATTGCAGTACCCGAAGAACATGCGTTTCGCAGCGAAAAAGACATCACAAAAGAGACGTTAAACTTGCAAAGGTTTATTTTACCCATTAGAGATGAGGGAAGCAGTTACAGCGTTACGATCCAACAGTTCTTTCGATCTTTTGATGTGACACCCCATGCCTACCTGCATTCAGAATATGGTTCTACAATTATTGCGTTGGTTAAAAAAGGTTTAGGTATCGCCATTTTACCTGATTCCTATATGTTCCACGAAAGTTCAGGCATTAGGTTTATTTCATTGCCATTTCAAACAGAGCTGTTTCTAAACTGGAGAGTGAATGATCATCATCCCATACTAGATAACGTTTTAAAGTTGATTCTCCCATAAGTGCTATTGTCCTCCGTTCGTCTTATGAGACGGTATATCCTCCCTTTGCTCCTGGCTGGCGTTTACGTTGGGATAGATACTATTTGAAGTACATCCCCATTGACTTTAGCGCCATGTAGGCTTGCACGTTCTGCAGCATAATCTGTTGCAAAACATCATTCTTTACGCCCGCAGCGGCTCATCAAGATCAACAGACGGACTAAATGCTTCCAGCATCCGGTTGATGATCGCACCGGAAGCTGTTTCACAAAAATCAAGGCCAGAATAATCTGGATTATAACCGCTCATATAAGGCACAGCCATTACATAGATCCGCTCATTAAAAGCACCATATTCATCCACTACCTGAAAGTGATCATTAACGGAAATTCCGGGAACCTTCAAAAAGTAGTCTCCATTTTCCGTCAAAATCACCGGCTCTCCAGCTGCCAACGACTGCGCCCCCTCCACAGGGGAACGGAATCTTAGCGTTGCAGGGCTCACTGTTCTATGTTCCAATAAGGATTTAAACGGGAAGTTCTCGAAGGCCAAATGCGGCTGACCAACGCAATCTATATATGTTTTGAAGTAAGCGGAGACTTCCTCATCCTGATCATCCGTATAATGATACGTTGCCCCACCTTTCTCCATAGGCTCAATAATGCTGACGTCCCCAACGGCAACTAAACTTAACACTTTGGCCTGATGAAGAGCAAGCAATTCCTGGGCAGAGCTTTGAGGAATGAAAGCAATAACTATTGAGATCAGTGGAGCCAAAGAGGTTTGCAATCGTTCTCTATCTTCTGCGGAAAGGTATTTGGCCGGATAGTTTAAAGCAAAACTAAGTACGCCAAGCATTTCCTTCCAATATACAGAATGCTGACGTTTGATCGATTTTTCTGCCTCAGCATATTCTGCCCGCAGCAGTTGAAAAGGATCAAGTTCTTCCCGGAGTTCGATCATCGCCGCCACAAACTGCTCCAAATTCATTGTTTCAATCTTTTTGAAAAACTCAGGGGCCTTTTCTTTAATCGGCAGTTTAAAATTATGCTCAAAAATGTAGTCCAGGGATAAAAACCCGTCATTTTGCTCAATGTGCGCAGCAATTTCTTCTTGGCTGAGTAACGCGTCGTTTTGAAGGTGCGGATCATCCAGGTGAAACCGCACCCCAGGTAACATACCATTGCGGGTGTGCAGCACGATTTTAAAACCTTCATTATCACCTGCAATATGAAAGCTTAGCATTCCATCATCATCCTTTTCGAAGGTTCCATTGTGGCGGGCCAAAGTTTTGATCGCATCTACAGCAGTTAATGATGATCCTTTAATTGCGATAGGATGGTTCAATTGTCCGGCCAATTTCGCCGGTGGATATGGTGAATCGAAGTAACCTATGATCTTGCCTTCATACGTCTGCGGCCATTGATGTCCCGTGCAGACCACCACATGATCGAACTTATGGTTGTCTGTTCCATTAATCTCGACAGTTACCGATTCATCCAGCGGATGATCCATCACATCAGTTACTTTGCTGTTGTAATGTACCTTGAACGAGAGTCCCTTAGCTCTTGCCTGCTTATGCAGCAGGTTGAATTGATCACTCAAATATTGACCGAAGAGTAACCGGGGCAACACTTTATATTCGTTAAACCTCAATGAATCAATGTTAAATTTGATCAGCGTATCTTTTGGAACAGTGCTGATCCAGTCGCTTAGAGAAGTGACCAATTGTGGAATTTCATTGCTGGACACATTGGTAATGTGTTCATTACAGGCGCCATCTGCACTGTAGGGCATCCCCTCCCCCAATTTGTTTTTGCTTTCAAAAATCACGATCTCCAGTTGAACGTAGCCGGACTCTATCAATCTTTTAAACATGAACAGGGCACTAGGTCCCCCTCCAAGTATTGCGATACGCTTTAGATGCTCCAAAAGTTTTTAGTTTTTTAAAAGAACAAAATCTTGTCGCTAATGTTTTCTTCGCTAGCATCCTTCAACAGTTATCACGCCATCAATAATACTTCAATTGATGTTCCTTATTAACAGCACACAAATAATCACTTGAAGAAGTGAATCAATTTAACGAATATTGCTTTAAAAAATATACATATGTTACCGGAACAAATTGAAAAGTATATCGTTGAGCATTTTGCCAATGTCACCACATCCGAAAATTATGGATATAAATTCTTTTTCTACGGTGATGATCAGAGAATCCCGTTTGTAACTTTAGCAACCACCGATAATGAGCACGATAGTATATCAAATCTAAATCGGCCCGGAGTATTTCGGATTAATTTAGGCGTTACCAAAGCCACTTTTTCCAGTTTATTTAATGATACATCAACGACCTGGGATTTCAAAACGTTAAACACTATAATGCCACATCCTGACTATGCTGCACAACACTTTGTTTGTGTGCTTAACCCGGAGGGACAGATATTAGATCAAACATTAGAAATGATTGACGAAGGGTATAACATTGCAAAAAAACGCTTCGACAGGATTAACAATAGCTAAGGTATTTGATATGCCGTCCGCTAAGCTTAAAGGGAAACGCTTTTCGACTAAGCGGTTAAATTCATACCCTTTTAAATGAAGTTCATCAGAAATGCCAGACGATCCCCATGTATCTCTATTGAAAAACTCTATTTTTGAAACATGGGTCAAATTAAAAATATAAGTACTAAAAATCTGCTCATATTTTTCTTTTCCACACTGGTGTATGCGCTGTGTCAGATGCTATTTAGCATTATTTTGATGAAAGAAAATTTATGGGATAATTTTCCGGTCCAGTTATCAGCCCATTATATCGTAATCTTTACCATGTGCATCGCAGATTACAAGTTATTCCTATTCTTGAATAAATATTTGCCCTACTCTAAAAATATATTATTTCGTATTGTGGCAGACCTTGCAGGGCTAACCCTAATATGCCTGGCGCTAATAGGTGCGTTCAACTACCTGATCTACGAGGTGTTTTTGATCTCTAAAGAAGGAATGCCTTCTTTTCTTATCAAGTTTGCATTTGCAATGACCACCAATATTCCAATCCTGTTGGTATTCGAACTCATCTATTATTTTCAGTCTGAACAAAAAGCCCTGGTCGACTCTGAAACAGCCAAACGTAAAGTTCTGTTATTCCAACACGACACGCTAAAAGCTCAGCTGAACCCACATTTTTTGTTCAATTCACTGAATGTCCTCTCTTCTTTGATATATATAAATCCAGACAACGCCAATAAGTTTACAAAAGCCCTTTCAAAGACTTATCGGTATGTACTTTCTCTTACCCCGCAGCCGATGGTTTCTGTCGCAAAAGAATTAGACGCCCTGGATTCCTATATGTACTTGATGAGGATGAGGTTTGAAAACTCGTTCACTTTTACAATAGACAAAAAAGCTGATATTGAAAGAAATGAAATAATTCCACTTACCCTTCAGTTGTTGATAGAGAATGCTTTTAAGCACAATATCGCAACCGAAGAATCATTATTGAATATAAAAATCACTATTGATAGCCATCATATCTCGGTTGAAAACAACATCCAACCTTCGACCGTCGCGGATAAAGGCGGAATAGGACTGAAATACATTACCAGGCAATATAAATTGTATGCTAAAGACGTCATCGTTGAGCATACCGGACATATGTTTAACGTAAAAATCCCTTATATCCAGCCATGAAGTATCTTATAGTAGAAGATGAGCGGTTTGCATTTGAAGAACTTAAGCGGATGATCACGAAATTGCGCCCCAATTATCTGTTGGAGAAGCACACTAAAACAGTCCTGGACACCATCAGCTACCTGAAAGAATCTACGGTCGATCTAATTCTTATGGATATTCGTCTGGCAGACGGCAGCTGCTTCGAGATCTTCAATCATGTCGAAGTTACCACGCCTGTAATTTTTACAACCGCATACGATGAACATGCTATCAAAGCGTTTAAGTTGAACAGCATCGATTACCTGTTGAAACCTTTTGATGAAAATGAATTAGGAGTGGCATTAACGAAATTTGAGAACATCTTTCATAACCATCCTAATCACATCAGCCCTAAAAATTTTGAGCAGATACTATCGCTCAAAACCAAGAACCGTTTCCTGATATCGAAAGGGGAAAACTTCCATTATATCGAAACCTCGGATATTGCCCATTTTTATAGCGAAGACGGAGTTGTCTTCCTACATACATTCAGCGATAAGCGATATATTATTAATTATACGCTGGACCAGCTGGAACAACAGCTGGATATCCGGTTGTTCTTTCGACTCTCCCGTAATTGCATTGGAAATCTAAAAGCTATTGAAAATGTTGCTAAACATTTCAACAGTCGCCTCAAACTCTTTTTTTCACCTGAATGTCCACATCAAGTTTTGGTAAGCCGCGTACGTGTTCCAGACTTTCTGAAATGGATGGACGGAGTTGTTTAGTCCATTCCGTTTATTCTACATTTCATCCTTTCGATTCTGTAGTCTACAGTTTAATGCTTTCTGTTTCCCTTCAATCATCATTCTTTTGGAAAAAATATAGCTTATAAACGCAAAATTGAGATCACATGAAATTAAGATTATTATGCTTAGCAGCACTGGTATCGCTACTAGGTTTGAAAGGAAAAGCACAGGAGGTATCCTTCAAAACAGAATACATTGGCAATTCAGGTTACTACTATCTGCCACCCGGTGAGAAACCAAGTGAAAAAATTGGTGACGGTAAGGGTTCCGCCATGGTTTACCAGGGATCGGTCAATATACCACTCTCTATGAAACTAGATTATAACAATCGTCCAACTGCCTGGGGTATTGGTTTTGGTGGGGCATACGTTTCGT
>JAPSHM010000138.1:8711-9814 GCA_031179845.1 Pedobacter sp.
ACCAATACTTCACTGAACAGATGGTATCCGAGATCATGAATTTACAGTTAGGCATCTATCACCTCCGTCCATTGAACGACAGGTGGTCGATGAGGGCAAGCGTTGGGATGGGCGTATTTACCCCGTCCATTGATTTTTCTAAAATCAGCTTTAAGAATGTACTCGCAAGCGGAAGCATTGTTTTTATCCGCCACCTTAAAGCTAACCTGGCTATTGGCGGCGGTGTAGCTATAAACAGCACTCTAGGTTATCCGATGATATTTCCTGCCGTTTATCTGAAGTGGAAGACCCAAGGAAAATTCGATGTGAATATTGAACTGGTCGAAGGTTTGGATGTGTCGGCAGGTTATGTGTTCAATGATAGATTTAAACTATCGTATGCGCTTGAAATGAACGGACAGGTTGCCTTATTGAAAAAAGACGGCAAGGATGCGATATTCTCTCACCAATATATCGTTACGGGGTTTCGTCCTGAAGTAAAACTTGGTAGAACCGGGTTATCTATGACTGGTATGGCAGGGTTGAACTTATACCGTCCTGCAGCTTATACCGATAGAACTTTGAAAGGGGTGTTTGCAGGCGATAATGATTATTATTTTACTGTTTCCCCATATGCATCAGTTGGTTTAAAAATGAAGTTTTAAGTTATGAGCATGAAGCAACTGATACAGGCTGTTGCATATAGAAGTCTTTATACTGTTACCTATGTGCTGAGCTTGCTACCTATGGCGTTTCTGTATGCGATGGCTTCTTTAACTTTTCTTCTTGCTTATTACCTTATCGGATACAGGAAAACTGTAGTAATTCAAAATATTGCACGTTCCTTTCCTGATAAGCGATACGGGGAAATCCATGCAATTACAAAAAAGTTTTATGCTTGCTTTGTTTCCTATTTTGCTGAAATGATAAAAAGTATCTCTGCTCCGGCGGAAGTCCTTGATCAAAAAATAACATTTGAGAATTTAGAATTGATAGACAAATATATCAGCTCCGGGCGAAGTGTTATCGCCTGTTTAGGACATTGTGGCAATTGGGAGATGCTAAATTTTATGCCATTTAAGATACGGCACGAAATGTATGCTGTTTACAAACCCCTCAAATCG
>JAPSHM010000139.1 GCA_031179845.1 Pedobacter sp.
TAAGTTCAGATACTGGTTTCCAATCCTGCCATTGGTACTGAACCGGAAGTTCATTCCATTGTTCAATTCTGTTGTATTGATGCACAACTCATCGATGATCGGCAAGCTTTTATCCGTTGGTCTGTTGAACAAACTTCCATAATCAGCTCCTAAAAACAGATCCCTGTCGTAAACGATCGCAAAAGCATTGATCAGATTTCTGCTCTTGTCCGGTCTGGAAGCCCAGTAAGTGTCGTTGTCCAAAGCTTTAAAAACCTCGTCCATTAGATCAGTTCCGCTGATCTGCTTTACAATATGCGTGTAGACTTCCTTGAAAGTCTTACCCTGCCTCATCATAGAAAACAGCGCAATAGCTGTGATGGATCCTCCGGAAACTGAAGATATAAAACGAACTTTGTCCAACAAATTTCCCTGGTCGGATGAGCGCGAATTTAGATAGCTGCAACAGCCCAGGCTGAAAGCAGCTGCTCGAAAACCTCCGCCTGAAAAGCTCAGTGCGATATGCTGTATTCCCTGTGGCAAAGGTGTTTCTTCAGTGTTCATATTTATCGAATAAACCTGGAATACTTCATTCCAGTGCTAAAGCTAAAATACTTAAAAACATACAGACGAACCACAAAAATTTATTGTAAGAATTCTAATTTATCGTCTAAGAGCTAATATTGCAATTACCTTAAATTTGAAGATGTATATTAAGTTTAGTTCGAAAAGTTTAGTTCAAAATTGTTCTTTGAACTGATCACAGATCGACTATTTTGTTGTCCTTCATAAATCTGGTATTTTTAACTGCTCCAACACCCTCAAAGCGATATTGTACGCCTATAATTTGAGTAGGTTTTGCGGAAAACGACATGAAGTGAGCTTCTTGTTCGTTAACAAAAAATCTGATAATTCCGTTCCTGGTTTCCACCTTCAACTTTTGCCATTGATCCAGGTCACAACCAAATTTTGAAAGGTCAACATCTTTACTTTTAATTTCAGTGCCAGCGGCATAAAGTGTAAGGTCACCGACGCAACCTTTTGAACAAAGTGGGATACTGAAGTAATCGTCTTTACAGAGAATCATTACCTCCACACGCTGGCAGGCAGCAGTACCCAAATGGTATTCACTTTTAAGCGTAGTTTCAAAGCTGAAGTGGTCGGCCGTTATTGCACCGAGATCCTGTACATTGAAAAAATTAAGCTTCGGCAATATGGGTTGTAAAGGAACGTGATATTGGGATAACAGTTTTGCATCAACTTGAATGCCATTGCTATTCAGCACATCATCCTTCCTGAAATAAAGGGGCGTTCCCTCCTCTCTTTCAACCATAGCGATCCAGCCACCTGATGTAATCATCAGTTCATGTTGCTTCAAAACCTGGTCACCTGCGATCAATTGAGCACGAAAATGACCGGGATAGTAATAGATAGCAGAATGATGGTGCTTTGATTTCGATACCGCAACTTTGCGTTGCAGGTCCCATGTTTGAGCGATAAACACAGGGCCATTGGCTGCAGCAGCATCATAGTTGAACACAACCGAATTTGGTACTCCATCTGTGACCATCCTGATACTGCTGAACTTGAATGCCGATGGGTTGAGTCTAGCAGTATCCCTGCCCTTCAATAGGTAATACGACCCGGTAACAGTGATAAAAAGCAAAATTAATGCCAACCATTTTTTTGAATATTTAGAGACAACCCTATCGATCTGTTGATCTTGAGGAACATTTACGGTAGAATCTTTCTTCTGAATAGCTTGTATCAAATCACGCCAATCGGCATATCCCGCAAATGCTGATAAGGTATTTAAGGTGGTCGTGGTAGGGACATTGGTGTATTTCAACTTTCCCCAAACTCTCTTGAGCGTAGTTACACTGAGCATGACCCCCGTTTCACCGAAAATTGCGGCGCTTAATTTTTCGAAATCGTAGCTTGTCCAGGTACTGCCTGGCCCTCTTTGAAACTTCAATTCTATCAGTTCCAAACATCTTTTAATGGGTTCTGTCTCAGTAAAACTATTCATTGGTTATCAGTATGTTAACACTAAAATCTGTGATTTGCATGAGTTTGCATCAAGTTGCCAGCTTTTGAACAATTAGCTAATTAGCAAATGTCTACATTGCTGGTAACCGAAATATCCATTATTCAAACCAATCAAATATGAGAAAAAAAATAGTCGCAGGTCGTGTTTCATTATTGCTAACATTCAGTTTGTCGTGCCTCTTCACAACCGCTTCCGCACAGCAGTCAAAAGAGGAGTTTAAAGTGGTGAACCGTAAAATCAGCGTCGACAATCTATCGGGTGCTGTACACCTGAATGAAGTCGACAGTATAGGCATTGCATGGATAACAGGACGCAGTTTTAGGAATGGCACTATTGAATTCGACCTTAAGGGTAAAAATGAGTTTCAAGGCAGCTTTCTTGGAATGGCCTTCCATGGATCGGATGACAAAACTTACGAATGTATTTACTTCCGTCCTTTCAATTTCCGTACCTCAGATCCGGTTAGAAAGTTGCATGCTGTACAATACATGTCAGTACCTCAGCATGACTGGCCAAAATTAAGAACAGAATTCCCCAACCAATATGAACAACCGGTATCGGAATCCGTGGATCCGAGTCAATGGTTTCACGTAAAGATTGAAGTAACGGCAGACCACATATCTGTTTATATCAATGGCAACGATATGCCTGTTCTAAACGTACGATCGTTAGCGCTTATTCAGGGTGATCGAATTGGATATTGGGTAGGAAACGGCTCAGGCGGAAATTGGAAAAATCTAAAGATCACTGCTGATCAATGACGACTGCAGACAACTGGCTGAATTTATTGAACCTGACGGTTTAAATTTGGGCTAATGATAAAGTGCTATATTTGCACTATGTTAACAATTGGCCTTGCCGAAGATGATGCAAAGATTGCTCAGCTGATTAAATCTGGACTTGAAGATCACAATTACCGGGTGTGTAGCATAGCCGAGGGCAGTGTTGCGCTTGCAACCTTCTTATCCGATAAATTTGATCTGGTAATTTTAGACGTTCTAATGCCTGGAATGAATGGTCTGGACCTATGTAAAGCCCTTCGAGCCGTCAAGCCAGATCTACCGATCCTGATGTTAACGGCACTTGGTTCAATTGACGATAAAGTCGTAGGGTTTGATTCGGGAGCCGACGATTATCTGGTAAAACCTTTCCACTTCCAGGAACTACTGGTGCGAATCCAGGCGTTGATCAGAAGAACAAGTATTCAGGACACAAAAAAGCAAAATGCGGGGCAGATACTTACTTTTCAGGACCTTATGGTAAATATTGAAAGTAAAGATGCTGAACGGGCTGGGAAAGCAATTGTGTTGACAGCCCGGGAATTTAGCTTGCTCGAACTGTTTATGAAAAATCCTAACAAACTGCTTAGTCGCCAGTACATTGCTGAAAAAGTCTGGGACATCAATTTCGACACCGGAACAAATGTAATTGACGTTTACGTGAACATGCTGCGCAATAAGATCGATAAAGGATATGAACGGAAGTTGATCCATACGAAAATTAATATGGGATACGTCCTTAAATAAGCATGGCACGTATATGAAGATTAAAGACAGGTTAGCAATTTCCCTTACGATGACCAGTGCAATAGCGCTATTTGCCGTATTGTCTGCAGTTTATCTCATCTTCCTTAAATTTCTGGAATCGGATTTCTTCGACAGGTTGAACGACCGGACCAGGGTTACCGCTGAGCTCTATCTCGAAGCAGATGAAATTTCGCGCGATGCACTGAACGAGGTGAGGCACAAATATCTGTTGAAGATGAACAGTGAAGTAATTAGAATTTATAATTCAGATAATACCGCTGTGTTCATCGGCGATGATCAGCATTTTTGGAGCAAACAGATCATTCAAAAAGTAAGAGAAAAAGGCCGACTGCAATTCAAAGATGGTGCACGGCAGGTCGTAGGTATGTTTTACAAAGACAATCAAGGTGATTTTGTAATCCTTGCCTCAGCGATTGACCAAAGTACGAAAGACAGGCTGGCGCAATTGAGAACGATCATGATCATCTCCTACCTGATTCTCCTTGCCGGTTTGCTACTCCTCGGACGATGGATCGCAAAACGAATTTTGCTGCCGCTCTCCATCTTTATCGATGAAGTGAAAAAGATCAAATCGAGCAATTTGGATTTCCGGGTTAAAGAAAGCAATAATAAAGATGAGATTCATTTACTTGCTAAAAACTTCAATAGCCTGATGGAACACCTGGAGAATGCCTTTGTACTGCAGAAAACTTTCATTTCGAACGCGTCCCACGAGCTTAGAACACCAGTTACACGGATGATGATTGGGGCAGAAATTAGCTTATCTAAAGAAAGGGAAAAGGACGACTATAAAAAGGCCCTTTCCGAAGTTGTCGAAGAAGCTGAAAATATGAATAATATCATTTCGGGCCTCGTAGAGCTTGCTCAGTCAGATTTGGAATTGGGAAGTTCACAGATCGCCTCAGTTGATGTGGCGGAATTGTTAACTAATCTTCAGCAGAACTGGAACGCCAATCGAGTCAATGAGCAACTGTTCCTGGAAATCGAAGATCCCGCACAGGGATCACCTGACTTTGTCATACGTGCCAATACAACATTGCTCACCATCGCAATTAACAATATCATCTCTAATGCGTTTAAATTCTCAGATCAACAAAATGTGTACTGTATGCTGTCCCGAAGGGACGATAGTCTATGTATTGCCATCTCAGACAGCGGTCCGGGTATAAACGCTTCCATTCATGAGGAAATCTTTAAGCCCTGGTTCAGTGGATCTGGTCAGGATTCCAAGAAAGGTAATGGAATGGGCTTATACATGTCTCAAAAAATTATAAGTCTCTTCAAGGGAACGCTTCAAGTGGCCTCTGTGGAAGGTGAAGGCAGTACTTTTACAATTTTAATCCCGTTTTAATCTCGCTTTAATTCGGCTTTAATTCATGACGTCTAGTTTTGTCGTCAATGAAGATACAAATCACCCTCTTTGGCTTATTCTTTTGCTGCGCATCCTCGATAGCTGTTGCGCAGGATACGCTCAAGCTAGACATCCGCCTGGCGGAAAAAATGTTCCTGGCGCAAAATCATCAGCTGATCGCCCAAAATTATGAAACCGAGCAGGCCCGTGCAGATATCATCACGGCAAAGCTGTTCGATAATCCCGAGTTGAGTTATGAAAGCCTTTTGTATAATCCCGATACTAAAAAGTTCTTTCAAAACCGACTGCCTAACGGTCAGTTTACCGCAGGCATCTCCTGGTTGATAAAATTAGCCGGTAAAAGAAACAAAAACATTCAGTTGGCCGGAACAGGTGTTAAATTGCAGGAATACGCCTATTTTGATCTGCTTAGGACATTGCGATTTGATCTTCGCAGTACCTTTTATAAGGCCTATTATGCAAAGGAATCAGCCATGGTCTACCAGCATCAGATCTCGGCATTGGAACGTCTCCTTGCCAGTTCTGAGCAGCAATTGGATAAAGGCAATCTCGCACTGAAAGACGTTATTCGGATCAAATCACAAGTATATTCAATCAGAATAGAATATACAACGTTGCTTAATGAAATAACCGAGCTTGAATCTACACTGAGAAATTTACTCGGTTTGAATCCTGGGGCCCCATTTTCCCTAAGCCTTACTGAGCAGGACAAGAGCGAGGCGAACCTGCCGATTGACTATAACGTACTTCTCGAAACAGCCAAGGCCAATCGTGCAGATTTACAAACTGCTAAAATTGCTGTTCGTTATGCAGAAAGTAACTTGAAAGTACAGAAAGCGTTGGCCATTCCAGATGTGGAAGTATCCTTAAATTACGATCTGCAATCAAACTATCCCATAAATTATAGTGGTATTGGTCTAAAAATGCCAATTCCTTTTTTCAACCGCAACCAGGGAGAGATCAAAAAAGCGAAGATTGCCATTGATGCCTGGTCCAACAAATCAAAGCAGATGGAGGTCTCCATAGAAAATGAAGTTCACGAGAGCTTTACCGCAATACAGAGGACCGAACAGATGTATAAAGATATGGATAAGAACTTCGGCGATGACTTCAGCAAACTTATTGGGGAAGTAACGAAGAACTTCAGCAGCAGAAATATCAGTCTGATTGAGTTCCTTGACCTTTACGATTCCTATCGGCAAAACGTACTTCAAATGAACGACTTAAAATATCAGCGTATCAATGCCCGAGAAGACATCAATTACGTGACCGGCTCAACCATATTTAAATAATCACCCATGCAAACGATCATAAAATACACCATTAAACTAACTATTGCTGCCACAATGATACTAGCTGTACCTGGCTGCAGCAATCCTAAGGAAGAGCCGATAGCATCAAAATTCAAAGTAACGGACTCCTTAATCAGCAGGCTGTTGGTAGATACCGTGCAACAGGCTGGAAAAACTACAGATATAACTTTTTCCGCTAAAATTGCAGCGAACGAGGAACAAAAAGCAGAGATCTTTCCAATGGTAAGTGGTACTGTGCAACGGGTTCCGGTGCAATCCGGCGACCAGGTAAGCAAAGGACAGGTTCTGGCAGTTTTGAACAGCGCAGAAATATCAGGTTTCGATAAGGACGTGACCAGCGCGTTGGCAGAACTCAGCAATGCAGAACGAGAGCTGGAACAGGTAAAGGAACTTTTTAACAGTGGGCTATCCTCTGCCAGGGAGCTCAAAATTGCGCAGAATGAGTTGCTGATCAAGCGGGCAGAACACAGAAGAGCGGAAGCAACGCTAAAACTTAATGGCGGAAATACCGATGGAATGTATAGGATCGTTTCCCCATTGAATGGGGTTGTTATAGAAAAAAAGATCATCAGCGGTATGCACCTGAGGCCCGATAACAACAACAGTTTATTTACGATTGCCGACCTGAGCAATGTATGGGCAATTATCAATATTTATGAGTCTGAAATATCAGGTATTAAAGCTGGTGATGAAGTCGAATTGTCAGTATTGTCCTATCCCGAAAAGAGCTTCAAGGGAAAAATTGAGAAAATATATAGCCAGCTGGATGATGAAAGTAAAGTGATGAATGCAAGGGTTAAATTGGCCAATCCCGGCAACTTGCTTAAACCAGGAATGATGGCCACCGCCAAAGTAGCTGCAAGATCGGATATTGATCTGCCAGTGGTGAATTCGAGGGGCCTCATCTTCGATAACAATCAATACTTTGTGTTAATACTTGATGAAAATGAGGAAGTTACGATCAGACAAGTAAAGGTTTGGCGTAGGTCTGCTGATAAAGTACACATCAGCGAAGGATTGACAGCAGGCGATCGCATTATCGCATCTAAGCAGGTATTTATATACGAAAGCCTGAAATAAAAATAATCTGATCTCTTTTCAAATAAACAACTGTAATGAATAGATTCATTAAGTCAATCATAGGATTTTCGTTAAAAAATAAGTACTTCATATTTTTTTCCACCTTCATATTGATCCTTGCAGGTTACCTCAGTTTTAAGAATACTACAATTGAGGCCTTCCCGGACGTAACCAATACCAATATTACTATTATTACCCAATGGCCTGGCAGAAGTGCAGAGGAAGTAGAGAAATTTGTGAGCCGGCCATTGGAAATTGCCATGAACCCAACGCAAAAGCGGACCAGTATCAGGTCATCTTCCCTGTTCGGGTTATCCATTGTTAAGGTCACTTTTGAGGATGATGTGGACTATGCATTTGCCCGTGTGCAGGTGAACAACCATATTGAGGAGGCGGATCTGCCCGAGGGCTTGCAACCTGAAGTACAACCACCGTACGGCCCGACTGGCGAGATCTTCAGGTATACGCTTTCCAGCGACCAGAAATCTGTTATGGAGCTCAAGACACTTCAGGACTGGGTGATTCAGCGCGAGCTGTTGTCTGTATCTGGTATTGCCGATGTGGTGAGTTTTGGCGGTGAAGTAAAAACATTCCAAATTACTGTTGATCCAAAAAAAGCCCTGCAATACGGAGTAAGTGCAACGGAGTTGTACGATGCGGTTTCAAAAAGCAACATTAATGTTGGTGGAGACGTGATTGTACAAAGTGGACAGGCTTATGTGGTTCGCGGGATCGGGACCTTGAACAACATCGATGAGATCAAAAATGTAGTTGTCGATAATTTCAACGGTACTCCTATTTATGTTAGGAACATTGCTGAGGTAACGATAGCTTCCCTACCGAGGCTCGGGCAAGTAGGGCGAGACGAAGATCCTGACGTAGTACAGGGAATTGTAGTTATGCGTAAGGGGGAAAATCCGAGTGAAGTTATCGCTGATCTGAAGCGCAAGATCATAGACATTAACGAGAACATCCTGCCCAGGGATGTAAAAATAGAAACATTTTACGATCGTGAAAACCTGGTTACTTATGCGACTCATACGGTGATGGGGAACATGTTGGAGGGGATCATTTTTGTAACGTTGATCGTATTTCTTTTTATGGCCGACTGGCGGACCACATTGATCGTGTCGATCATTATCCCATTGGCTTTATTATTTGCATTCATTTGTTTGAAGATGAAGGGAATGTCGGCCAATCTCCTTTCTATGGGTGCAATTGATTTCGGGATCATCATAGACGGTGCGGTGGTGATGGTAGAAGGTATTTTTGTAACCCTGGATCACAAAGCCAAGAAAGTCGGAATGGAAAAATTCAACAAGCTGAGTAAATCTGGCTTGATCAAGAAAGCTGCCCTGGAAAACGGCAAAGGCATATTTTTCGCAAAGCTGATCATTATAACCGGACTCTTACCAATCTTCACCTTCGAAAAGGTGGAAGGTAAGATGTTTTCACCCCTGGCCTGGACATTAAGTTTCGCGCTGCTTGGTGCTTTGCTGCTCACTTTCACCTTGGTACCAGCTCTTGCAGGGCTGATGCTGAAAAAAGATGTCAGAGAGAAGGAAAACGTCTTTCTGAAATACCTGACCAAATACACACTCAGCTTTTACGAACGCTGTTTTAAATTCAGAAAATTGGCATTCGGCGTTTCTATGGTGGTATTGGTGTTGGGGTTATTCAGTTACCGGTTTATGGGTACGGAATTCCTTCCCACATTAGATGAAGGATCGATCTATGTTCGTGCAACCGGTCCGTTTAGCATTTCCCTGGAGGAGAATAAAAAAGTGGCAAATGAGATGAGGAAGATCTTTCTAAGCTTCGAAGAAGTGAAACAGGTGATGTCGCAAACCGGACGACCGAACGATGGTACAGACGCCACCGGGTTTTACAACATCGAATTCCATGTCGACATCCACCCAAAGGCGGAATGGAAACGAAAGCAGACTAAGGAGGAACTCATCACCAGAATGCAAGAAAAGTTGAAAGGGTTTCCTGGGATCAGCCTTAACTTCTCTCAGCCAATTTCCGATAATGTGGAAGAGGCCGTTTCGGGCGTTAAAGGTTCGATTGTCGTGAAGTTGTTTGGTAACGATTTCAATATTATAGAACAGGAAGAGGAAAAGATCGAAGCCATCCTAAAGACTGTTGAGGGAATAGAAGATTTGGGAATATTGAAAAACTTAGGCCAGCCGGAGTTGCAGATCAACCTCATCCAGGAAAAAATGGCGCTATATGGTGTAAGCACTGCTGATGCGAATGCAGTTATAGAAATGGCCATTGGTGGAAAGGCAGCTACACAGATCTATGAGGGAGAGCGTAAGTTTGACCTGATGATCCGCTATCCTGAAGATTTTAGGAAGGATGAAGCGTCTATCGCTAAATTGATGATTCCAACGATCTCAGGTGTTAAAGTGCCATTGGGCGA
>JAPSHM010000140.1 GCA_031179845.1 Pedobacter sp.
TTAATACCCGGGGATTTGATAGGCTCTTTTTTCTTCCACACTCATATCTAATGCATCCAATTGAGATTGAGGTATCGGTCGCAAATAATGAGCAGGTAAGATATTTCGAGTAAATGACCCCACCGTATGATCTTTCCAGTCATTAGGATTAGTATTTCCGGCAATCACAAATGCAGCACTTAGTTCAGTCCACTTTTGTGTGCGCACCAAATCTAACCAACGATATCCTTCCCCAAAGTATTCGCGCGATCTTTCCGCCAAAAGATAATTGAGGTCTATTGAGGCTGGAGTCGCAGCCACTACAGCGGCGCTATTATCCTGTATTTTAACCATGTTGCCGCCGTTATCATAGCGCCATTTTCCAGCTCTCGCACGAATAACGTTGATCAATCCTCTTGCTGTCCCATCGTTGGCATGCGGGCCCCCAACGGCGCGGGTAGCTGCACCTTTGATCGCTGCTTCAGCTGCAATGAAAAATAATTCAGAGAATTTAGCAACAGGAAAGGGACGGGTAAGACTAGCGTTCGGCTGTCCCAAACCACCATTGTTGTCCGTGCGGTAGGGGCCAAGCTTCCAATTCCCCGGGTAACAGATTCTACTGAACGCACTTGGTTCAATGACAAAATCCGCTCTTCCAGGTAAAACTCCAGCGCCAACTGTACTGTTATATTTGGAGTTCGAATAATCGACTCCAGAAACATCTTCATTCAAAAAGGATAATATCACGTCTCCGTTTGACACGGGTAAAAAGTTCGCGTTATACAGCTGCTCTGGGACAACATTGTTCACTTTTAATCCAGCTTCTTTCCAGTTGCTGCGGTAACGGGTCACAAAAGTGCCGTCGTACCGGGAGTCATTTGTTTTTTCGGCGAAAGTGTTTTTAAATACGCCATGAGGTGGAGCAAGCATGGTCCAGGGGCGGCCTAAGGACTGCGTTGCAGCACGCTGTACGGAACTTGCCGGATCCCACGTAGTACTGGACCTGCTGGTCCTGATATTGGTGTAGTTCCATTGCTCAAACCATTGTGCAAAGCTGTCGGTACCAAATCCGCCGCCACTGTAACTTAGGTCTCCACCGTTGTATATACTGCTGTTTTCTGTATGATCAGCATACAGGAGGATCTCATTGTTGCGGTCGTTCGTTGCCACACTTACATCGTAAAAAGTAGGCTGTAAGCCAAACGATCCGGGTGCTTCTAGTGCCGCTGCCGCAACATTATAGGCTTCATTAAAATACCAGGAGGCATCGTGCCCATTCGGATCTGTTCTCTGTGCAGCCGGATAGGTCGGAATACCATTCGGATTCTGAAGCCACCAGCCATAAGTCAAATAGGCCTTAGCCAAATAAAAGCGAGCCAGGGTTTTAGTCGCGCCGCCCACAACACGACCTGCGGTGGGTAAGTTCTCAATCGCGTCTAGTAAATCGGGAAAAATAGCTTTAGTATACACCTCAGGTACTGTATTGCGTTTTGATGTCCTGATGGTCGAAGTATTAAATTTCAACTCGCCCGAGCCTAAGTCTAATGGAACGCCCCCGAAAGTTTGTACCAGCAGGAAATAATCAAATGCCCTGAAAAACCTGGCTTCTGAGATCAAAGTTTCGGAAACTCCAACCGCCGCACCATTTTCAATTACTCCATTTGCAGTGTTTATATTCGGAAATGCAGCTCCCCATACGATTCCGGTATTACTAGTTGCAGGCTGGATTTCTCCCACTCCGGAAAAGTCCAGATTCCGCACATTTCCATCTGAGTTTTGTCCCCACGTTGCTTCGTCAGTACTGATTTGGTTGGCATTTAAAAAATAGCCGTTACCAAACATTAGCCTTAAATGCCCGTAGCAAGATGTTATGCCACCCTTTACGCCCGCTTCTGTTTTAAAATAGTCCGGAGTAAAAATGCTTCGTGGATTCTCCTCCAGTATCTTGGTACACGCTGAGAGAGTCAGTGCAGCAAGAATGGATAATCCTAGTGATTTTATATAAATTCTTTTCATTGTGGTAGTTTTAAAATGTTACATTAATACCAAACAAGTAGTTGCGGGTAGTCGGCGTATTATATCCAACGGTCATCAATCTTCTTTGTGCATCGTCATATCTCACGGCCATGTTTGCGCTATCATTTGCATATGAGTTTGGTTCGGGATCCATTCCAGACTGGTCGTAGTAAGGGGAGAAAAACACAAACGGATTTTGCGCAGTAGCGTATACCCGAAGTTTCTTTACACCGGCTTTCTGAATCCAGTCACTCATGATATTATAGCCCAGGGATATCGTCCGGATTTTCATATAAGAAGCATTAAAGTAGCCAAGCGTAGATCCGTACTTTGGATTATTACTATTCTTTGGGCCTTTTGGATCTGGAAACTGTGCGCCAGGGTTTTCCGGAGTCCAATAATCGATGTCAATTTGCCCACGGCGACCGTCTTCTAAATTGAGGTAACCATTAGAACCATAAAGCGTACTATTTAAAATTCCTCCATTTTGAAAAGTTGCGACAACACTTAGATCTAAGTTCTTGTAGCCGACTCTGGTGTTGAACCCGCCCTGAAATTTGGGATCAGCATTCAGTACCTGTCTATCGTCTTCTCCAATGATACGGGTCGGCGAACCGTCGGCGTTGTAGTCACCCGTATATAATACTTTAATCATACCAACCTGGCCCCCACTTCCCTCATATTGCTTAACTGCGGCCGCTTCATTGGCTTGCCAAATGCCAACTTTTTGGTAATCATAGATAACGTTTAATGGTTGCCCCACAAACAGCCAGTTAATTTCGTCTATTAATCGCCCGGAGGCGAGGCTAACTATTTTATTCACATTGCGATATAGATTTGCCCCAGCTTCCCAGGTCCAACCATTTTTATTATCTATAATGACACCGTTAAGTGAAAGTTCGAACCCTTTGTTCTGGGTAGCACCCACATTTCCGGTATAAGCATCTACACCGGAAGATTGAGGCATACCCACCCTCAGTAAAAGATCTTCCGTATCAGTAATATAGCCCTCAATAGTGCCCGAAAGTCTGCTGTTAAATAAGGAGAAATCCAAGCCTATATTTTGTGTTTTTGAGTATTCCCATCCCAAATTGGCGTTAGGCAAATCAGTGACATAGTAGCCGTTTGCATTCGAAGGGCCAAAATTGTAAGGTCTGACCGCTAAACGTCCGAGCGTGGCATATGGAGCCACCGACTGGTTAGAAGTTTGTCCGTAGCCAGCACGAATTTTTAGCGAGTTTAGCCATTCAAGGTTTTGCATAAAAGATTCCTTGTGAATGTTCCAGCCAAGGGAAACTGCAGGATAGCTGTTCCACTTATGTCCCTCTGCCAGTCTGGAAGATCCATCGCTTCGGAAGGTGGCACTCAACATGTACCGGTCGTCATAAGAATACATCAATCGTCCCATGTAAGACATCAGGCCACTAACCCAGTAAGCCTGATCGCCTGGATTAATCGAAATATCATCGTTGCTACCTGTGGAAGTTTGACCTAAATTGAAATGTTGAAAGTTATCCCCTGCTAAATTTCTCCGACCAATTGAAGAGCTGTTGAAGCTGATTTGCTCAGAGGAATATAAGGCCACTGCATTAACTGTGTGTTTCCCCCCAAAAGTCTTGTCATAGGAAAGAAGGTTCTCTATGGCCCATTGGGTGGTATTCGCGTTAACAATCGATGCCGTGTTTGGGGTCGTAGGGTCTGTACTGAACACACCTATCCCCGTGTAGCTACCAGTATTGCTGGTGCGAAAATTGGCGCCAAGATTCAAACGATATTTCAAACCTTCAACTCCTGGAATCTTAATTTCACCATAAGCAGAATTGTAAGAACCGAAGCCTTTTGTTCTATTGATGTACTTATCACCGAGGGTCTCCAAAGTTTCGCGAGTGTACGTCCATTGATTGTCCTGCGGCATTGCAATGATCCGTTTAGTAGTGCCGTCTTCATTGAATGGTTTTACCAGGGGAGACATACTTAGCAGTCCGTACATGCCAATGCTTGAACCATCCGTTATATTGTAATTGTTGTTGGACGTAAAGCCTACTCGAAATATTTTCCCGATTTCCTGATCAAGCGATGCACGAAAGGAGAAGCGCTCATATTCAGAAAGCGGCACGGGAGCCTCATCCTTGTAATAGGCAGCTCCAAACTTGTAATTGCTTTTCGCCGAACCACCAAGAACACTCAAATCATGGTTTTGGACATGGGCGGGTCGGTAAAAAAGACCTTGCCAATCGGTATCGGTTGCCCCCGAAATGTCTTCATCGGCGCCTGGACTCATGTTCAAGCCAGCCCGGTTTCGCAATGCGATATACTTATCAGCTTGCATCATCGGATATTCCATCACATCTTTAACACCAAAGTAGCCACTATAAGTAATCTTTGCTTCTTGTCCTTTGTTGCCTTTCTTGGTGGTAATCAGAATCACGCCATTCGCACCGCGTGACCCATAAATTGCAGTTGCGGAGGCATCTTTAAGGATGTCCAAACTGTTGATATCTTCCGGGCTGATATCTGCAATCGTTCCTGCAAAAGGGATGCCGTCTAACACGATTAATGGATCGTTCTCTGCATTAATGGATCGGGTTCCGCGGATCCGGATTTGCATGGATGCTCCTGGTTTGGTTGAGCTTTGCGTCAATTGAACACCAGAAACCCTGCCTTGTAAAGCCTGAGAAATATTTGCTGACGGTACTTCATTTAATTTGGAGCCGCTAATAGAAGCCACGGAGCCAGTCACCGCCTCTCTACGTTGGTTACCATAGCCTACGACCACAACGTCTTGCAAACTTTTTGTGTCGGACTGTAGGGTGATCGATATTTCGCTGCGGTTGTTTACGCCTATCTCCTGGTTCACAAAACCTATCGAAGAAATCTGTAAAATAGAATTGCCGGCTGCAGTCAGTTGAAAATTACCGTTCCCATCTGAAGCGGCGCCGATGGCGGTTCCCTTGACTCTGATGTTAACTCCTGGAATAGGATTTCCCGAGGCGTCTGAGATTTTTCCCCGGATGGAGAGGTTTTGCGCATGTAGCGACAGGGAACACAGCAGGAGCAAGAAAATGGAAGCGGTGGTGATGCTACGCTTCAATTGAAAAATACTAGCTTGAGTTACCTTTTTGGTTGAGTAAAACGCTGTTCGCATAAGCTTACGTCTAATTTGGTTCATAAAAGGTTGAAATATATATTGGTTAGATCTACCGGACCGTAACCCGGTAGCTTATTATTTAAGACCAATGTAAAAACATTTATCTTAAAATGCAACCGATTGCAGTAAAATAATTGAAATGCCTCGTAAACAACGCAACTAAGGCTATATCAGTGCAGTACAAAGATTGCAATCGGTTGTATTCTTATGATGTATTTTTCCAAAATGGGCTAAGGCACCCGCTAAAAATTTGGTTGAATGAAAGACTTATTTAATGCTTTTTAAAGCCACAACTTTAGCGGGGAGACCTGCAGATTTTACAGACAACCTGATTTCACCAGGATCGTTTGCTTTTGTGCGCACAACAACCAGGCAGAGACCGTTGAAGGCATTTTTATGGTGTGCAGAAAACGAAGTCATATCAGTGGGATCTCCGTTATCTGTTGCAATAATTTCTCCTGGCCCTTCGATAGCAAATTCGAGAAAATGATGAGCGTCCGGAACGGAGAGGCCGTTGCGGTCAACAATACTAACCGTTACAAAGGAAAGATCCTTTCCGTCAGCATTTAGCGAGAGCCGGTCCGGTGTTACTGTAAGCTTTTCTGGTTTTTCAGTAGTTCTGATGACATCCTCCGCCCATTTCTTACCCCTTTTATATACCTGTGCCTTCAATTCTCCCGGCGCGTACATCACGTCATCCCAACGTAGCCGGTAAGTAAAGGGCTCAAGTTTTTTCCTGCCTAGTGATTTTCCGTTAAGAAATAGTTCTGCCTCATCCCCGGAAGTAAATAGGTGTACAGGAGTTGGTTCTCCGATACGATCGGGCCAATTCCAATGCGGTAAAAGATGCGCCATAGCCGAGTCTGGAAGCCATTGCGATTGATACAAGTAGAACCGATCTTTTTTGAATCCTGCCAAATCAATAATTCCAAAGTAGGAACTTCTTGAGGAGTAATAGGGGGTAGGTTCACCAATATAGTCCCATCCGCTCCAGGCGAAGCCTCCGGCGACATAAGGATGTTTGGCCATTGTCGCAAACACCTTATCCGCAGATGCACCGAAGTCTACCGAATATAGTTCATAGGCACTTACCTGATGGGTTTTTGGATCACCTCCCACTGAGTCCCGTATTGGTGAACTGTTTCCGCTCACGACAGGAAAAAGGAAGGTGCCACGGCTACTGACTGCGGCCGCATTTTCTGTGCTCAGTATCGCTTTATCCGGAAATTTTTTGTGGAAAGCGGGAAACATAGGTGCGGTTGTAATGCCTTTGAGGCCTTTATAGGCAGCTGCATCGCGAATGCCTTCGCCCTGATAATTCAAGCCAATAACATCTGCATAGTTTGGCAACGGCATATCCGGTTTTGCATAGTTCATTGCCAAAGTGGTCAGCCGTGTCGGATCTTCATCCTTAACGATGTTGTACAGCCGTTTTGCAACGTCGGCGCCCGCCTGATCTGTATATTGTTCTCCAACTTCGTTCCCATAACTCCATAAGATAACCGAAGGGTGATTTTTATCCCTGCGGATTAAGGCTCGTAAATCTTGTTCAGACCATTGCGGAAAGATCAAATGAAAGTCAAGCGGCGTCTTTTTCCGCTCCCAGGAATCGAACAGTTCATCTACTACAAGGAAACCCATCCGGTCCGTCAGTTCCAGCAACTCCGGTGCGGGTGGATTGTGGGCCATCCGGATTGCGTTGCAACCCATTTCCTTCAACATTTCAAGTTGACGTTCCGCTGCTCTGCGGTTGAACGCCATTCCAAGTGCGCCAAGGTCGGAATGTTGGTTAACTCCTTTAATATATACTTTTTTCCCATTAACGAGTAAGCCATCAACCGGATCAAATGTAAGATCACGAATGCCAAAATTTGTTTGGTACCGGTCTAAAATTTTATCACCGTTTCTGACCAGTGTTACAGCTGTATATAAATTCGCATTTCCAGTACCTACCGGGAACCATAAGGCTGGATTCTTGATCAGCGTACCTCCGGTAACCAATTTCTGTCCACCAGCTTCGATGGAGAATTTGCTTGTGGAAATTTTGGCGATAAGAAATCCTGTACGCCGGCCATCTTTATCAAGCCGGTAGATCTCGGTAGAAACTTCAATAGTTTGAACCTTATCAGATTTATTGTCGACCGTTACGTCCAAATCAAGCTGTGTTGAGCCCGTAACAGTGTTCTTTGTCCGGACAAATGTTCCCCAATGCGTTACCTGCACCGCATTAGTCTTGGTAAGCCATACATTCCTGTACAAGCCGGCGCCGGGATACCATCGGGACGAACTGGCAGGGTTATCCACTCTTATTGCCAATTGATTATCCGCACCGGGCTGAAGATATGGGGTAAGGTCCAGCCTCCAGGAACTGTAACCCTGTGGCCAACCTCCGACTAATTTGCCATTAAGCCATACCATTGCATAGGACATGGCACCATCAACGTCCAGATAAATAGATTTTCCAAAATCTGCTTTAGATATAGCTAGTTTTCTTCTATACCATGCAACACCTTGAACTGGCAGCCTACCCATACCACCACCAATAACCGGTTTTTCCTCCGAATAAAACGGTCCGCTTATCGCCCAATCATGGGGAATCGTAATTGCGTCCCAGCTTGTGTCATCGAAATTTGTTTTCACAAAAGGGAAGTGCTCTCCTGGATTGCCATCCGGTCGTTTGTAATGCTTAGCAGAATCTTTTAAAAATGCATTTCCTGTTGGAAGTATATAGGATTTCAAAACATTGGCTGTATCTAACAATTTAACCGATGCAGTAGGCTTTGCGTCGGCGGCTATTTGGTCCAAATCTTCATTTACAGCAGGCCTCAGGTCATAAATTAGTTTATCGGTTAATTGCTCATGACCATACTTGAAAAACCTCCAACCAGTATCCAAAAGAATCCGTTCTCTCGGACTGGACGGAAAATCTTGCGCAACTGCTGCGGATTGAATCATAAAAGTAAACAACAGGAGCATTAACCCATTTACGGGCATAAGATGGGTAGAATTTATAAGATGGCTCATCATTATATTTGGTTAGAATTTGTCTGGCCCCTCTAAGCTAGAAAATAATCATGAGGTTTGCAACCGATTGCATTCTATTTGCAGATTCGGAGATTTGCATAAAGCGAATTGCTTTTAAAGATTTTTCTACTCATTTTTGGTAAAAAAAAGATATGCCAGAAATTATATTATTAATCACGTTTTTTTTCGCTGCAATCATTCAGTGGTTGATCTACAAAAAGTATAAAATCGCCTTATCAGGGCGGATTGCTATGGCCGCGATGTTGGTCTCAACCGGAATCGCACATTTTGTATACACAGATGGAATGATACTCATGTTGCCGGATTTTATTCCATACAGGCTTGAATTAGTCTATTTAACAGGTATTATTGAAATACTGGCAGCGGTTGGACTTTTAGTGCCAAAATACCAAAAGTTGACAGCTTGGTTGCTGATCCTCTTTTTTGTCATGGTCATTTCTTCTAATATATATGCAACGATGAATCATGTAAATCTTCGCACGGCAACATTTGATGGAAACGGACCCAGTTATTTATGGTATCGAATTCCCCTGCAAATGTTTTTTATAATATGGGTGTACTTGTCGGCCATCAAACTTAATATCGGCAACCAGGATCGGTAATATTATTTCTATCTTGCCAAAACTAAGATCATATTGCAACAGCGAGTTTATACATGTCTCAGGAACTTACAGATCACCTTCAAACCAATATCCAATTGAGCGAGGAAGATGCCTTGCGGATTTCGGCACGCTTCAAGGTGTTGAAAGTAAAGAAGAAATTTATCCTTCTTGACGAAGGAGCGTCCTGCCACCACATTTATTTTGTTTCGAAGGGGTGTTTGCGCTTGTATTTTTTAAAAGAAAATGGAACTGAACAAACCACAAGCTTCGCATTGGAGCGGTGGTGGTTGACCGACTTTACCGCTTTTCAAAATCAAAACAATTCAGCTTATTCCATTCAGGCCGTTGAGAATAGTGAAGTTTTAAGCATCGATTATCAGGGCTTTGAGAATTTGCTGGCGGAGTTTCCTATATTAGAACGGCATTTTAGAATCATCCATCAACGGGCCAATGCCGCGGCGCAGACAAGGATCCGCGTTCTTTACGAATATTCAAGAGAGCATCTTTATCATCAGTTTGTTCTGAAATACCCTGGTTTTGTGCAACGCGTTCCCCAATACCTGCTTGCTTCTTTCTTGGGAATCAGTCCTGAATATTTAAGTGAAATTCGAAAAAAAACGTTTTCTTAAACTGGTTTAAGTTTTGCCTGCAAGTAAAATCTCACCTTTGAAGTATTAAATATTAAAATATGGAAACAAGAGTAAACATTGCCGAAACTCAGCCACTTGCCTATAAAGCAATGATTGGTTTGGAAAGCTATTTGAAGAACACCAGTTTGTCTGAAACAAACAAAAAATTGATAAAACTGCGCAGTTCACAGATCAACCGATGCGCATTCTGTATTGACATGCACACCAAGGAAGCGTTAAATAATGGGGAATCAGCACACCGCATATTTATGCTTTCGGCCTGGGAAGAGTCTAGTGTATTCACAAC